>JBGCFA010000014.1:0-99566 GCA_045106675.1 Bacteroidia bacterium
ACGGCCCTGCAGAATTTTTTGCAGATCCTCAGCATCCTGTTTGTCTGCGAGTTCTAACTTTAACTCACCTTCCAGATCGTCGATTTGACCTTGCAGTATTTGTTCCTGACTTGGGCCTTCACCACTACTTTGTTCTTTTTGCAAACTAAGCGTTTGTTCAAGGCGCTCTATTTCCAGTTGTTGATTATGGGTTGAAGCAAGGAGCTGTTGTTTTTCCGCCACCAGAGAATCCCGTTCCTGAGTCAGAATCTGAATACTATTGTTATGTTCTTCCCGCAGGCGCTCTTGTTTATTTTTCAGGATTTGAAACTGAGTCTCGGCCTGATTATTTGCTACCGACTCTGAAGCAAGTTGTGCTTCTAGTTCCTCAATCCGTTTTTGCAGTAATGTTTGCTCTGCCATCCTGCTATTATTTTTTTCCTGACTATTGACTGCCGTAAGGAGTTGTTGTTTTTCGGCCAGCAGTGCATCGCGTTCCTGCGTGAGGGTCAGGATGGTATTATTTTGCTGTTTCTGTAGTCTTTTTGATTCGGTTTGAAGGGTGAGTTTTTGTGCCTTCTCATTAGATAGCTGGGTTTCTAGTTCTTCGATCTGGTTTTGTAGTAATGTTTGCTCTGCTAGGCTATTTTCATTTTCCTGTTCATCATTGGCTGCCGCGAGGAGTGCATCACGTTCCTGCGTGAGGATCAGGATTGTATTATTTTGCTGTTCTTGTAGTTTTTGTGCTTCGGTTTGGGCGAGGAGATTTTTCGTGTTTTGCTTAGCGAGCTGGGTTTCCAGTTTCTCGATCTGGTTTTGTAGTAGTGTTTGCTCTGCTAGGCTATTTTCATTTTCCTGTTCATCATTGGCTGCCGCGAGGAGTGCATCACGTTCCTGCGTGAGGGTCAGAATGGTATTTTTTTGCTGTGCCTGTAGGATCTTATGCTGATCCTGCATGTTTTGAAACTGAATCAAATCTTGGCTTTTTTTTGCACTTTCCGTAGCAAGTTGCCCTTCGAGTGTGATAATACGGTTTTCCAAAAGCTGCTGCTGGGCTAAGTTGGCATTGTCCTTTTTGCCAATATTATTCAACTGCAATTCCAATTGTGTAATCTCAGTTTGTTTGGCTTTGATAGAGGTGGTCAGTTCTTGTTCTCTGTTTTGTTGTCCCAATAACTGAGTCTCAAGCTCATTGATGCGGCTTTGCAATTGTTGCTGAGAGGTGGCGGCTGAAGCGCTTTGTTGGGAAGCACTTAACTGTCCTTTCATAGAAAGGATCTCCTGATCTTGTTGATAATTAAGTCCTTGGAGTTTCTTTACCTCTGCAAACAGGGAATCTCTCTGGGCGCTCTGCCTACGTGATTTTGTTATACTTTCCTGAGAGGTGGATTGCAATTTTGTGGCCAGTATTCCATTTTCCTCCTGTAACTGGGAAATGTAATTCTTCATTTCATCTGGATCAGGCTGAGCATTGAGTTGTCCTTCAAGGGAAGCAATGGTGCCGTTCAGAAGTTGGATTTCCTGTTGTTGAGCACGGTTTTGAGTGAGAAGAGACTGATACTTAAGCCGTTGATCTTGTTGTTGCTCCAGTCTCTGATTGACTTGTTGTGTCTGAACCTTTTGTTGGGTTTGGAGATTTTGCAGCGATTCGCGAAGAGTGATTCTTTCCTGATTTGCGGTGGTGAGGTTCGCCGACATGGCTCTCCATGAACGACTTAAGTTTGCAAGGTCTGTATTTGCGGTGGCGAGCTGTTGACTAAGCTGGGAAATTTGCGTTTGATAGCGATCTATCTCTGCCTGGGATACCTGGTTTTCATCTCCCACCTCAAGTTGACTCCCCATGCGAGCTATCACCTGCTGAAGCTGAAGTACATGTGTTTCCTGAAGGTCGTATTCAACAAGAAGGTCATTGGAATTCGTTCTAATAAGCTGGGTCAATCGACTGTTTTCTTCTTCCAGCCGGAGGAGCTCTGTTTTTTGTTTTTCCAGTTCATCCTCGTTATTCCTCCCTGGGATCTGCGTATTTCTTTGCGCTAAAATTGTTTGATTTAACTGTTGTTCTAGGAGGTTTTTTGCAGTAGTGAGTTCTATTAATGTCCCTTTCAATAAGAGATAGGACTGCTGACCAGGATTTAGGGTAGCAAGGTTCAAGGCTTGATTTAACTCCTTTATTTGTTGTTTGAGGCCCCTCTCAGCAGATTTTAATACTTCGTTTTCAGACTGTACTTGTTTGATCAGCTTGAGGAGTTCTGCTTCCAGCTTTCGTACTTCCTCTTCCAGGACCTCTGCTTCTGGAGGGAGTGGACTGGCAAGTCTGGGTTCGGTCTGAGCCGCGATGGATTCCTGTTCAGGAATATTTTCATCCCAAAAGTTGATTCTAAAGCTAAAGTTCTGCTCTCTTCTGTGTTCAGCCATTAAAGCTTTGTGCCCCCTTCTCCAACCCCGGTCCGGACCACAAAAACGATTTAAGTTTGAAATCTCGTAGAAGCGTAAGGCAATGGCAGGTTGTTCGGCCAGGCCAGTGAGGTTGCTATTGAAGGCCTTCATGACATTAGGATTGCTATTCAACCAGGCAGCTGAGGCCATTAGCTTATAAGCCACATCCGGATGCATTCGCATCCAACTCAGATTCTTAAACAATTTCTCCGTGAGTTCAGGATGTCGTTTGTAATAGACGAGTTTGGCCTCATCGAAAAACGGGTATTTATCTCTTAGTTGGGCTATAATGGCAGCATCTAGATCGACCCTATAATTGTGAGCCGTTCCCAGACGTCGCTTGGTTTCCAACTCGTTGAGAAAACCGTCCTGATCCAAATCTGCTTCGGCAAAAAACTCATCAACCAGAAAGTAGGCCCATTCTTCTGGAAAAGCTTCCATTTCTCCATAGGAGAGCTGCTGATCCTTATTTCGATCAGTTTCTGCATAACGGGTCTGGACTAACCAAAGGTCGAGCCAATCAGCATGTCTGGAATTTTGAGCTAGAGAAATGTTTAATCCTCCCCAAAAAAGCAAGGTGAGTACTGACGAAACGCGGAGCCGTCGCATAAGATTTGCTGCAATTTACAAGGCCAAAGGGTTGATACTCAACACCCTTGCCAAGTTGAATAGAATCATGAATAAATCCGTTCCTATTTTCGAATAAACCTTATTATGAATAAGCTCCTGCTTATACCGATCGTGATAGCGGTTTTAGTGCTTATTGACTGCTATGCCTTCAGACAATGAAGACGACTACCTAAAACCTTACAAGCCCTGCTCGGCAATGCAAACTTGGCATTTTCAACCAACTACCTGCATATGGTTTCTGGTAGTTTTCTCATCCAGGACGAAATATGGCGTCCAAATTGAGAAATAGTATGAAGTGAGGGGATATGCTTATTTCGAGTCTTTGCCAGAAGAGGACGATGATCATGATGGTGCTTTGCTTTAGTGCTTCACCTTCGGTGGAACGCTCCTACTCTTAGCCTTGGCCCCGTTTTTCTATCGTTCCGCGCAGCGGTATACCCCCAAAAACTTGAGCGTCAGATCGCGTAATAAAATCTCTCGATTTATAGCTACTCATCATTCACGCAGTGGGAATTTGTTCCTGCTGCCTTTTTTTTGATAGAGTTTATCACCATTTGCGATATAGGAAACACCAATTGTATGGGATGAAATCTCATAATGAGGCAAGCTAAACGCATGAAAACGGCCTTATGATACTGTAGTAAATCTCACTAGGGCATTTTGCCAAATTTTCTTATTTTTGGGTCCCTTTAGTAAATAGGTCAAAACCGTATGTTTGAGAGCTTACAGCAGAATATAGAAGGCGCTTTTCGTAAACTGAAAGGCCAAGGAAGAATTACTGACGTCAACGTTGCCGAAACGCTGAAAGAAATTCGGCGTGCTTTGATTGACGCGGATGTAAATTATAAAGTCGCCAAAGACTTTACCGCTAAGGTAAAAGAAGAGGCTTTGGGACAGGAGATATTGATCTCTGTTTCGCCGGGTCAATTGATGATCAAAATCGTCCAAGACGAGTTGACAAAATTGATGGGTGGGCAAAATGAAGGCATTAGCACTGCCAAAAACCCTCCTACGGTTATTTTGATTGCCGGTCTACAGGGTTCTGGTAAAACGACTTTTACTGGTAAACTTGCCAAATACCTCAAGAGTAAAGGCAAAAATCCTCTGCTAGTAGCGGGTGATGTTTATCGTCCTGCTGCGATTGATCAGTTGGAAGTCTTAGGTGAGCAGGTCGGTGTGGATGTTTACCATGAGCGGGAAAACAAGAGTCCTGTCGATATTGCGAAAAACGCCATCAAGCACGCTAAGGCAAATGGCAAAGATTTGGTCATCGTGGATACCGCCGGTCGTTTGGCAGTAGATGAACAAATGATGAGCGAGATCGCTGATGTGAAGTCTGCTATCAATCCTGATGAAATTCTATTTGTGGTTGATGCCATGACTGGACAGGATGCCGTAAATACAGCCAAAGCCTTTAACGAACGCTTGAATTTTGATGGGGTAGTGCTCACCAAAATGGATGGTGATACACGTGGTGGTGCTGCCATTTCGATTCGTTCGGTAGTTGATAAGCCAATCAAATTTATCTCTGATGGAGAAAAATTAGATGCTTTAGAGCTCTTTTATCCAGAGCGTATGGCTACCCGCATCCTCGGTATGGGTGATGTAGTCTCACTTGTAGAAAAAGCGCAAGAGCAGTTTGATCAAGTAGAAGCAGAGCGATTACAGCGCAAAATCCGCAAAAATGAGCTGGATTTTGATGATTTTCTCTCGCAGATCAAAGCCATCAAAAAGATGGGTAACGTCAAGGACCTACTTGGTATGATTCCAGGTATGGGCAAGATGACCCGTAATATGGATATCGACAATGATGCCTTTAAGCATATTGAAGCGATCATCCAATCTATGACGAGAGAAGAACGATCTAAACCGCAACTTCTCAATGGTTCACGTCGTCGTCGTATTGCAACTGGTAGTGGACGTAGCGTTCGCGAAGTGAATGAATTGCTTAACCAGTTTCAGCAGATGAAAAAGATGATGAAGAAAATGAATGCTGCTGGCCGCTCCGGTAAAATGGCACGTAGTATGAGCCAAATGCAAATGATGCAAAATCGCCGTAAGTAGGATTTCGATAGGCAGAATTCAAATGCCAGAGTCAAACTGCAGCATGTAAATTTGAAAAGGAGCGATTCCTTTCCGATTTTACATACTGCAGTTTTTATTTTTGGCTCACCCTTCAAGCTCTACTACAATGAAGTACTTACTCTTTCCTCTCTTATTATTATTTGTAGCACCATTGATCGCACAAGAAAACTTATCCTACCAAAAACCTCCTACCGAAATACTCGAGTTGGTGGACGTCCCCCTCGCTCCGGGTGTTATCATGGATGTCGAAGCAGAAAATATGATTCTGCTTTACCGCGATACTTATAAAAGTCTCGCCACGCTTTCTGAAAAAGAAATGCGTCTTGCAGGTCTTCGTATCAACCCTAACACTAATATTGGTAGCCGGACTACCTATTATAAAAACCTCAAAGTTCAAAAAGTGAGTGGGGGAGAGGCAGTACAGATTGACGGTTTACCTGAAGAGCCTCGTCTCTCTAACTTCAATTGGTCGCCTGATCAAACCAAAATTGCTTGTACCAATACAGTAGAAGCAGGAGTTGAAGTTTGGGTATTGGATGTTGCCAGTGCCTCAGTGAAAAAAATCACAGAAGCGAATGTCAATGCCAATATGGGTAATCCTATCCGCTGGTTAGATGACGAAAAGATGTTGGTCAAGTTTATCCCCAAGGATCGCCAAGACCTGATCAATACGGGTACCAGCGTTCCGGCAGGGCCGACAATCTCTAAAAGCGATGGTGCCAAAGCCCAAAACCGTACCTATCAAGATTTGCTCAAAAATAATATAGATGAGCATAATTTCGAGCAATTAGCCTATTCAGAATTACATCAAGTCGATTTGAATGGTGGGAGTAAAGAATGGATGGAAAGTGCCATGTATAGTTCAGTTTCCCTTTCGCCTGACCGTAGTTATGTGATGGTAACGACTATTCACCGCCCGTTTTCTTATATCGTACCTTATTATCGTTTTCCCCAGAAAACCGTTGTCTACGAGCGTTCTGGGAAGCAGATCAGTGTTGTCAACGAGATCCCATTGATAGAAGAGATGCCTAAGGGCTTTATGGCGGTGCGTACAGGCCGCAGAAGTATGCAATGGCGTAGTGATCGTCCATCTACTTTGGTCTGGACTGAAGCTTTGGATGGCGGTGATCCTGAAATGGAAGTGGAATACCGTGATGAAGTATTTCAAATGGACGCGCCCTTCCGCGATGGAGCGGTCTCTCTTCTCAAAACTCAGCAACGCTTCAATAACATCCAATGGGCCAGTGATGAGATGGCAATCGCGACTGATTATTGGTGGAATACTCGTAATCTAAAAACCTATATATTCAACCCTTCGGATCAGACACAGGAACCTAAACTCCTATATGATCGCAATTATCAAGACCGTTATAGTGATCCTGGTAGCTTTGTCAGTAAGCGAAATGAATATGGACGCTCGGTCTTAGAAATGGATAAAAACAATCTGTTTTTGATGGGAGCAGGCTATTCGGATGAGGGCCAGTTTCCTTTCATTGATAAGCTGAGCCTTAAAGACTTGTCTACCAAACGTTTGTACCAGTCTGCTTATACTGATAAAAAAGAGAGTTTGAACTCTGCGATAGATATGAAAAATGGGGAAATCCTCGTGCGTATCGAGTCGCCGACAGAGTATCCTAACTACTATATCCGCAACATCAAGAAGGATGATTTGCAGCAAGTTACGGCTTTTACCAATCCTTTCAAGAGTTTACAAGACGTCCACAAAGAAGTGATCAAGTATAAGCGTGATGATGGACTTGAGCTTTCGGGTACGCTATACCTTCCTGTCGGCTATGATATGGACGCCAAGGAAAAAATGCCGATGATCATGTGGGCTTATCCGCGCGAATTCAAAGACAAAAATAGCGCCTCACAGTCCACTTCTAATCCCAATAGCTTTATCTATCCCTATTATGGTTCGATGGTTTATTGGGTGACGCGTGGCTATGTCGTCCTTGACAACGCTGCATTCCCAATTATCGGAGAGAAGGAAGATCAGCCTAATGATACCTTTATTCCTCAGCTAGTCGCGAATGCTAAGGCTGCTATCGATGCGGTAGATGAGCTAGGCTATATTGATCGGGACAGAGTTGCAGTCGGTGGGCACTCTTATGGAGCCTTTATGACAGCAAACTTATTGACGCATTCAAACCTATTTGCAGCAGGTATTGCCCGTAGTGGAGCCTATAATCGGACGCTGACTCCATTTGGCTTCCAGAGCGAAGAACGTTCTTATTGGGAGGCGCCAGATGTCTACAATACGATGTCGCCCTTCATGAATGCTGATAAGATGAAAACGCCATTATTGTTGGTGCATGGAGAGGCTGATAATAATTCAGGTACTTACCCGATGCAAAGTGAGCGTTATTTCAATGCACTTAAAGGTATGGGTGCTACGGCTCGTTTGGTTATACTTCCCAAAGAAAGTCATGGCTATGCGGCTAAAGAGTCTATCCTACACCTACTTTGGGAGCAGGATCAATGGCTAGAGAAATACGTGAAAAATCGCGTGATGGAAGAGCCGGAGAATAAATAGGTTCTCCTTTCTATAGCATTTAGCGCTGGCAGATTACTTGATTTTCTGTCAGCGTTTTTGTTTGGCTGCTTCGCAGAACGCTAGAGACGTTTCACACAATCGTTTGACACGCTATATCGGTCCGAAGGACGTAGATCGCCTCGCGTGCAGGCACGCCTTCAAACCGAAGAGAGAAGTCTCCGATTTCCCAATTCATGTCTGGCTATCGGGATTCTGCGGAATGAATGTGTGCGAGATTTTTCACCTCTGCGCTCGTTCGAAATGATCGTTCCGCGAAGCGGACGAAAAAGAATCCACCAAAAGCAATCGGCCTCCGAGAATAGATCTCAGAGGCCGATTTTATATTGAAATCTGGTGATGCTACATCATCGCACCTTCCATCATCTTGTCGCGTAATGCCTTGATGTCTTCAGAGCGAATATACTCATCAAAGGGTAGGTAGCGGTCGATGACACCATTAGGAGTCAATTCGATCACACGAGTCGCGATTGAGTTCATCAATTGCTGGTCATGAGAGGTGAACAGGATATTGCCTTCGTATTCTTGCATACCCTTATTGAGCGCTTGAATAGATTCGAGGTCCAAGTGATTGGTCGGTTCATCCATGAGGATGAAATTGGGATGCTTGAGCATGACTTTGGACATCATACAGCGCATCTTTTCGCCTCCTGAGAGAACGCTAGACTTTTTGTGGACTTCTTCACCCGAAAATAGCATGCGGCCCAAGAAACCACGAATAAACTGTTCGTCAGTCTCATCATTTTCTGGGGCATACTGCCAAAGCCAACTAACTAGATCTAGGTCTTGGGCTCCACTGAAGTAAGCTTCGTTTTCGTTGGGGAGATACTCAGAAATGATCGTTTGCCCAAAATCAAACTTACCGCTATCCTGTTCCATTTCACCCGCCAATATTCCAAATAAAGCGGTAACGGCACCTGTGGTACGGCTATAGAAGGCAATCTTTTCGTCTCTGTTGACAGAAAATGAAACGTTCGCGAATAGCGTCGTACCATCATGAGCCTTTTTACCCATCTTCTCTACCTCTAAAATTTGTCCACCTGCGGGACGTTCAGCGGTAAAGGAGATATATGGATATTTACGACTAGAAGGTTCAATGTCTTCTAGGTTGAGTTTTGCTAGCGCTTTTTTACGACTGGTGGCCTGTTTAGATTTGGCTGCATTGGCAGAAAATCGCTGGATGAATTCCTGCAATTCTTTACGCTTTTGCTCTGTCTTTTTGTTTTTGTCGGCGGCTTGTCTCGCCATCAACTGACTAGTCTCGTACCAAAAAGTATAATTACCAGTATAGATACTGATTTTTTGGAAGTCAATATCTACGATATGAGTACAGACCATATCAAGAAAGTAGCGGTCGTGAGAACCCACGATCACTTTATTGCGAAAATCAGCTAAGAAATCAGCTAACCAAGTGATCGATTCAGCATCAAGATCATTAGTAGGCTCATCGAGTAGGAGAAGATCGGGATCTCCAAAAAGGGCTTGTGCTAGGAGCACTTTTACCTTTTCGGCACCACTTAGCTCCTTCATTTCGCGGTAGTGCAAGTCTTCTTTGACACCAAGCTGGCTTAATAATTCGGCAGCATCACTATCAGAAGTCCAACCACCCATCTCCCCAAATTCAGTTTCTAGTTCCGCAGCGCGTAGACCATCTTCCTCGGTGGCTTCAGGATCCATATAAATGGCGTCCTTTTCCATCATCATGTCATACATCTTCTTGTGCCCCATGATGACAGTGGTGAGGACTTGTACATCTTGGTACTCAAAGTGATTTTGTTTGAGGACCGCCATGCGGTTGCCTGTTTCGAGGTTAACATGACCTCTAGTCTGGTCAACATCCCCTGACAAAATCTTAAGAAAGGTCGATTTCCCAGCTCCATTGGCTCCAATTACTCCATAGCAATTGCCACGAGTGAATTTGAGATTGACTTCATCAAACAAGACGCGTTTGCCGTATTGCAAACCTATATTAGATACTGAGAGCATTTCTTATTAGAATATTTACTGTGTTAGTGAGAGGTAAAAGCTGTACCATACCTCTATTTATCAGCCTGCAAAGGTACGTAATTTTTCAAAAAAATAACACCTTTGCTAAAGAGTCAGATTTTAGGGTAAAAAAAATGACATACAGCAGAAATTCCTGAACAAAGCTTATCTTTTGTTCAGCACAATTTTATTAGCAAACCTAAGCAATCATGAAAAAGTATTTACTCTCACTTTGTTTGGTGATCTGTATGTTGGCTATTGCAGCCATCCCTATTCGCCCGCTTGTCCTGAGGATGGGTTTGACCGGAGAGCTTGACAGTCCGCTCTTACCTCCGGCTCCGTTTTCTTATGAGATTTTTGCAAATCCATTGCCAGATCATTTTTTTGAAGATCTCTCCAATTTAAATGGTAATGTTGGCATTTATACTCCTGCAAGCGTTTTGCCCACAGAAGTTCCCGACCATATTGAAACTTTAGGACGAGTATTGTTTTATGATAAGCAGCTTTCAATCAACAATACAGTTTCCTGTGCTACTTGTCATATACAAGCAAAAGCATTCGCAGATACCTTAGCTCTTTCTCTAGGATTTGATGGTTCCAATGGTGAACGCAATTCAATTGGGTTTTCCAATGTCTTTATACCTTCTATGCGGCATTTCTTTTGGGATGCGGGCACTGATGCGATGGCCACTCAAATCAAACTTGCGCTCGAAAGTGAAGTGGAAATGGGCATGAATCCAGCTTTATTAAAAGCTAGGATAGAAAATACCAGTTTTTATCCCAAACTATTTCAAAATGCATTTGGAGACTCTATCGTTACGGTTGATCGTTCAGTCGCTGCGATCAGGTCCTTTGTTTTGTCGATGCTTACGCTGCGATCAAAGTATGATTTTGGCCGGAGTACGGTGGGCCATCAAACACAATCCTTTGCCAACTTTAGTAAGCTTGAAAACCGGGGCAAAGATATTTTCTTTGGCATCAATAGTGATGCTCAATGTGCTAGTTGTCATCAAGGTGAACTTTTTATCTCCAATGAGGCCGTGAGCAATGGTTTGGATTTCAATCCTACCGATCTTGGTTTTGGTGGAGTGACAAACCTGCAGGAAGATATGGGTAAGTTTCGCGTGCCTAGTCTGCGCAATATTGGTTTTACGGCACCTTATATGCATGACGGCCGTTTTGCGAGCCTTGGAGAGCTTGTTGAGCATTATTCGACTGGGGTGAGTCCGCATAGCAATCTGCATCCATTCTTGATTGATTCGATCACTTCGCAACCGAAACGCTTAAATCTATCTCCTACAGAAAAACGGGCATTAATCGCTTTTCTCCATACGCTGAGTGATACTACCTTTATCAGAGATGTCCGCTGGTCCAATCCTTTTGATCCCAATCCAGCAGCTGATACCATCCCTGTCAATAGGTTCTCTTTCATTCAGCCAGTCGATCCGGTTCCCTTTCTTGACCATCTACTGGTAGCTCCTAATCCAAGTGCTCATACGATGTCCTTTGATGCTAAGGCAAGATTTGTGGGTGTTAGTAGTTTGCAAGTCTTCAGCTTGAGTGGACAATTAGTTTATCAAGAGATATTTGATGGAACGCCAATTCGTTGGGAGCACAAAAGACAAGGCGTTCCCGAGGGGATCTACCTAGTTAGACTCGAATCCGATGGGGGAGTCTTTACGAAAAAAGTACAAGTGATCAAGTAAGGGGTTTTCATTATTCCAGCTTCGCAGAACGATAGAAGCGTTCTGCGAAGCTGGAATAATAAACAAAAAAGGGAGAAACAAAGTGCTTCTCCCAAAATTTATCTGATAAATTCTTCGAGTTGTCGTTTGTAGGAAGAATATGAGAAGGCTCCCTTGACGATATAAAAGTTTTCTGGATCGACTACGTGGCGGTAAGCATGCTTAGCCAATTTAAGGCGGTAAGAATCATACGAAATAGTGCCTAACATCTGGCGTATGTGCTCACTACTAAGAGGATATTGTTCGGCGATACGCTTACCAATTTGGAGTTTGTCCTTGTCATAATTGGCTTGGCGCATATCTCTCAATAGCCCGCGAAACTCTTGCTCGCTAACAAGCCGCTGTGGTTGATGATATTGATCATTATAATTTCTGTCATCATACTGTGGTTCCTCTTGGTAGTAGGTACCACTGCCATGGGCACCGCAGCTACCATTTCGACAAGGCTGGCATATTTGCGGCGGAGAATTTTTTGGCGCAAAGCGAGGATGGTGTCCCATATAGTCTTGCAATGAACGTTGATAAGCACGGCGACTAATCTGTTGCTCGACTATGCGGAAGTTTTCTGGATCAACTACTCGCTCCCAACCCAATTTTGCCACTTGCAAAATATGATCTTCGTGGTTCATCGCCTTCAATAGCTTAGACAACTGACGACTGCTAAGACAAGTAGTGCGGACGATCTGTTTGGCAGTACGAAACTGATTCTCAGAGCCACGACTATTGTAAACAGCTTTAAGCGCCTGTTGAAAATCTCCTTGGTGCATAGGAATGGCGCAATAATCAGCATTTTGATACTGTCCTTGACCTCTACCTTTGTTTTGTCCATAAGCATTTCCGTTGCCACGAGGACCGGCTTGACGTGGTCGTGTACTCGGAGTGTATTGACGGATAGGCTCTGAAGCTGTTTTTTGGAGAGTCATCATATCTCGGCCTCGCCGAACGAGTGTAAATATTACACGTTCGTTTTGTGGGAGATAAACGCGATCAAATTGAAGCGTTTTTTGACGACCGTCAACCATTCGCATAGCGATATGGTGGTTTCCCGCTTGTAAATCTGGGATTATGACTTGGCTTTGAGGAGTTCGGTTAAATGTTCTGCCATTAATCTTGAGGAGGAAAGGGCCATTGTTGCTTTTGACGACCATTTCGGCATTGTAAGCAAAAGCTAAACTCAAGCTGGCAAGTAAACCAAAAAATAAAGTAACAATCCGTTTCATAAGGCTAATGGTTAAGTATAAATTCTGTGTTTGTTATGTTTACCTTTCCAAATACGTGCCTGATTATGAGGAAGTTATCTTCTTTGATGTCTTCGTGTGCTTTGGGTTTACAGCCGTGTAAATATTTTGTCTATTCGTACTATTGATTCACCCCAAAAAGGGCAAAAAAGAAAGGGCCACGAATAATCGCGACCCTTTTTGATACAAGTATCAGTATGTTTTAAGCAGCTTCCTGCTCTTTCTTCTGGAGTTCGACGAAGTCAGTAGCAGTGATCTTCTCAGTCTGTCTAGTAACCTTATTGTCGAGATAGTCATAGAGACGATCATTGGTCATACGACGATGGTGCATATCTAGCATCTCTTGGTTACCCATAGAGTATTCGGTGTATTGCTGCATCATCTCATCTGTAAGCTCCTCTTCACGAGTGGCAAAGCTATCTTTGATGGCCTGCTTCATGCTCTCCTCAATATCTTCGCGCTCAATGCGGTTGAAACCTTCACCTTGTTGGATTTTTTCAACGACGAGACTCCAAGTAACAGAAGTGGTAAATTCGGGATAAGCCGCTTCTACATCTTCCATTGTTTTGTACTTCTCTTCGTTTTCGAGCAACCAAACTTTGAGAAACTCATCAGGAAGCGTGAGAGCGTTAAGCTCCATTAGTTCCTTCTGGACCTGATTACGGAACTGCCATTTAGTAGATTCTGTGAGCTCTTTTTTCATTTGCTCCTTCATCTTCGCGCTAAATGTTTCTAAGTCTGCAAACTCAGTTTCATCCCACTGTAGATTTTGAGCCACTTTGGTAAAGAACTCAGGATTGAGTTCGGCTAGTGAGATGCGGTTGATACGCTTCACCTCAAATTTGAGTTTCTTTTTGCGTAACTCCTCAAGCTCCTCTACTTCCATGAAAATTAGTTTGCCGATTTCAGCAACATCCTTTTTCATTTTGAAGATATCTAAGTCAGCTACTTCCTCAAGCTTCATACCTATATAAGGCTTGAAAAATTTAGGATTTTCAACTCTGATTGGGTTGAGGGCGATCATGCGCTGAAAGCCTTCTTCTACCGCTTCACCTGCATCATCTACTTCAAAAGCACTACCATAAATGATATCGCCATCACCAACTTCTTCTGGTGTCTGTACCTCGCCAAAACGATCTTGATAGTTTTTGAGCTCTTCTTCGAAGAACGCATCGTCAATTTCAACTTCGTATTGAGTAGGCGTTTCTTTGAAATCATAACTCACCTCAAATTCAGGCGCTAGTCCTACTTCAAAGACAAAATCCATTGCAGTTTTGCAATCAGGATCAAAGTCCTCTTCGGTGAGTTCATGCTTAGGCATTGGATGCCCTAGTATGTCAAGCTTTGTTTCCGTCAAGTAATCAGTAAGCTCTTTGCTTACTTTCTTATTGACTTCTTCAACCACGATGGAGCTTCCAACCATCTTTTTGACCATGCCCATAGGCACTTTTCCTGCTCTGAAGCCAGGTATGTTAGCCTGCTTCGCATAACGCTTAAGTTCTGTATCTACTGCGTCTTTATAGTCCTCTGGCGCCAAATGGATATTGATATGGGCCGTAAGATTGCCAGTACTTTCTTGGGTGATATTCAAGACGAGAATTATTTAGAATGTATATACTTGAAAAAACGCCTCTGTCCGTTTCCGACCAGAGGCGTACTTATTTGTACGGATGAAGGGACTCGAACCCCCACGCCTTGCGGCACCAGATCCTAAATCTAGCGCGTCTACCAATTCCGCCACATCCGCATTAATCAAAAGAACAATGGTGAATTGAGGCACAAATGTAGTGTTTTTTTTGTTAAAGGGAAATAAAATTTCAATTTTATATTAAAGGCAATTATTCGTGCATATAGCCCACATTTGCAGCATATTTGTATTGAGAGATTGTGGATGATCTATGAGTGAAACTAGCACCCTACCCATAAGTTACGATCAGCAGATAATCAGAGCCTACCGCTCCATCATTCGCGGTATGAAGGATATTGAGCGTTCTGATAAAGCGGTTGTTAGGCGAGCTTTTGAGTATGCACGTGATGCCCACGAAGGCGTAAAGCGTAAATCGGGCGAACCCTATATTTTACATCCTTTGGCTGTGGCAAAGATTATTGTCAATGAAATGGGTTTAGAAGACCCTATTGCATTGGCTTGTGCCCTCTTGCATGATGTGGTAGAAGATACTCCCATCGAACTCGACGATATTAAAAGAGAGTTTGGTAAAAAATCCATGGAGATTATCGATGGATTGACCAAAATCCCTCGTTCTACTACATTCGATGAGCTCAATTCGCAGCAGGCGGAAAATTTCCGCAAAATTCTACTCACCATTTCAGATGATATCAGAGTAGTCCTGATCAAACTGGCGGATCGTCTCCACAACATGAGAACCCTTGGTTCGATGCGGCGGGAAAAAATGTTGAAGATTGCTTCTGAAACATTGTATATATATGCTCCCTTGGCACATCGACTTGGACTATATGAGATCAAAACTGAGTTAGAGGATCTTTCCTTCAAGCATAGTAATCCGACTCAATACGCGGACATTCAGGCCAAAATGCAAGCTTCGAGAGAAGATAAGCAGGCCTTTATTGATCGGATTATTAGGAGTATTAAGCAAAGATTAAAGCCTTCTGGATTAAAATTCGCCATCAAGTCGCGCTATAAATCTGTCTATTCGATCTACTCGAAGATGCAGCGCAAAAACTTGCCCTTTGAAGAAGTTTTTGACCGCTATGCCGTTCGAATCATTTTAGAATCGCGAGAAGGACAAGAGCGTGAAGATTGCTGGCTAGTGTACTCACTCGTCTCAGGACTCTATCGTCCCAATCCAAAACGCCTCCGTGATTGGATCACCGTGCCTAAGGACAATCATTATGAGTCTCTGCATACCACTTTGATGGGGCCTGACGGTAAATGGGTAGAGGTGCAGATTCGCACCCAAAGGATGGATGAAATTGCTGAGAAAGGGGTTGCTGCTCATTGGAAGTATAAAGAAAATGGAACGGTTGAAGAGGAGTTTTTAACAGAATGGATATCTCAGATTCGAGAAATCTTAGAAAACCCTCACCTAGATGCGCTTGAAGCGCTGCGGGGCTTTAAAGAAAACCTTCAACCGAATGATGTATTTGTCTTTACTCCTCAAGGTGAGATGAAACGACTCCCTCGAAACTCTACTGCATTGGATTTGGCTTATAAAATCCATACCAATATTGGAGATAGTTCAATTGGTGCTAAGGTCAACAATCAAGTAGTTGCTCTGGACTATGTATTGCGTCCGGGCGATCAAGTTGAGATTCTTACCTCTCGTAAAGGTAATCCGCAAAAGGAATGGTTGCGATTTGCCAAGACCCCCCGCGCTAAAGACAATATCAAAAATTTCCTTCGCCGCAAACGGAACGAAGTAATCGAACAGGGAAGGATGTTATTTTTGTGGCGAGCCCGTCAATATGATATTGATGAGAACCACCCCTATATGAATGAGTTGCTGGCCTATTTTATGATGCCGAGTGTAGAAGACTTTTTCTTTGCACTAGGTGCTCGTAAAATTGATACGAATAAGATTCCGGAGTTCATCCAGATGAAAAAAGATGGACAGGCTGTCGGTAAAGAGTATATCGAAGCTTGGGAACAGCGCCAGAAATGGATGAAAGCACGCTTAAAAGAATTGGGGGTTGATGCTGATATGCTCGTTCTTGGCAAAGAACAAAGTGTTGATTACTATGTTTTAGGCAAATGTTGCAATCCCATACCAGGCGATGATATTTTAGGCTTTGTCGAAGGCAACAAGATCACCATCCATCGGCCTTCATGTGAGAAAGCGATCTCCTTGATGTCTAGTTTTGGTTCACAAGTAGTACGAGCAAAGTGGACCGAGAGTGGAGATTCGAAAGATGTGACTTTTATGGTCGGAATCAAGGTAGTTGGCCTTGATAAACAGGGAATGCTCAATGATTTGATCAGGGTGATTTCTCTTCAGCTTAAGCTAAATATTCAAAAAGTAACCATCGAATCACGCGAAGGCTTGTTTGAAGGCTTTTTTCATATATATGTGCATAACGATGAAGAATTGGACCGGATTATGGCCAAAATAGAAAAAGACCCCAATGTGTATACCGTATCTCGATATGATAGTGAAACCCATGAATAAGTTAAGTATCCCTCTTATTGTATTGATGCTTTGTGCGTTTAGCCTTGCTTGCCAAACAGCTCAGGAACCAAAAAACACTTTGTCACTCGCTGACCTATATACGAGTGCAAGCCAACTTGAGCAGCCTATCCAAGGAATGGAGGCAAAACCTATGTTGAGTAAAATGCAGATACATGTTCGGGCCTTGCAAACTGAACTGAAAAATTTGGATCAGCGCATTGAAGAAACACAGTCTGCTCATCGTTCTCAAACTGGTATTATGCTTACCGATTCGATCTTCGGACGCTTAATCAATGAGATGAATGCCCTACAAGGGGTTATGAAGCCGCTTTGCCAAAAACTAGAAGGGGTTTCTCTTCCCTTTGATGTCGATGCTTTGAGAAAAGAAAGCCCTGAAACAGAGTTTGGCCAGCCGCCACTTGCTAATCAAGTAATCTTGCAACAGCTTTCTACTGATGTCCAAGAAACTGAAAGAGCGATATTAGAGGCAATCGTAAGTCATAGCCCCTGATATTTTATGCAATATTCCAACCCTTGATTGAGATTGATACTCTCTTTAGTAAGAGGCGTTTCTGTGGGCTGGTAATATTATTTTATTTCGAATATTATAAAGATGGTTAATTTTCAATATTCGTAACTAATTCGCTTCTCCGGCGTATTATTATACAAACACACAGTTCAACGCTTAAACCAATATCGCGATGCAAGAATTGTTTCGTGAAGCCATTACAGGCCCTAATCTCCTTTATACAATTTTACTAGGTTTCGTACTCCTTTATTTCCTTTCTGTCTTATTAGGCGCACTGGATTTAGAGTTCTTCGAAATCGAACTTGATGCTGATATTGATATCGATGTAGATATCGATATGGATGTAGAGGCTGAAGCCGATGCAGATGTCGGAGGAGGAGGGCTCTTTGTGAACGTATTATCCTTCCTCAACATCGGGAAAGTGCCATTTATGATCTATGTTAGTTTGGTCATCCTTTCGATGTGGGTAATTGGGATCATCGCCAATCATATTTGGTATCCCACCTATAGTTGGTTTCCTCTTGCCTTGATGTTACCTAATTTTTTGCTCAGTCTATTGGTCGGCAAACTATTGTCAGAGCCATTTAAAAGCTCTTTTAGCAAGATCAATAAGCAAGGCCTTTCTAAAACCAAATTAGTCGGCAAGATATGTCAAGCTAGGACGACTCTGCGTTCCGATGCAATCGGCCAAGCAGAAGTAATGGTCGGAGAAGATCACCACACTATCACAGCCAAACTGCAAAAGGAGAAAACTCCTATCAAAGCAGGCGAAAAGGGCCTCATCATTGAATATCATAAGGACGATGACTATTTTATAGTAGCGCCTTTTGACGTATAAAACTCATATTAACACTCAACCATATTATTAACGCATGAACGATTTACTAATTAACATTGGTATTTTTGGCGGCAGTATTATTCTAGGCATTGTCTTAGTCTATGTAATCCTCGTCGCGGTGTTCTATCGCAAAGTCACGCAGGGGAAAGCCCTCGTTCGCACTGGGATGGGAAACACCAAAGTAGCCTTTGAAGGGATGTATGTAGTACCGCTATTACATACAGCGGAGGTTATGGACATTTCCCTTAAACAAGTTGTCATCAGCCGAGAAGGCAAAGATGGCCTAATTTGTAAAGACAATATCCGAGCTGACATTAAAGTGGTGTATTTTGTACGCGTCAACGCTACCAACGAAGACGTCAAAAAAGTCGCCAGAACCATCGGTTGTAAACGAGCTTCTGATCTCGAAATGTTGATTCAACTTTTTGAAGCGAAATTTTCAGAAGCCCTCAAGACAGTGGGTAAGCAATTTGACTTTGTTGATCTATACAATGCTCGTGCAGAGTTTCGTGATAATATCGTGAGCCAAATCGGACAGGATCTCAATGGTTACTATCTCGATGACTGTGCGATTGACTACCTCGAGCAGACAGATATTGATCATCTAGATGAAGAAAATATCCTCGATGCAGAAGGTATCAAGAAAATTCGCGACCTGACTGCCAAGCAGATTACGCTTGCCAACAAGATCCAACGTGAAAAGGAAAAAGAAATCCGCAAACAGGATGTCGAAGCGCAGGAAGCAATCCTTGAGTTAGATAAGCAACTCGTTGAAAAAGAAGAAGTTCAAAAGCGTGAAGTTGCTTCGGTGAGAGCTCGTGAACTAGCTGAAACCCGCAAAATACAAGAAGAGGAATCTCTCAAAGCAGAGACAGCCCGTATCGCTAAAGAGCGTGATCTCGCCATCCAGACTGAAAATAAACAGCGTGATGTCATAGTTGCCTCCAAAAACAAAGAACGTACAGAAGCTATCGAAACCGAAAAGGTGGTTCGCGATAAGGAACTTGAATCGACTGAAAGAGAGCGTATCGTTACGCTAGCTAAGATTGAAAAAGAGAAAGCTGTTGAAGAAGAAAGGAAGAACATCCAAGATGTGATCCGCGACCGAGTAGCGGTAGAACGTGAGGTAGTCGAAGAGCAAGAAAAGATCAAGGATACTGAAGCTTTTGCCACGGCAGACCGCGAGAAAAAAGTCGCTTTGACTAAAGCAGCCCAGACTGCGGAAGAAGAATTGGTTCGCAAGATCAAAGGCGCCGAAGCGGATAAAGAAGCTTCTCAGCTAGTCGCTGAAAAGCGTATCATAGAAGCCAATGCGTTACGCGAAGCGATCGATAAAGAAGCCGAAGCTAAAAAGATCATGGCTGATGCAGTCGCCGTAGAGCATGCCTCTATCGGTATGGCCGAAGCCAAAGTCATGGAAGCCAAAGCCGACGCTCATCAGAAAGAAGGTGAAGCCCAAGCCAATATCCTTGAACAACAAGCCGTTGCAGAAGCTAAAGGCATCGAACTCAGAGGAGAGGCCCAAGCCGAATCTAATCGTAAGATTGGTCGTGTTGATGCCGAACTCTCCATCGATCGTGGTATGGCCTTAGCACAGGTTACAGAAGCACAAGCTATCGCTGACGAAAAAGCAGGTATTGCCGAAGCCAAAGTCATCGAGCATAAAGCCCTCGCTGATGCCAAAGGCGTAGAAGCCAAAGCCGAAGCCATGCAAAAACTCGATGGGGTAGGCAAAGAGCACGAAGAGTTCAAGCTACGCTTGGAAAAAGATAAAGAAGTCGAATTGGCTCAAATCTCTATCCAGCGTGAAATTGCTCAGGCTCAGGCTCAAGTCCTTTCTGAAGCGCTGCAACATGCTAAAATCGACATCGTCGGTGGCGAAATGGAGTTCTTCGATCGTATCACCAATGCGGTTGGTCAAAGCAAATACGTCGATAAGATCATGGAAAACCAGCACGTGGAAGAACTCAAAACGGCTCTCCTTGGCTCTGGTGGCAATGGCGACTTTCAAGGTAAACTGCGCGACTTTATCAGTCAGTTCAAATTGTCTACTGATGACATTCGCAATCTGACTGTATCTGCCCTGATCATGAAAATGCTCAGCCAGACCCAAGACGGTGAGAAGCAAGGGATACTCAATCAATTGCTCAATACAGCCACCACACTGGGGATTGCCGATAAAAAGGCCGATAGTTTGGGCATAAGTATCTAGTATTAAGTAGAAAGTACTGAGTAGGTCAAATCTTATTTCAATAATTTTGCTTCCTACTGCTATGCTATCCCAAGTACTTCATACTTTGTACTAAGTACTTAATACTAAAAAAAATGTACACAACGCTGACAATAGGGAGGGGCCATTGGCTTCTCCCGCTTTCCCTAAGTTTGCTGTTTTTATCCTGTACGGAAACGCTTTCAGATGTTGGGCTTAAACGCCAAACGATAGAAGCCCTCGTACAAAGTTCACAGCAAAAGCAAACCTACATTTATGAGGAAGAAGGGGAAGAGATAGAAGAGGAACAACAATGGTCCCAAATTGATCGCCAAAACGGTAATTGGGCCTACCTCGAAGTCTACAACCAGTTTCTAACCGAAAGCGGTCAGCAAGAGTACAATCTCTACGAATTTCAATTTGATCCACACAATGTCGGGGCGCGTTTTCCGATCCTCGAATATGAACTCAGGATATACCAAGATAGTGCTTGGTTTGCCCTGACCAATGAATTAGAAGCCAGTCTGGATAGCGTATTGATCCATGAAGTAGATACACTCTATCGTCTTCTTGGCTACGCACACAAAGGCGACCCGGCCCCTGGCCATATGCGCTATTGGTCTCCAGAATATGGCACCGTCCTCACTTGGTATGGCGAAAGTCGATACTTCGAACTTCACAAAGCCTATCAAGGATTGGACCCAGCACGCTTAACGCTTTTGAAAGGCCTCGCCTTTCAGGATACTCAAAAACAATGACCGATCAGAATATCGCTTTAGAAGGAGGAACTTACGAAATCATCCAGCGTCGCTTACAAAAGCATGCAGATGAACTTCGTAGTCGCCTACAAAAGCTCAATGTCGAACGCAAGGATGTATTTGGTGCCATCGAAACCGAACTACTTGCTACCGACCGCATTTCCACCCAGCACAATTGTATCCCTCGAGATATGGTGGCGGTCGGCCCTCACTTTTTGTTTGGATATAACGTCCACCTCGGCCTCAAAGGAGAGATCGAACTTAGCGATGTATTTAGTGCCTTTCGTTTTGATAATCAGGATCATAGCTTTCATCAGGAGGCTTTGTCTCTGATCGAGAACGCTCAATTTGAGGAGGATTTTCAAAACCTCTACAAATATTATAAAGACACTGTATTTGCAAAGTTTGCGATCATCGGGCCGCATCTCTATATGGTTTTTCAGGTAGGTAAAGGACAAAATGATCTCAAGACGTTCAAATGGATTGTCAACGATGATAGCCTTACCTACTTAGGCAACCGTTTTGATCATGAGTACCGCTTCCCGGAACAACATGCCTTTCGTTGGGTACGCACTACCCGTGAGATGCAGCGTCGCGGCAAGCACCCTCATATCTCGATCTTGGATCGCGTATTTGTCGAGACGGTAGGTGGTGACCTTACCATCAAAGTCGAGGACAATACTGAGACAGGACATGGCATCTATGAAGAGGCCGTAGAGCATAGCGATCAAACCCTTGACGACGCGGAGTTTTATTACGCTAATCTTGGTAATTTGATTGTACTCAAGATTCGCCCTTACCAAGAAAAAACATGGCGTTATCTCATCTTCAATGAAAAAATGCAAACTGTATTACGAGTAGATAGCTTGGATCAGTCTTGTGTATTACTACCTGATGATCAGGGGATTATTTTCTCCAATGGCTATTATCTACAGACCGGCGATTATAAGATTTTTGACAATCTAATCCATGATCTACAGTTTGAAAAGCGTTTGGCTTCGCCGAACGGGGAAGACTTTCTCTATATGTTTTACCAACGCAAGGAAGGAGCATATGTCCTACTTCCTTACAATCTGGTAGAGCAACAAGTAGCCACACCTATTATCTGTAGTGGATTTTCGATCTTCTCCGATGGAGAACTCTGCTACTTCAGAGCCGAAGAGACTCCAAGTCGCCATCATGTGGTGCAAGTATGGCAAACGCCTTATGGAGAGGCTATCATTACGCCTGAGCAGCATGTCGATACCTATCTCTACAAGATTGGCAACAAAGACTTGGTGCGCGGTATGGCAGAGTGTAACGAACTCTTAACGCTTCTCAATAAAGGCGATGAGTACGGTAATCTCTATGTCGATTTGGTGCGTAAGACCAACGAAATTCTTGATAGTTATTATTGGATCAATCAGGCCGAAACGCAACAATTAAATGTGCCACTTGCTGCTGTCAAAGAAGCAGCAGCCTCGGCCATAGATGAATTTGCTAAAGTGCGTCGTTTGCGTGAGCAAACCCGCCAAGCAGTAGACGAAACTGAAGACAATCTGAAAGCTTTGATGGATAAAATCCGTCGCTATAAGCCCAAGCAGGTCGATCAGTTTGTACAGTACCTATCGTCCCTCCGTCAACTCAATGGTGCCATCGTTGGCCTCAAAGAGCTACGCTATATCGATATGGCAGGAGTAGAGGATATGGAGGCACGGGTTGTCGAACAATCTGCTAATCTCTCTGAGCAGATGGTTTCCTTTTTGTTGGAAGCTCAGGCTTTGGAGCCATACCAGCTCAAAGTCGTTGAAAGTAAGCAGCAGATCAGTGAAGTAAGCAAAGTCGCTGAGGCCGAAACTTGTAAAGAACGCCTTGACGAAATCGGTGGAGAACTTGAACTCCTTATCGAGATCGTAGGTAATCTCAAGATCGGCGATGCTACCCAAACTACGGAGATCATTGAGCGTATTTCAGAGATTTATACGCAGCTCAATGGTCAGCGCGCTCAACTGAAGCAAAAGCGTCAGGAACTACAAGGCACCGAGGCCGCAGCTGAGTATCAGGCCCAGGTCCGTTTATTGGATCAAGCCTTGCTCAACTATCTCGATCTCTGTGATAGCCCAGCTCGATGTGAGGAATATTTGACGCGTATGACCATTCAATTAGAAGAGTTGGAAGGTCGCTTTTCAGAATATGAGACTTATATCTTAACTCTTTCCGAAAAGAGAGAGGAGATATACAATGCATTCGAAACTAGGCGTTTGCAACTGCTAGAGACACGTAATCGCCGTGCCGGAACGCTTTTTTCTGCCGGAGAACGTATCCTCAAAGGCATTGCCAATCGCTTAGCCCAGTTTAGCGAAGCCAATGAAATCAACGCTTACTTTGCCGCTGACCTTATGGTCAACAAAGTGCGCGATATCATCGGCGAGCTAGAGAAGCTCGAAGACAACGTCAAAGCGAGCGATCTACAAGCCCGTCTCAAGACTTTGCGTGAAGATGCACAGCGTCAATTGCGCGATCGTAAGGAACTCTTTGTTGACGGGAAAAACGTGATCCGTTTTGGGCGACATGCTTTTAGCGTCAATCAGCAAAAGCTTGAATTGACCATAGTCCCGAAAGAAAGCGAGCTATATTTTCATCTTACGGGTACCAACTTCTTTCAATTGATTGAAGATGGGGCGCTTCTGGCGACTCGCTCGGTTTGGGATATGAGTATTCCGGCGGAGAACAGGGAGGTCTATCGCGCTGAGTTTTTGGCTTATCTGCTACTCGCAGAACTCAGGAACGAGGCCTTGCCCAAAGGTCAAAAACTAGCCGCCAAGGTCAAAGACTTTATGGCTAAGCGTTATACCGAAGGTTACATCAAAGGCATCCACGATAGCGACGCTACCCAAATCCTCACGGCTTTGCAAAAAATGGAAAGCAAGATGGGCTTGCTGCGTTATGCTGCACCCGTTCGAGCTTTGGCGCAGAGCTATTGGGAGCATGGCTTGACCGACGAAAGTCGCAAGCAATTGTTACCTCAAATCAAGGCTGCCGCTAATGTGATGGGACTCTTTCCCAATAGCCGTGAGTTTGCCAGCTTGCAACAAGAACTCGAAAAGGGCCTCGAAAGCTTTGTCAATGGCAACGAACTATTTGCTGAGGTCGATTTGAAGTTGGCGGCAAGTTATCTATTTGCCGAATTGAGTAGTGGAGATCGCTTTGCGGTCAGTAGTGCGGCGCGTGATCTTGCAGAAGGCTTTTTGGCTTTTCTCAAAAAGAAGAAGTCCACGCAGAAGTTTCGTGCTTCATACGAGAACTTAGAAGGGCTTGATCGTCTGGCCTTGATCCATCATTGGGTGCAGGCTTATATCAAGCAGGAAGTAGATGTCGCAAATTTAGGCTACGCCAAAGAGGTGAGCGTTCTGCTGGACGGCAGTAAAATAGATCCTAAACAAGTAATAGATGTGGCGCTGCGTCAAGAGTTGAAGGATATGTTGGGAGAGCATACAGTACTCGAAAAGGGTACTTATCTCCTTGATTATCATCAGTATCAGGCGAAATTACAGCATTTTGCTAATACAGTATTGCCGATGTATCACGCCTTCGTCGAACGCAAAAAGCAATTGGCAGAGGAGTATCGTGATAGTTTAAGATTGGAGAGCTTTAAACCTCGAGTACTGAGTTCGTTTGTGCGTAATCAACTGATCGATGAGGTGTATTTGCCTTTGATTGGAGACAATCTCGCCAAGCAAATCGGTACAGTAGGGGAGGAGACACGCACAGATCGTATGGGTATGTTCTTACTGATTAGCCCTCCGGGTTATGGTAAGACGACTTTGATGGAGTATATCGCCAATCGATTAGGCTTAATCTTTATGAAGGTCAATGGCCCAGCTATCGGTCATGATGTGCGCTCTATCGATCCGGCAGAAGCACCAAATGCAGCAGGCCGCGAAGAACTCAATAAACTCAATCTCGCATTGGAGATGGGGGACAATATTATGCTGTATGTTGATGATATCCAGCATTGTCATCCAGAGTTTTTGCAGAAGTTTATTTCTCTCTGCGATGCACAACGCAAAATTGAAGGGGTCTATCGGGGACGTACTCGGACTTATGACCTGAGAGGCAAGCGTGTGGCGGTAGTGATGGCTGGAAACCCTTATACGGAGTCTGGTGAGCAATTTCAGATACCGGATATGTTGGCCAACCGAGCTGATACCTACAATCTTGGCGATATCATCGGTGAGCGAGATGAGGCATTCAAGCGTTCCTATTTGGAAAATGCCTTGACCTCCAATTCTATCTTGACTCGGCTCAGTAGTGCACCCAAAGCGGATGTGCAATTGCTCATTCGTATGGCCGAAAGTGGCGAAGAAGATGCTGGCACCTTTGAGTCTCGCATTAGTAGTGAAGAGAGAGGGGAATACCTCAATGTTTTGCGCAAACTATTGCTGGTTCAAGATGTGATTCTCAAAGTGAATCAGGCGTATATACGTTCTGCAGCGCAGAACGATAACTTTAGGACCGAGCCGCCTTTCCAGTTACAAGGCTCCTATCGTAATATGAATCGCTTGGCTGAAAAGGTGGTACCTGCCATGAACGATGAGGAATTGCAGACGTTAATTTCTTCGCACTATGAAGGTGAGTCGCAAACGCTCAGCCAAGGAGCTGAGGCAAACTTCCTCCGTTTCCGTGCCTTGACGGGACAGTTAGATGAAACCGAGACGACTCGCTGGGAAGAAATTTGCCAATTGTACCGCGCGCAGAAAACACTTGAAGGCGATAGACTCGCTCAACTCGTACAGGAAATGGGCCGCTTTGCTGAGGGTCTTACGAGCATCAAAGATGCGATTGAGAAGGGCTAGACTTTCTCACTAGTTTCATGTGAAAAACAAAATTAAATAGTGGCATATGTGAGGATGCTACTGTTAGGTGCAAGTAAAAAAACAGAATGAAGAATTTTAATCACTACGTATCAATCTATAAAGAACAACTCGATAAAGGGGACATATTAATTGCATATAATGGATTAGTGAAATTTGTTATGCAATTAAGAACAGATTTTATTAAAAATCTCTCTGAGCGCTATGCATTTTCAGGTATTCTTCACGGATACATGGATTACACTTACTTCTATTTCACCAACGAATTTTTGAAAAGCAAAAAATTAAAATTGGGACTAGTGCTAAATCACTTAGAAATGAGGTTTGAGATTTGGCTTTTAGGAAATACAAAAGACATTCAAAAATCATATTGGAATGCTTTAAAAGAATCAGAATGGAACAAAGGCAGAAAAGAAATGCCTGAGTATTCGATTTTAGAAATAGTTATCGAAAAGGAACCAGATTTTAATGACTTAAGGCTGTTATCTCAAAAAATTGAAAATAAATTGATTGTAATATCTGATGAAATTGTAAATGCAATCGAAAACTTGGATTAATCAAATGAAACCTGCACCTAACATGGTCTACGAGTTAGTCATTCGTCGCGGGCTCCTCGATCCCGTAGGCAGTCCGGTCGTTAGCAGTAATTGAAGAAAAAGCATGAATGAACAAAATTTCCAAATAGAATTTGGAGCATAATGTTTGGAGTTTCAATTCCGCTACTATTTTTATACTAAACGTTATGTATAACTGAAAAAAATTGATGGAATATCTGCTGATCATCTTGGGCTTCTTATTGCTTGTTAGTTGCGAAAATATGATCCCTCCTGCTAAAGAAATCGTCGAAGTAGTGGCTTGGGATGGCATGGGTAAAGCAATTGAGGAAGGTGATACGCTTCAGTTCTTAATCACTGAAGAATATCGCCGTAATGATGTTGTTGGTTTTTTTTAGGCAGCGGTTGAAACGGATTCTCTAGTCCTAATACCTTCTCGAATCATCGGACTTACTGGAGAGTCTATTAAGATGAGAAATGGGGTGATTTACATAAATTCCCAAGCATACCTTGATCCTATTGATGTTAATAGACCTTATGCATTGCATTTAGGATTACGCGATAGTACATTTTTTGCAGGGACCAATTTCGAACAATCAGGTTCTCCCCCGAAAAGCTTTTTTGTCTTGGACCTAAGGACAACAGAACTCGCACTAGTCGATGACAAATGGATGAATGTAAACGAGATATCACGCATGGAAAATATCCACTCGGCAGGGGATGTTATAGGAGGGACAGTTGAGAATAATTGGAATAGATATAATTGGGGTCCATTCAAGATTCCTAATGTAGGCGATAAAGTTGTTTTGAATGATAAAAATGAAAGATTATATGAATCTCTATTCTTTGAGAAGAGGAAAAAAAACCTAGTAACAACTGAGTGTTATTTTTTGATAAGCGATGATAGAGGGACATTATATGATTCAAGATTTATTGGCTTGATCCCTAAAAGGGCAATTATTGGGAAAGTGATGACATAACTCTTATCCGAAATGATTAGGATGAAAAAAGGTGTTAAATTATGGATAGCTTAAAACATTAGAATGACAGTCCAAGAAATCCTCTCTCAACTCGAATCCCTCAGCGACGAAAGAAGACGGAAGCACAACACTAAAAATGGTGCTGGTGACAATCAATTTGGCGTGCCAATGGGTGAAATCCGCAAAGTGGCCAAGAAGCTAAAAACTAATCATGAGTTGGCTTTGAAACTTTGGGAAACCGGCAATATCGAAGCTAGGCTGGTAGCTATCCTTATTATCAAACCCAAAGACTTATCGCCAGACAAAGTAGATCAATTGGTTCGTTCTGTGGGCTTTTTTCAAGTAGCAGATTGGCTCAATGCATATATCGTAAAAAAACATCCCGAAAAGGAAACACTTCGTCAAGGCTGGATGCAGGCTAATGATCCAATGGCAGCCCGTGCAGGCTGGAGTTTAACTGCCGAACGAGTGGAGCGCAGTCCAGAAGGAATCGACCTTCCCGGATTACTCGATCGCATCGTAGCCGAAATGCTTATAGCCGACCCCTTGGTACAATGGACCATGAACAATACGCTTGTAGGAATTGGTGTCCATCATCCTGAATATCGAGAACGTGCGCTTGCGATAGGGGAGAAGTTGGGCGTTTATCGTGATTATTCTGTACCTAAAGGCTGTACATCACCTTTTGCTCCGATGTGGATCAATAAAATGGTGAGTCAGCAGAGCTAACACAATGAAACAATGAGGAAAATCGTCTACTATGTTGCCATTTCATTGGATGGCTTCATCTCTGGTCCAGATGGAGACATTAGTGGCTTTTTACAATCGGGGAATGGAGTTGAAAAATACCAACAAGACCTTGCTGAATTTGATACAGTGATCATGGGCCGCAATACCTATGAATTTGGCTATCAATATGGCCTGAAGCCCGGCAAGCGTGCTTATCCTCATATGAGGCATTATATCTTCTCAAAGTCCTTGAAATTTGAAATAGAAAAGCCTGAAGTAGAAGTGTGTGCATTGGACCTTGAGATAGTGCAGCAACTGAAAGCAGAAGAAGGTATCGATATCTATTTGTGTGGAGGCGGGATATTTGCGGGTTGGCTATTGAAAAATGGGCTGATTGATATCGTAAAAATCAAGCTGAACCCATTTGTTCAAGGAGAAGGAGTGCGACTTTTTGAAGGCTTACAAAAGCAATATCAACTGTCCCTAGTCGAGAGTAATCTTTATGAAGAGGGGCTACAAATCATGACGTATCAGGTGAATTATTAATCAGCTAAAGCGGCAGTCTTTAGGCGAAAACCTTCTATTTTGAGATAAATATGAGTGTCACAGAATCCATATATCGAGTGTGTGGATATGATTATGGCGATGAAAATCCCACTTGACGAGTTCCAACCTCAAACTGTAAAATTGTCATTTAGGGTCCTGAGACACTCGAAGGACCTGCTTCGCAGAACGCTAGAAGACGTTCCGAGAATCGGCTGTGAAAGTGAAGGCCGCTCAGATACTAGCTCTCTCAAACTCTATCCGCTGGACCCCAATTTAGTTTTGTAAACGGCTGTCGAAATAAGTGAAGATTTTATTCAATAAATGTAGATTATCCTTGCCACGCACATGATGTTCGTAAATCATATACGGATAAAAATCTATCTGTACATTTTGATCCACCGCTTCGCGTAACAAGCGATAAGAATGCTGGGGCACTACTACATTGTCCTGTAAACCCTGTATTAGGAGAAGATCTCCTTGGAGTTGCTTGACATAAGGGATCAAGTTTGCCTTATCATAACCCTCTGGATTGGTCTGGGGAGTATCCATATAGCGCTCTGTGTACATGATTTCATACATACGCCAATCTACAACTGGACCTCCGGCAACGCCCACCTGAAAGGTTCCTGGCGTTCTCAGCATGAGAGCGCTCGTCATAAATCCACCATAGGACCAACCTAAGACGCCCATGCGCTCAGCATCAATCCAAGGCTTTTGCTTGAGATATTCTACGCCCACGAGCTGATCTTGAACCTCTAGCGTACCTAATTGGCGGTGCACGGCTTGCTCAAATGCTAAGCCCCGATGAGCGGAGCCTCGGTTGTCAAGCGTAAATACGACATAGCCCTGACTGGCAAAGTAGTTCATCAGCATGATCCAACGACCCATAGAGCCGCCCATCCAAGTATTGGTTACCATCTGAGCGTGAGGACCACCATAGACATAAGTGAGTACGGGATACTTCTGGGTGCTATCAAAACCTGCGGGCAAAATCATACGGCAATACAAATCCGTTCCATCGTTCGCTTTGAGTGAAAATAAACTGGTCTTACCTAACTGAAAATCAGCGAGAGGATTAGCTGCTTTGAATATGCTTTTGACGATTTCGCCCTTTTTAGTTTCGATGATTTGAGCTTCAAAAGGAGTCTCTGTACTCGAATATTGATCAAGTATATATTTTCCGTCAGCGCTGAGACTTGCCTTATGCGTTCCCGCTTGAGGGCTAAGACGCTTGAGGCTGCCTTTGCCGAGATCAACAGCATAAATGTGGCGCTCTAAAGGACTTTCTTGGGTGCTTTGGATATAGAGATATTTCCCCTTCGGACCAAAGCCGAGTACATCCGTTACTTTCCAATTGCCACTCGTGATTGCTCCTAAGGACTTTCCAGAGGCATCATAATGGTATAAATGATCAAAACCGCTCCGCTCACTATACCATAAAAACTCATCCGGCTTATCGGTGAGGAAGATCGGTCCATGTTCAGGCTCAACGTATTTGGTCTGTCGTTCGTCGAAGAGTTTTCTATTCAATCTACCATTGACGGCACTGTATCGCTGCAACTCCATATAGTTTTGATCGCGATTGACGACTGCTACATAGACATATTGGCCATCTGGACTCCAAGTGATATTGGTGAGATATTGGTCAGCTGGTCCAGAGATCGCTAGATAAACGACTTCTTGGGTATGGACATCGTAGATACCAATGCTCGCTTGATGGCTACTGTCTCCCGCCATGGGATACTTTTGCGGCTCATGTAAAGCGGGTACGGCTATCTGATTGACAAAAGGATAATCCTTGACGGGGCTATGATCAACACGATAAAAGGCTAAGCGTTTCCCATCGGGTGACCAAAACATACCCTTGCGAATACCAAACTCAAAACGGTGGGCCGCCTCACCATATGTAAGACCATAGTGGCCATCATCAGTTAGCTGTCTGACGCCAATAGAGTCATTGATATTGACATAGAGATTATGCTCCTTGACTTGAGCGTGAATGCCATTGGGACCCCATTCTGTCAATGCAGCTTCTGGATCAATATCTGTTACTTTTTCCAAGACATCTGTATCTAAATGATAGTGTAGCAGACGGTTTTCATGCATAAATGAAAAGGTCTCACTATCTACCCATTTGATCCTCGGAAAACGCTTAAGGTCGGCTCCGAGTTTGTTTTTTAATACGTTGAGAGGAACCAATACCTTTTCATTGCCTTTGAGATCGATCTGTTTGAGATTTTGATTGCTAATATCGATCTGGGTGTAAACCGACTCTGATCCTTTCCATTGCAGTTGAGGCACTCGTTCGGGAAAATGAGTAGGAGCAATGATATCCTCTATGCTTAAAGTTTGAGTTTGGCCCCAGAGCGATAATGTCCCAAAGACAAGAAGAACAAGGAGTAAGATGTAAGCTTGACGGTGTCCCATAATGTGTTTTGTCGAATGTACTAGTTATGGCTTGTATGTGAGATTTCCAAAGGTTGAATAAAATTACTGTTGAAGCAGCTAATATAGCATTCGGCCCCAAAAATGCTCCTACTTGGCATTTTTGGCACAGTTTTGACTATATGGAAACGAAGGAAGTTTGGAATACGTTTCTTAGATGGATATGTAATATTCTTATCCCTTTTGGATAGTATCTAGGATAATTTCATTCCAAATTGAATCCCCATCAGGGCAGTAAATGAAAAACCTCACTGTATGTAAGCAGTGAGGTTTTTGTGTTTATTCTATGCGACCCTCTTCCAATATATCTGCGCCCAAAAAGCTTGTGTCTGGGAAGGTGTACCATTCTCTGATTTTAGGGATGCGCATTTGCCCCACCATAGTTTCTTCTTTGAGCACGATATATTCACCTTTGGGTTGAGTTTCATCGCGATAAAAGCGATATCCAATCATTGCATAATTATTGGGCTTGATGTAAAATTGATAAATTTCATCGCCCACCTCTGGATTGTATCGCACTGTCAGTACCCATACATCCTCATTCATATAGCTTGTCTTTTCTACCTTAGGATCGAGGATCGTGCCTGGATCTTTTAGTTTCATCGGCAAACCATTGAGATAAGTCAGGTAGTCTCTAAACATGAGCGTTCTGGCACAGTCCAAACGATACTTCTGGATACTATCTTCAGCTAAGTCAGTTTCTCCATTCAAAGCGTAATAGCAGCTATCCTTGAGCATGCCTCTGAGGCTTTGGCTAGCATTTTTGGTAGCCTTCATCTCAAACTTCTCTGCTGGGATATTGATCCACGCCTCTCGAATGTTTGAGTCGCCCTTGGGACTTTCAGAACGAATTTTGAGATAAATTGCACCGCTTGCCCATTGTCCTTGAGGATCATGGTATTGGATAGTGCGTTCGAGTATTTCGCTAGCTGTTGGAGGCTCAGCACTAGCAATGAAAAAACTAAAGACTAAGAGTAATATGACCATAATATCTAAGCAGCTTAAGCATTTGATTGTGGAGAAATACCATCGACCCGACGACTAGGATCAAGTTCCAAAGTAGCGACGACTTGTCCGTGATCTGATTCCCATGCTGGAACGTCATCATCACTTTGGGTTTCGTCGATAAGATGGTCGTTAAATACCTTGACATAGCCAATGCGACCGATACTCTGTGGGTTTTCCTCTACCAGCTCCTGGCTGACCATGATATGATCAAGGGCTTCATGGTGTCCATTGTAGATATGTGTAAAATAGTAATCCTCATAGCTTTTTCTCGCTTGAATGTCTTTGGCCTGATAGAGCAATACGTCCCAAATCTCCTTTTTGACATCAAGAGGATACTTACGGTGAGGCGGTTCTCCGGAGAGAATACGAGTGGTTACGGCAAGGCCGGAATCATTGACATCACCTAATAAAATCAAAGGGTGGTCATTTTTTTTGAGATCCGCTAACACCAATCCTCTCACGGATGTGGCTTCCATTGCCCTGCGGATCAGGGAACGAGTTTGTGCTTTGGCCAATGCATAATGATCCCCACGTAATTCGCCTTCATAAAAGTCTGGTCGTTTGCTTTTGAGATGTACCACATAGACGATCACTTTATGCCCAAAGGGTAGCTCGACCAAGGCTCGTAAGACTGGTCTGGAAAATGATTCAATGGGGATTTGAGTGCCTTCTAAATCGATCCCTTCGGGGAACGCTTCGATCACTTGGAACTCTAGAATGGGATATTTTGAAACGAGGCCCACCCTTGGCAATAGATCTTCTGTGGGATTAGCGACTACAAAGTGAGCCTTATTGAGGCGTTTAGATTGACGCAAAGCATCTTGTAAAGCCTCAGGATGAAATATTTCTTGAAAACCTACAAGATCAGCGCCCATACGATCGAGTTGTTCCCCAATCCAGCGACATTTCTTCTGATAGGTTTTCTTATTGTATTTGCGGCGGTAGTAGGTAATCTCCGGCGATACCAAGTTGAAGGCATTGAAGTTGCCTATTTTGACAATTTTGGCTTTCATACGACTTCTTTTTCTTTAGGTGGAAAATAGGTCGATTTATGTACCCTTGCAACCTTTGGACAGAGATGTATCCTTATATGGTGCCTAGACTTAGTCTCTAGTGAGGACCAAACTTTGGTTTTTTAGGGTGATAAAGTAGAACAAAAAGCCGACAGCAAAGAGTAAATGGATACTCGAAAACATATAGCCTAAACTATTCATCACTTCGCTTGAGGCTCCTCTAAAAGTCAAAAAGCTGTCGATGGTATGAAAACAAAGATTTCCAACTAAGATTGCCTCCAATGCCGGGCTGTTTTCTTTGACATTTCTGGCTATGAGACAGATCAACCCAAAGGATAATAACATAGAACCAACAGTACTTGCCATCAGCAAGCCATCACTATCTAACTGAACATCGAGCATTCCAAAGATAGGGGAGGGGAAGAGCAACATGCCGATACCAAATGGAATAAACATAATCGAGTTAAGGACTAAAAAGGTCTTAATTGACATAATTTGATAGTTTATTATTTCTAATCAATTGATTAGAAATAGGATAAAAAAATAGTTATAATTTCTGGAAGCTCATTTCAATGTAGTTCTTGATTTGTGGGGTATCGATCATTTTGGCACCGAGTACCATGCCTTGAAGCGCCACAAATAGGTAGCTTACCTTTTGTTGAGTAACCTCTGGATCATTTTGCTTAGAGAGGGCCTTGGTAAATGCGGTCATGATCTCCTTAGAAAATGCCATGATTTCTTGAGCAATCGGCTCTGCCATATTTTGGCCCAATTCATTTGCTGTATTGATCATTAGACATCCTCGATAGTGCTGTCCTTTTTGAGTAAAGTCTAGGAACGCATAAAAAAACTGTTTAATGCTGGTAAGGTCTTGGGGACCATGCACCAAATCCTTCAGTAACATCTTGCGCACCAGATCCTGATAGTGCTTGATACTGGCCAATAGCACCCCTTCCTTATTATTGAAACTCGCATAGATGGAAAATAGATTGATACCCATGCTCTGTTCCAACATCCGAGTAGAGGTTGAGGTATAGCCTTGGGACCAAAAAAGATCCATGGCTTTCAATGCTACTTGAGATTCATCATAGTTTTTTTGTCTCGGCATAATCAAATCTAAACAATTGATTAGTTATAAGCAACAAACTGATTCTAATCTCCTCGCTACCATCACAATTACAATTGATTTTGTGGCAAATTGAGATAGGATGCTATGAACGCATTGACTTGCTGATTGAGGATACCAGTCTCGACTTCTATGCCAGCTTCTTGCAGTATGCTGATGCCTTTTCCTAGATTGCGCGGGTCAGGATCTTCTATGGAGATGTATACCTTCTTGGGGTGTCGCGAGACTAGACTTTTAGCACAGGATGGCGTTCGTCCCTGAAAAGAGCAGGGCTCTAAGGTTACATAGATTTCACAGTCTGCCAAACTACCATCAACTTGGGCCAGGGCACTTGCTTCTGCGTGAAACTGTCCGGGCGCTTGGGTAAACCCACTCGCAAGTATCTGGCCGTCCTTGACAATTACACAGCCTACGGGTGGGTTGGGTAGACAATCAGGAAGCGCTTTTTTACTTTCTGCGAGAGCCGCTTTCATAAAAGCGCTTGGATTATATTCTGAAGCTAGCATAACGAGTTATCTGTTATTCCTTATGTTCATAACAACAAGCGTTTGACGCTTTTGTCTAAAACATACGAGAAGCAGCGATAATTGGATTTAGATAGAGGTGAATCTTTAGGTTTAAGTAGTACTTGAAAACGAATTGCCATGTAAGTATCCTACCATTGTCAGTTCAATGCTAAATAGTAACCGTCTATACAAATTGATCATAAATACCATTTTTCGTAATTAATTTCCGCGTGAATATTACTAGTCTTTTTCAAACGGTTAATACGATACTCACACATGTGGTTGACACAATTTAGGCGGAGACCTCTGCTACTCGTTCTTCTTTTTACTGCTTTTTCGGCCTTTACTCCTTTATTTCTGCCTCCTCCCGGACTTACTAGTCCAGAAGCAATAGGACCATTTCTCAACAATACCTTACCTGATAAAACGCCAGGCAATGGAGGTAGTGTTGCATGGAGTGTGACTCCGGCTTACATCAATCTATATTTTGATGATCCTTTGGTGATTGTTCCTGATGAGCGTGCAAACAAGATTTTTGTAGGTTCACGCGATGGCGTGCTAGAGGTTTTTGATGACAACCCCAATGTTACGACTAAGCAAACAGTAGTCGATCTGCGCACACAGGTGGCAGAGGTTTGGGATGCTGGTTTCTTAGGCATGGCACTCCACCCAGATTTTGGCTTAGCCGGATCTCCCGACGCCAATTATGTGTATCTCTATTACACTGCTAAAGGAGCAAATGGCCAAAATGGTCCGTTTAGCTGTGGAGGTGGTTGTTTTACATGTTTCGATAACCCCAATTTTTTCGGTAGTTATTTGCGACTTTCTCGCTTTACCTTAGATCCGAGTAATTATACGATTGATCCTGCCACTGAAGTCCGAATGTTCAATATCCGCCAATACAACGGTACTCACCGTGGTGGTGGAATGGTTTTTGGCGACGATGGCTATTTATACTTAACAATTGGAGATCAAGCGCGCTATACTGGTGCATTGAACATCGTCGATAACTTCGAAGGTGGAGTTGTTAGACTTGATGTTGATCAACAAGGAGGAAGTGTCAGCCATGCTCCGCGTCGTAAAATGGGCGTTGAAACGGGGCTTTCAGACGAGTTTACGGGTGTTGGATACTATGTACCCAACAGTAACCCTTGGCAAGCTCCTGATAATAGCCTCTTTGAGGAATTTTATACTGTAGGACACCGTAGTCCTCACCGTATGACCAAAGACCGTGCTACCGGAGATTTATTTATCGGTGAAGTTGGCGGTGGCCAACGCGAAGAAATCAACATCGTAGAAAGCGGGCGAAACTATGGCTGGCCAATCTTTGAGGGAAACCTCGGCCCGAGTAATCGTTGTAATTCAGGAACCACAATCAATTTTGGTACTTATAAGCCGCCATTGACAGATTTTTTGCGTAGCGAAGCCAATGCTATCATTGGTGGCTATGTGTATCGTGGCAATAACTACCCCAATATTGCTGGCCAATATATTTGTGGAGGATATTCACAAAATCGAATCTTCAGCATTGATCCTGCTACAGGAACCAAAACAGTATTGACTAGCTTTACTCCAGGTGGATTGATCACCTTTGGCGAATCCAATGATGGCGAACTCATCATGGGCCGTCAAAACGGCAATACTAATTTATATGCCCTTACTGGTACAGGAATTGGTGCACCGGCTCCAACTTTACTTTCGCAAGTAGATGCATTTTCAGACTTGCAGACGCTTACACCAAAAGCAGGAGTGATTCCTTATGATATGATCGAGGACTTCTGGTCTGATGGCGCGGATAAAGATCGCTGGATAGCTATCCCTAATGATGGGACACATGATACTCCAGATGAGCAAATCCAATTTTCTGAAAATGGCAACTGGACGTTCCCCAAGGGGGCGGTCCTCATCAAGCACTTCGAACTGTTTGGCAAACGTCTAGAGACTCGTTTTGAAGTTCACGGCATAGATGGTACTTACTATTATCTCACCTATAAGTGGAATGCCCAAGGTACGGATGCAACATTACTTACTGACGGGCTTGATGAAACGATCACCGTCAATGGACAAAGTCAAGTATGGCATTTTCCTAGTACGAGTGAATGTCAAAACTGTCACCAATCTGCAAGTGGATTTGTACTGGGAGCCAGAACGCGTTATCTCAACCGTGATATCGTCTACCCTCAAACGGGTTTGAGTGCAAATCAATTAGTGAGTCTTAGTCATATCGGTATCCTAGATCAACCAATTTCTGATACTGATGCAGCAAATTATCTAACGGCAGTCGCCAAGGATGATCCCAATGCCAGTTTAGAGATTAAGGCGCGTTCATACCTTGACCTCAATTGTTCTTATTGCCACCAGCCGGGTACAGGCAATCGTGCTGTTTTTGACGCACGCTTAACGACAGATCTCTCGAATCAAGATATTATCAATGGTTCGGTTATCGAAGCCCTCGGTCTGAGTGACGCAAGGGTCATCGTTCCACAGAATGTGGGCCAATCAGTGACTCACTATCGTATGAACTCTCTCTTAAGCGGGGTAGCAATGCCTCCTTTAGCTAAAAATAAAATTGATACCGAAGGCGTCCAGCTGATCGAAGACTGGATCAACAGCCTAACACCAGATACGACCCAAAACTTAGTCGTTGTGGGTGATGCTGTCCAACAAGCTGGCGGTTGTTATGAATTGACCGCTGCACAAAATAGCTTAGCAGGAGCTGCTTGGTATCCTGAAGTAATCAGCCTCGATGAAGATGCCACCATTACTTTCAATATTGGTATGGGAAGCAATGATGCGGGTGCCGATGGAGCAACCTTTATCTTCCAAAATCAAGGTACTGATGTTATCGGTACATTAGGTGGTGGATTAGGAGCTACGGGCATAACCCCTTCTTTGGGTATTTCATTTGACACTTATGGACAAGTTGATGACCAAATCGTGATTTGGCAAAATGGCGCTATTGCTACTGCCTTAGCCGGTCCGGTATGTGCGCTGCCTTCATGTGTCAATATTGAAGATGGTGGTACACATGCAGTTGAAATCCAATGGGATGCAGGCCTTCAGCGTTTGCAAGTCCTTTTTGATGGTTCGCTGCGTGCTACTTATACCGACAATGTCGTACAAACCATTTTTGGCGGCAATCCTTGGGTCTATGTCGGAGCTACTGCTGCGACTGGCGGACTCAATAATCTCCATGAGATCTGTAATTTTGATCTCGATGCGACCTTCCCGCCTGAGCAAGTAAATCCCGGTGGCACAGGTATTACAGCCAGTTACTTCAACAATATTGACTTTACTAGTCCTGCCTTCACACGTATTGATCCCCAAATCAATTTTGCTTGGGGCAATGATTCTCCTGATCCATTGATCACAGACCCCAATACCTTCTCTGTTAGATGGGAAGGTGGTTTAGTGGCACCTTATACAGGAACGTTTACCTTTTACTCTACTACCGATGATGGTGTGAGACTATGGGTAGATGGTGTCTTAGTCATTGATCAATATATCGATCAAGCGCCTACCGAGTGGACTGGTACTTATGATTTGGTTGCTGGGGAATTGGTTCCTTTCAAGATGGATTATTATGAGCGTGCTGGTGGTGCTGTGGCTAAACTAGAATGGGCGGGTCCATTTACAGAGCGCCAATTTGTGCAGCCTACTTTCCTTTTCCCCGTTGGGGCGGTGTATTCTCCTCAGCCTCCGGTGGCTTCCTTTACGGTAACGCCTAATGTAGGCATCGCACCATTACCGGTCATCTTTGATGCGATAGCCTCAAATGATCCAGACGGTAGCATCGCAAGCTATGACTGGGACTTTGGTGATGGTAATACGGCTACTGGCCTTACGCCACTTCATACCTACAATACTGATGGTACTTATAATGCTCGCCTGATCGTAACCGATGATGGTGGCAAGACTGATACTGCTTTCCAAACGATACAGGTGGATGCCTCTAATACGGCACCTGTCGCTAGTTTCACGGCTTCGCCGAACGCTGGTACGGCTCCTCTTTTGGTAAGTGTCGATGCGACTGCGTCGAACGATGACAATGGTATCCAGACTTATGATTGGGACTTTGGCGATGGTGCTACTGGCAACGGACAGATTACCGATCATACTTATCTAGTTGGTGGTACTTTTACCATCACTCTGATCGTCAGTGATCAAGAAGGACTAAAAGATACTGCGACGACTAGTATTGATGTACAACCAGCAGGGGGCTACTGTCATGTGCTTGCTAATGGAGAAGTCGTGATTGAAGCTGAAAACTTCAGCGATAATGTTAGTGGATCTGGTGGTGCAAGTGCTACTACTTGGCAGATCTATAACGATGCTGCTGCCAGTGGAGGCGTTGCGCTACGCGCAGAACCTAATACTGGTGTCTGGACAGGACTCAATCTCAATGGACCTCGTCTCGATTACGATATTTTGTTTGACGTACCAGGTCAATATTATGTATACGTTCGGGCTAGTGCTGCATCTGGTTCAGACGATTCCTTCCACGCTGGTTTGAATGGTAACTCCGTTACTAATCAATCTGGCACCGGTATGGGAGTCAATGGTCCTTGGGACTGGTCTGAGAGAGCTAATAATTATGAAGTAGTCGTAATCAACGTACCGAGTACAGGTAAGCATACCTTCAATCTCTGGATGCGTGAGGACGGTACGCAAGTAGATAAGATCGTGATCAAGGCAGCTAGTGCTACTCCTTCGGGTAACGGCCCTGCTGAAAGTCAAATCGGTGATTGTGGCACTAGCGTGGGTAACCAAGCTCCGATTGCCAACTTCACTTCAGATGTGATTTCAGGTTTCGCACCATTGCCAGTGAACTTTGATGCTGCTAACTCTACTGACAATGAAGGTCCAATCGCTAGCTATAGCTGGAACTTTGGTGATGGCAATACTGCTGCGGGTGTTACCGCTAGCAATACTTATTCACAAGCGGGTATTTATACGATCAGCCTTACCGTAACAGACCAAGGTGGACTTAGCGATACCTATGATGCACAGGTTCAAGTCAGCAATGATCCCGGAAATGGAGAAATTTGCTTTGATGAAGCTGGCGGTGAGTTGGTAATTGAAGCTGAAAATTACTCAGCGCTTGGTGCTGGTACTGGTAGTGCTGCGGGAGTAGCTTGGGTCAACTTTACTGATGCGAGCGCAAGTAATGGTGCTGGAGTAAGAGCTGAACCTAATACAGGTACTTGGACAGGACTCAATCTCAATGGCCCTCGTCTTGACTACAATGTCAATTTCAATGCTGCTGGAACTTATCAAGTATATGTCCGTACTAGTTCACCTACTGCCAATGATGATTCTTATCATGTAGGACTCAATGGAGTAGGGGTAACCAATCTTTCTGGTTATGGTATGGGAGGCGTTGGTCCATGGTTTTGGGCTTCTGGTGCTAATGATGGTGATCAAGTAGAGATCGTCGTACCTGCTGCTGGTAAGCATACCATTAGTGTTTGGATGCGTGAAGATGGCGTAGCTTTAGATAAGTTGGTTATCACTCAATTGAGTGCCCCAACAGCTGCTGGACCAATCGAAAGTAGCCAAGTTACTTGTGGCAATGCCGCTAACTTAGCGCCAATCGCAAGCTTTACAGCAACGCCTAGTAGTGGAATCGCTCCTCTTCCTGTAGCGGTTGATGGCAGCACTTCTTCTGATCCCGATGGACAGATTGCTGCTTATGCTTGGGACTTCGGTGATGGTACTACCACCTCGGGTCTAACGGCCAATCACACTTACAACAATGCAGGTACTTTCAATATCGTATTGACGGTAACAGATACCGCTGGCTTGAGTAGTCAGACTAGCCAGTCGATTACGGTTTCTCCTTCGGGCAACGGGCCGCTCTGTTTTGACGAAGTCAATGGAGAACTCGTGATGGAAGCGGAAAATTATTCTGCTATCATCCCAGGAACGGGTAATGCCGCTGGTCATACTTGGCAAACTTACACAGAGGCTTCAGCTAGTGGCAGCGCTGCTGTTATCGCTACTCCAAATACTGGCGCTTCTGCAGGTTTAAATCTCACTGGTCCACGTTTGGACTACGAGATCAACTTTGCTACTGCTGGTACTTATCGAGTCTTTGTGCGTAGTGCTGGTGCAAGCAATGCCGATGATTCTTACCATGTTGGTCTCAATGGCGTTTCTACTACTAACCTCTCTGGTTATGGTATGGGAGCCAATGGCCCTTGGGCTTGGAAAGATGTGGCGAATAATAGTGATCCAGTTACTCTCGTGGTAGCTACACCGGGTCAGTACGTATTCAATCTATGGATGCGTGAAGATGGAGTAGAAGTGGATAAAATCGTTATGAGAATCATCCCAACTACTTTCAGTGGACTAGGACCCGTAGAGAGTCCGCGTAATCCATGTGGAGCGCCTGCCTTAATGCTTAGTCGTAACTTTGGTGTCGAAGGCTATGCACAAGATGCTAACATAAACTGGGGCAATTTCTACGAAGAGTTTGAAGATCAGTATATCCTCCAACGTTCATTTGATGGCAAAATCTATGAATTATTAGAAAAGGACGAAATCATCGTAGATAAGGAACTCAATACTTATACCGATCCTAACATCCGTACTTATGATGCTGATAAGGTTTATTATCGCTTGCAAGTAGTGGATGCGTTCGGACAAGTCCGTGAAACTAGAGAAGGCAGTCTGAATTTGAGAACCTCCTTTGCGAGTCTCAATCTACAGGCTTATCCTAATCCTGCGAATACAAAGTTGAGCTTGAAATACGCCAACCAAAGTGAAGAAACCCTCCGTTTGAGAGTCATCTCTTCAACTGGGCAAACGATCTATACACAGTCTATCGACTCCAATGCGGCAGAAGGTATAGTGAAACTCGATGTCTCTGAGTGGGCTGCTGGAATTTACTTTATTCAGCTGACCAACGATAGCGCGAGTCAGGTCGTTAGGGTATTGATATACTAGACATACTGGGGAATTCTGGGCGACAGTGTCCAAATTCCCCAGCTTTATGTACCTTTGCGGCAGAAAAAATAGATACTGCACTATGAAAAAATTGTGGCTACTGATTGGGCTGATCTTAGGGGCGAACGCGTTAATGTGGGCCCAAAATGCAACCCCAGGCATAAATGAGTTTATCTTTGTCGACAAAGAACCCGTACCTACCAACCTCGCTGAGGTAAGAACTGCGATAGGTTATCCAGAGATGGCGATCCAACAAAACCTTCAAGGCAATGTTGTCATCCGAGTCTTAGTGGATACTACTGGCGACTATCTTGATCACTCTGTGATTGCTTCTGCTCATCCCGTATTAGGTAAAGCAGTCGAAGATAGAATCCCAGAACTTTTGTTTAGTCCAGCGATCTTAGGAGGCAAAGCAACACGTTTTTGGGTCAATATTCCTTTTACTTTTCGCCTTGTCAATGAAGAAGAGGAAAAGTTAAAAGCTTCGATAGATTCAATCGGTCAACTGATTGCAGCCAGCCCTGAAGACTACGAATTGTATCATAAAAGAGGGGTAGAGCAAAGTCAACTTGGTAATACTGATGAAGCACTCGAAGACTTGAACAAAAGCTTGGCTTTGAATCCACGCAAGAACAAGAAAAAGAAAGAGAAGAATACCTATTCATACCTAGTTTACTCCCTATACAGCCGTGCGGCAGTCTTCGTGGGGAAAGAAAAGTATGATGAAGCTATTATTGATTATGCTGAGGCTTTCATGCTGATGGAAGAAATGAAGTATCAAGACTCAGCCGTTGATGCAATAAAGCCTTTGTTGTACCTCGAGCGTGGCTATACTTACCAACTCAAAAAAGACAATGAATTGGCTAGAAAGGACTATCGCTGGGTACTAGACAATGATAGCTCTCAGAAGTGTACTGTTTACTCTTTATTGTCTGATATGGGAATAGAGGACAATGATTATGAAGAATTATCTTGGGTCTATACCGGTCTGATCGAATGTGATACTGCCAATACTTATCTGCCTTATAGTCGCGGCTTTTATCGCCTCAAATCAGGAGATTATGCTGGTGCTTTAATAGATTTTCAAACAGCAGTTGATCGTAATAAGAATATGTTGATTCGTATTGCTTCGCTTAACCATATGGCACTTGCTCATATGGAAATGGGCCAAACGATGGATGCTCAGGCTTCTATTGATGCTGCTTTATTGATCAATGCCTTAAATCCACAGTCCTATTATTTCAGAGGGATGCTCAAGGAAAAAGACGGAGATAGCGAAGCTGCTTGTAAAGACTATCGCAATGCGATGGAATTTGGTCTTTCGGGTGAGGACGCTGATAAATGTATCGAAAAACTCAATGCTTCCTGCGGTGGTTGGGAAGTTGAGGAGTAGATAATATTTTAGACGAAAAGCGGGCTTTACTGATTACAGTAGAGTCCGCTTTTCTTTTTTGCCTCTGCTTCGCAGAACGCTAGAAGCGTTCCACGGAGTGATAAGAAATAGATAAAAGACCTAAACTACTTCTTGACCCGCTTCACATTATACTTAGACGAAGCATAAAGAAATCCAAAAGCCTCACTATCATGCTTTTGCATGTGTTTGTGGTGCTTTTTGTGGGCTCGTATCAAGCGATTGATATATGAGTTCTCGAAATGATATTTGATCTTTATTCGTCGATGGATGATAATGTCATGAAAGACAAAGTAGAGTATCCCGTAGGCTGTGATCCCGATGCCCACCCAAAAGGGCCAACTCAAGTCTTCTGCTCCCTGCAAGATGCCTGCGGCTGCACCTACGGCATATAGGATGCTTACAAGGTCATTCCACTCCCACCAACTGGCTTGAGGTTCATGATGTGTCTTGTGTAGAAACCAAAGGGGGCCGTGGAGGAGATATTTGTGCATGAACCAGGCCCAAGCCTCCATAATTAATATGGTTAGGATGATGATTCCTGCGTTGATCAAAAAATTCATGTAGCTAGTAGATCAAAGATTGATAGTCGGATAAGCTTTCCGATCAAAACAAACGGTATCGGCGTTTTGTTTTACAATCTGATCTAATTCGAGAAGAGATGCTAGGGCGATTTGAGAATAATTTTGCGAAGCGTTTTTGAAGCCTCCATACTCCGTTCGCCAGAGGCGTTGCAATAATTCGGGCCCATACATATCAGGGGCAATCTGATTGATCGCACCACCTACATTACCTGCTCCGGCGTGATAGATGTGTAGCACTAATAATCTGAACCAAAGTTCATTTTCATTAGGTGGTAGGTTCCACTTTTGCACGATACGCCTCGCTTGTGGGATACAACGAGTTCTTAGCAAAGCTGCTGCAGCCCATGCTGCTTTGAAAAAATCAGCTCTTTCATCTACAGTATCGTTGACGATCAGGCCATGTTCGCGGGCTACTGACTCCATCAGTTGAAATGAACCATATGCTCCGACAGGTGATAAAGCCAATTGACCGGGACTTTCTATCAATAGGATCGCTTGCGCATACCAAGGATCAACTTTTGCTTTTTCAAACGCTTGTATGCCTCTTGCTAGCGTAGGGATAACTCGATCAAAATGATAGTAATGGGACTTGCCAAAGGTGATCATCAACTGCTCTGTACTATCAAGGACATGTACTCTTTGTAAACTGTCTTTGAAGTTTGTCTGTTGATTGTTGGAAAGGCTACTCCATTGCTTCCAGTTGATTCCGCCCAAGATCCTCCGACTTGGAGTGGCACTAATCAAAGCTGTATCGTTGGGTAAACGCATGATAGTACGCCAAAAACGCACTTGGTGCATGGTATCCCAACGTTGCTGATAGAGACTCGGGTCCTCCAATAGCGTATAACAAACGCCAGGGGTAAAGACGCGTTCCGATGTACGGGTAAAAGCAGATTTGGGAATATGATCCAGGTTTATGCCCTTGGGAAGATAGGAGCTTAGTTCAGCAAGGCTGTCGTTGCTATAAACGGTGAAAGAGATCGAAGCCTCCGCTAGTATTGCTTCAAATGATTCGTCTTCAAATGAAGCAGCCCGGACGGAATCTCCATCGGTAAAAAAATGTATGGGTAGGAATATGGCGAGCCATATTCCTAACATCCAAACAAATTTTTGGCCAATCCGAACGATCATATTATTGATTTGAAGGTAGAATTTACTATCATAGAGGCAAACATTATGCCCTGATCCACTGGTCGGATATTATTGGAGGGGCAATTAGATTATTATGGGGTCCAACGGTAATAAACTGCTGACACACAGATTTGTCCATTTGAGGTTGATGTTAACACTACTTAGCAAAGCATACTGATAAATTGCTCGAATCTGTTATTTTTGTGGTGAGAGAACGGTAAATTAAATCAATGGCGGTCAAAAAAGACCATACAGCGGATGTATTATATCCCGGTAAAAAAATTGCAGGAAAGTATAGCTTACAAGCTAGGCTTGGCCGTAGCAATCTTGCCGACGTTTGGTTAGCAGAAAAAGACAAGAAGATTTGGGCGGTAAAGTTATACTTGCTGCCTCATGCTCTATCTGAAGAGCAATGGGAATCCATGCAATCGGTTCTCGAAAATCTACCACAATTTCCTTCCCCTTTATTGCAACGTCCCGTCGAGCATGGAATGATCGATGGGCTTCCGTATGTAATATTACCTTATTGCCATTATGGCTCTGCACACCAATGGGCAGGTAAACTCAGTGAGAGTGAATTAGCGACTTTTATGTATCAAGGAGCCAAAGCGCTCAAAATGCTACATGAAGCCAATCCGCCTATTTTACACCGTAATTTGCATCTGTTCAATTTTTTGATTGATCAAGATCTTAATTATGTGCTCAGTGATGTTGCTTTGTCTGGAGCGTTGCGTTTGATCTGTGAAGAGGAAGAAAGCGGGTATATCAATATTGCCTACCAAGCTCCTGAGACTTTTCAGGAGGCTGGATATGGACCCCCTGCAGACATCTTTTCATTTGGTATGTGTATGTTCCAAATGGCAACAGCTCAACTCGCTTTTGGGCCTCAAGGTGGACAACGATTATTGCATTGGGTACAAACTCCTAAGCTTCCCGATTATTTTTCGGACAGATTTAATCAGATTATACATGTCTGCATTGGTAGAGGGGCCTCAGGTAGGCCAAGTGCCGATATTTTGGTCCGCCTTGCGGAACGCTACCTCGCAGAAGGAGAATGGAAATCTGTCCCGGGTTTTTCGTTTGGAGTTGGACGTTCCGCAAAGCGGAAATCGACTCTATTTGATCGGAGAAAGTCTAAATCTAAACAAGAACCTAAGCCCAAACGTAAACCTACACCAATAAGCCAGCAACGAGCGAATCCATATACTTGGGGTAAAAAAGGGTTTTCAATAAGTACCAAATGGCTGGTTGCCGCTTCGATAGCTATCGGGATTGGAATCACATTGTATTTTATCAATCCATTGCTAGAGCTAAGGTCAAATGAAAGCTCTCCATCTGAAATTAGTAATCAGGGGCCAATTTTTGCTCCTACGCCTAGTCCTGAGCCGATCGCCAGACCGACTATAGTTGATTCAGGGCCAACACCAGAAAGCTTAGCGGCCAAAGAAAAGGAAATTGCGGAGGCCATCTTAGCTGAGTCAAACAAAACTGTTGAAGTGGAGGTGGTGAAACAGCCACCTGTAATTCCGGCCACTACTCCAGCCGCAAGGAGCGAAAATCCGGAGCCAAAGGCTAGTAGCGCCGCTTTGCCATCAGAGATAAAACCCAGTAATGCTAAACCGGCAACTCCTCCCAAAACTGCCAAACCGAAAGTAGTCAGAATACTTTCGCGAGATTTGCGGAACCTGAAAATGTTGATTTCGGATGCCAATAAGCTAGAATCTCAACTTTCTGATTTGGCCTTTAAGGTGGATAGCCTTAATTCCAATGATCAGGCTTATATCAAACAATTAAATAGTGAACTCAATCTACTAGGCCGTCAAATTGAAAGCCGAGCAGTATTTGATGATGCTCAGAACATATTAGGTTGGAGAAAAGAAGCGAATAACGCTTCTTGGTTAAAGCAAATGAATGCTTCTGTTAGGCAACACAAAGGCAATCTGAAACGCATACAAGAAAGTATCTAGAAATTTTGTCAAAACATTTTTCCCAGCACCCTGTCGACCACCCTCGCTTATTTGCCAATAAATACAAACTCTCTCGTCAGCTTTCATATGATGGCCAAGGTGATCTCTGGCTAGCTGAGAAGGATGGGCTAGCTTATTGGATCTATTATATACCTTTAACTACTGTCCAGGCGATACAACTTTGGGAGAAGTGGGAGCTTAAACTGGAAGACTTAAAGGCAAAAATGATTACCAAAGCCTTAATCTTGCCAACTGAGAGTCAAAAAGAAGAAGATTTGGCAGTAGTTGTCTTCCCCGCTCCCAATGGAGAGAGTATTGGCAAGGAACAAAAGACTCTTTCTGAATTAGATTTGGCCTTACTCATGCTGGACATGAGCCAATCCCTAATTGATGCAGAAGACGGTCAAAGTCAAATGACTATTTCTCCGGCCTATATGTATCGGCGACAAGAAGGTGGTTTTTCTATATTTGGATGGGGATTGAGGGCGCTAAATCAAACATTATCTGGTGAGCAAAGCGTTGAAGCACCAGCCTATTTAGCACCTGAATGTTTTGACCCTGCACAAGATGTCGGTTCAGAAGCATCCATTTTTTCATTAGGCGTGAGTCTTTTTGAACTAGCAGCTGCTAAGCTGCCGTTTGGGATAAAGGGGGGAGCTCGCTTAGCTCAAGTCAATGTGCCGCTCCCAGAATTGCCTCAGTATTCAGAACGGTTTAATCATATTTTACAACTTATGTTGGCTCGAAAAGCCGACCGTAGGCCAAGTGCTGATACCGTATTTCGGCTGGCAAGTACTTTTATCAAAGAGCAGCAATGGAAGTCTGTAGGAGGTTTGTCTTTTGCACCTAGCCTTTCAGGAACGCCTCTTTCTACCCAAGTGGATGCTCCTAAGCAGCTTCCAAAAGTGGAAAAGCTCGTACAGAAAGAAAAAGTTAAGCGTTCTCCGAAGGAGGAAACTAAAACTGAGCCTAAGTCTGAGAAACCTAAGTCTGAGAAAAAGAATAAGCTATGGCTCGCCTTTATTCCAGTATTGGCGGGTATCGGGTTAGTCGCTTGGTTTTTGATGGGCCCAGATACAGTAGAGACATCAAAAGGCGACGATACAGGAACTCTGACTCTACAGTATTCAGATGAATTGAGGCATCTCGTAAAATCGAAATCGCACTTTGCAGAACTAATTGAAGCGATGGAAAGGAATCCTAATTTGCCTCCTACTGAAAAAACTTTTTTGCGACTGGCTCAGATGCAGCTGAAAAACTTAGAGATGGAAATGCAGGAGTACTTATTGATGCGAGATGATAGTAGCCTGGCTTGGAAAGAGAAAACCGCCTACAATTGGTTGCAAAGCACCCAATCACAATTAAATCGAAACATCCAGAATTTGGAGCTAATGCGTTAGCTTAGACGGAATGGGATACTGAGGTTTTTGGCCAATGTAAAGTGAAAAGTAGAACCAATTTGATCTTTACTTTCTACCCAGATATTACCATGATGACGGTCCACAATCTTGCGACATATCGGTAGGCCAAGCCCACTGCCTTCATAATCTACTTTGCTGTGCAAACGCTTAAATAATAGAAATATCTGCTCATGATATTCTTTGGCGATACCGAGACCATTATCGGAGATACTAAATTGCCAATAATCACCATTGTCTTTGCCGCTAATTACTATTTCGGGGCTAGTCTCATGCTTTCTAAACTTCAGTGAGTTGGAAATAAGGTTGAGAAAAACGCGATATAAGCCTGTTTCGTGTCCATTGATGGTCTCGGGCAAATCTAATACAATCAATACACCATTGTTCTCTTGCAGTACTTCCTCTAGATCTAATTTGATCCTTTTGAGTAAGCTTCCACATGAGATTTCTCGATATTCCATTGATTCATTGCTGACTCTCGAATATTGGAGTAAGTCTTGAACCAATTGATGCATATGCTTAGAAGCATCTAAAATCAGGTCTAGAAATTCATTTGCTTCTTGATTGAGGTCTGTGCGATAACGAGATGCCAAGATTTGAGTAAACCCGATAATCGTACGTAGCGGTTCACGCAAGTCATGCGAAGCGATGTAGGCAAATTTTTCTAATTCTGAATTGGATGAAATATATCGTTTAAGCTTTTGGTTGGCATCATCTAGTTCAGCAACTTTTATGTCCAATTCTATTTCAGCGGCTACTCGATCAGTGATATTTCGCGAATTGCCTTGAACAAAAATGAGGTCCCCTAATGGAGATTTTATTGGGACAAAAACGGATTCAATCCAGATGGTTTTACCTGCTTTAGTGATGACCCGATAGCGAATTTCAGATTTGTTAGGAATATTTGGTTTTAGGATTTCGGCCACTAAAGCTCGATCATCTGGATGCACCAACTGAATCCAAGGTTTTTCCTCTAATTCGATTGCCTCATAGCCCAAGAGGTTGATCACACTAGGTGAGAGGAAACTAATGGTAGCCTGTTCATTAATTTTGAATAAACTAATGAGGTCTATGGTGTTTTGGGCGATCAGTCGATACCGCTCTTCGCTTTGCTGTAGCCTTTCGGTTGCAATCTTTTCTTCAGAAATATCAACTACTGTCCCTAAGAGTTCAACGATTTCTCCTGATTGATTGGGTAGGGCCGAAACGGTTACATTTACCCATATGATTTTTCCATCCTTGCGGATATACCGCTTGGTCATGGTATAAGAAGAAGTTTCCTGATTGATGACCTTTTGTCTCAAAGCATGATTGGGAACTATATCATCAGGATGGGTCAATTCTCTAAAAGCTAACTGCTTAAGCTCTTCCAATGTGTACCCAATAATGCGTTCAAAAGCGGGGTTGGCATTGATTACCTGACCGTGTATATCAACTACGTTTATCCCTACTAGGGTATTATTATAATAGGATTCAAATTGTTTTCTATGCTGAATGAGTTCTTCACTAATCCTTTTTTCTTCGGTAATATCCTGTATTGTGGCCAATAAATAAGGACCTTGTTCTTCTTCTAGAACACGGACCCATAATTTAGCCCACATACTTCCTCCTCCTTTTTTTACATATCTCTTTTCAAATGAAATCCATCCGTTTTCTCCGGAGAGCAATTTGGCGATAAGCTCTTTATTGGGAGGAGCATCATCTGGATGACTCAATTCATAAAAAGAACCTCCTGCTAATTCTTCGGGATCATATTCAACCATCTTTGCGAAGGCATGGTTAACCTGGTATATTTTTCCATCCAATCCGCTGACAGACAATCCCAGAGCATTGTTATAAAACATTGCTTCAGGAATAGAGAACTCGGTGGAGTTTGGACCGATTAGTCGTTTTATAGCACTTTTTCTAGAAAGATAAGCTGCTGGATGTTCTGGAAGTTGAAGGACAAAAGTATCTCGTAACTCTGGATGCTGTGAAAATACGAAAGGGAGAATATGATACTCTTCCCCTGGAGCAGTGAGGGTGAATTGGATTGCTCCTTCAATTGCTTCCGCTTGATCTATAAGATCAGTTACTTTAGCTACTAAGGATGGATAGCGAATGTCTGAAATATGTTTGGGCTGTAATTCTTGATTCCAGTGAGATAATGTTTTTTCTGCTTTTTGAGAATGATATATGAAGTCTCCATTCTGGTTTAGGACAGATATTGGAGGCATTAAAGGAGTGAGCAGGTCTGACTGAATGTTGACAGAAGTTTGCATGACAGAAGCCTTGGAAATTAATCCATTTTGTAAGTGTAGGGGTTTATTTGCGGATAAAAAGCTAATATCAATCTAGCTTGTTTTGGTCAGATTTTGACGGCAAATATTACAGACTTCTAATTTGATTTATGAGAGGAGATCTACTTGTTTATTTAGCCTTTTTTTGTGAAAATCATGCTTTGAGGGCACTTAGGTGGGGATATGCCATTTTTTCAAAAAGGATTTGAACGCAAAGTTCATATTTTTTGCGATTTCTTTCATCAATAGAGTGCCTTTTACTCGCTGTGCGAACGCTTAATTGAGTGTGCAAGAAATTGGCAATATTTAGTAACCGAAAAATCCAAGTTCCTGTAATCCGCTTTGGACTTCTGGGCAAGACATAAAGAGTTCCCAAATTAAACCAGTACGATGGTTTTCTATCATTACAGGGATAGGGCCCTGATCTATCGCTAAATAGTGATTTGGAAACCAATTTTCCGTAACACTAAAAGCATCAATCGGACCATACTTAGCCCAAGCCATACCGTCTAATGAATCATGAAAAAATCGTAAGGCCTGCATACTATATTCAGGCGTATAAGGAAATGATGCCAATGCCGCAGTAGGGCTAATGACGCCTAAGTCATTGCTTGGTTGGTGGGCGTTATAGCCTTTTGGGGAATAACTGGCTGTCAGGCCCCAGCAATTTTCTCCATAATGAGGATAGCCTTTCGGATTTTCTAGGCAGTATTGCCTATCTATTAGGACATGATTGACATTGTGTTGCCAATAATCCGCGTATCTGTCTTTGAGCTCGCGCGGATCAAGTCCTAAATAGGAATAGTGGGACCAAAATAGCGGCCCTCCATATTCTTCCGAATAATTGTGTTTGAGTCTAAGCGGAATGCCATATTTTTCCCCATCTACTTTGATCGCGCCTGACTGTGCCCAACCTTTGTGATAGGCCGTGCTGTCTATGGCATGAGCAGGCGATGAAGCCGCCAGTACATAGGTGATGAGGCATTCATTATAGCCCGTGAGAGCAAAGTTCATCTCCCAGCCAAAGTTAGGCGACCAATGCCAATACATGACTTCCTGACCATTTTGGTACCAATCCCACTCGATTCCGCGCCAGAGAGCATCAATGTCGGCTGCCAACTTCTTTTCGGTATCATCGCCCTCTCTGAAATACTGCCTCACGCACAAAAGTCCTTGAGCCAAAAATGAGGTCTCCACAATATCTCCGCCATCATCTTTAGGGCTAAAAGCTTTGACTTTGCCAGTTCTTCCATCAATCCAATGCGGCCAAGCACCATGAAATCGATCACTAGCAGCCAGAAAGTCTACCATCTTACGCAATCTGATCACTGCTTCTGCTCTCGTAACAAATCCTCTCTCAATGCCTACCAAGATCGCCATCAGGCCAAATCCAGTTCCTCCGCTCGTTACGATATGTTGATCATTGCTGGGATAAACACCATCTAGGTGGATGCGTTCGGCCGCTAGGCCAGAATTAGGCTCAGCCCCATCCCAAAAGTATTGGAAGGTATTTTCTTGTACTAAGTCCAATAATTGCTCATCGCTGAGTGGGGGAGAGTCTTGAGTTTGTTCGCTAGCTTTAGGTTCTGGCTTGCAGCCGAACGCTAGAAACATGATCGTAGCAAATAGGTAGATTCGATGCATAAGGATGGATTTATGAGACGCTCAAGCAAGCTAATCATTCTGCAAACTTCAACACATACTCCCCTTCAATCCAAGTACCCGCTGCAGTCAAGAAGGGGATGCTGATTCTACATTTTGGCCACTCTTCGATTACGGACGCGTCCGAACGCACAAACTCAAATTGATATTCGTTGTCTTTAGATTCTGCTTTCATCTCCATTTTGACCCCGTTTGATGGATAAACTTGCCAACGTCGATTGGGATATTCCCACTGTACAAAAGCGGTAAGGTCTTGAAAGGTCGGATTGTTGAGCCTAAGGGTAAACTGATAGCTACTGTCTGTCTTGATGAGACTCTGTACCAGAACGGGATTTTCTGGAAATAAAAAGCGCTCAAGATGATAAAGTCGGTTGTCTTCTGGCTTGATCATAAAAGGCGGTAAAATGCTCCGCTTGCGGATAATACAAAAACTAAATTCATCATCTTTGACTGTGGCATGGAGGAAGTGATGAAAATTACCTGCCTCCTCTTGATATATCGCCGATCTACCAGTGGCATTGGTCATGATGTAAGGGATGCCATCTCTGACCATAGACTCATAATGATGAAAATGTCCATAAAACACCGCCCGAACGTCATACTCTAAAAAGAGTGCGTGTAGCTCATCTTCCATTTTCATCGTATACATTGGGTGATGAAACATCACAAAACGATGTTGAGCGTTCTGCGCGGCAGCAAGATCCTTTTTTAACCACTCAATCTGCTCAGGACCAATGCTATACTCCTCCGGATCAATAGTGTTGAGAATGGTGAAGTGGGCGTTTTTATAATCATAGGAATAATACAATTCCCTCTCCCAAGCCTCCATATAAGCCTTTTCCTTTAAGGTATCTCGTTTGTCGTCAGTCTCTACGTCATGATTGCCTGGAACAGGGAAATAGGGGATATCATCTAGGGGGAGAAGTTGCCCTTTGAAGCGATTCCATTCTGCCTGCAACTCTCCATAATTATCTGTTCGACCGTGAATCAAATCACCCACTTGGATCACAAATGAAGGATTGAGCATGGCGGCCTCTTCTACCATTTCATTGAACTCTGCTGGCGATTCCATTTGACTATCACCAAATATGATAAAAGAAAACTCGTTCTCCGGAGGAGTCTGAGCCCAAAGAGTGAGTGGCAAAAAGAATAGAAAGAGTAGCTTTTTCATATCGGTAAAAGAAGTAGAATTATCCTTATTCCCCCTTGCAAATCTTGCTATTTAAAAAACGGGCGATCTCAGTTTCGCTAAAAGCTGCTGCTTGCAATATTGCTGTCGTATGCTCACCCAACCTTGGTGGCCGAGTGGAGGGGAGTTGCTGCGCAGAATGCCCATATTGAAGAGGAATACGCGGAAGTTTGGTTTGGGTGCCGTCCTTGAGTTCTACTGGGATCAAGGCTCCTGCAGCATTGAGGTGTGGGTCGTCAAATAGCTGCTCTGGCCTTGATATAGGTGCAAAGGGTACGCCTGCAGCTTCACACTTAGCGATGATTTCAGCCTTAGGCATGGTGGCAAAGCGTTCGACTAAGGTCGGGATCAACCAATCATTTTGAGCGATACGCCCATTGTTTGTCTCTAAACGTGGATCATCGGCCCAGTCCAACCAAGCAAAAGCCGTACAGAATCTTTGCCAATGCTTATCACTGATGATGCCAACGAATACTTGTTCCTCGTCTAGCGTATCAAAAGGACGATAGACTGACCAAGGACTATTTTTGCCCGCCATCGGAGGGAGTTTGGTGTCCGGACCCAAAATAGAGGCATAAGCCATATGTTGGCCCATCAAAAAGACGCATGTCTCAAATAGCGATGCTTTGACAAACTTGCCTTTGCCGCTGCGCTCACGTTCATAAAGCGCTTGCAAGATGCCGATATAGCCAAACATACCGCCCGTAATATCAATGATCGAACTCCCCGCCCGATGCGGATCACCCTCTCTACCTGTCATATAAGCCAAGCCGCCCATCATTTGCACGACCTCGTCCATTGCAGGGCGCTTATCATAAGGCCCATCCAAAAATCCCTTGAGAGAGCAATAAATAAGACGTTCGTTGACAGCTGACATTTGCTCATAACTAAAGCCTAAACGATCAAATGTACCCGGCCCAAAATTCTCCACGATTACATCAGTCTCTTTGAGCAGCCGATAAATAATCGCTTTACCATCTTCTGTTTTAAGATCAATGGCGAGACTTTGTTTGCTGCGGCTATACATATCAAAAAAGCCTGAGCCAAAGCCTTTTAACTCCCGAGTATAATCGCCCGTAATTGGTTCAATATGAATTACTTCTGCTCCCATTTCAGCTAGCAATAAACCAGTGGTGGGACCCATTACGGCATGGGTGAATTCAAGAACTTTGATTCCTTCTAAGGGGGACATGTAATAAGATTAGATCGGCTTTTGTAAAATTTCCCAGACGAGGGCTTTGGTCATTTTTTTATCTCCGGCTAGTCGCCGAACGTCATCAAATGAAAAACGAAAATCACAACCCGCTTGCCAGCGATTACAACCATAGGCAGTTTTGCCTTTTTTGACTTCACCCAAGCCACATTTAGGGCAGCGCAGCACATCTGGAATATTCGCGCCTGCCACTGGTTTGGGTTCAAAACGAAGATGATGCTCTCCGTCAAAGCGAACTTTACCTGTTAGCTTTTCCTTGCCTTCTCGAAAACCTTTTAACTCAGTGGTGGAGCCTTTTTGCAGTAAACGAAGCAGTTGATTGTCAGAGATTTTTTTCTCCATGAAGGCAAAAGGTAGACGAAAACTACAGCCTTCTTTATAGCGATTGCAGCCATAGGCAGTTTTGCCTTTGAGGAGTTGACCTTTCTCGCATTTGGGGCAAGTTTGGCCTTGCACGCTCTTTTTAGGTTTAGTAGCCTTCTTTTTAGCTGGCTTAGCGTTCGCCGCAGGCTCGGTATAGGCACTGATGACGGGTCTATAAGCGGCTAAGCGAACCTCCGTAACCAATGAATCTACCATATGCTTCATCTCATTGATGAAAACTTTGGCGCTGTACTCACCTGATTCGATGTCCCGCAATTGCTTCTCCCATTTGCCCGTCAGCTCGGCAGATTTTAAGAGATCGTTTTGGATGGTGTCAATCAAACTGATACCAGTTTCGGTAGGGAGAATCAGTTTTTTACGTCTGAGGATGTATTTACGTCTGAACAAAGTTTCAATGATACTGGCTCGCGTAGAAGGTCTGCCGATGCCATTGGCTTTCATGAGATCGCGTAGCTCTTCATCATCAACTTGCTTGCCTGCTGTCTCCATTGCTCGCAACAATGTCGCTTCAGAATAGGATTTGGGAGCTTGAGTCATTTTCTCAATCAGACTCGGTTTATGTGGCCCACTTTCGCCTACAGTGAAGGCCGGCAATATCTTGTCATCCTCTTTCTTGTCGTCTTCCTCCTCCCCTTTGTTGCTTTTTTTCTTGGGATAAAGTACTCGCCAACCGGGTTCGAGGATTTCTTTGCCCTTAGCGGTGAAGATTACCTCATTGGCTTCGCCTTTGACTAAGGTGTTGGCTACCAGGCAGTCTGGGTAAAAAGCCGCGATGAATCTTCTCGTGATAGCATCATAAACCTGCTGTTCCTGTGGCCCGAGGGAGCGTTCCACGCCAGTGGGTATGATAGCATGGTGATCCGTAACCTTTTTGTCATTGAAGACTTTGGCTGACTTGCGAATTTTCTTCCCTAGAAGTGGCTGCGTAAAGGCTTGATATTGTTGCAAACGACTCAGGATACCCGAGACTTTGGGATAAATATCATTGGGCAAATAGGTAGTATCTACCCTTGGGTATGTAACTACTTTTTGCTCGTAGAGCTTTTGAGTGATCTTGAGCGTTTGATCGGCAGAGTTGCCAAAGCGTTTGTTGCAGTGTACCTGTAGGCTCGTCAAATCAAATAGTCTGGGAGGCCCTTCTTTGCCGTTTTTCTTATCCGCAGAAATAATGCCGAAAGGATGTCCATCTACTTGTGCGAGTAAGGCTTCGCCCTCCTCCTTTTCAGTAAATCGCCCCTTGGTGCAATTAAACGGTACTTCACGGTATAGCGTCTGGAGTTCCCAGAATGGTTCAGGCTTAAAATTAACAATCTCATAGTGGCGGTTGACCAGCATCGCTAGGGTAGGGGTCTGGACGCGGCCTACGGACAAGACTTGTTTGTAGCCTCCATACTTGAGGGTATAAAGCCTTGTGGCGTTCATGCCGAGTAACCAATCACCAATCGCTCGTGAAAAACCCGCATAATAGAGATTGTCAAAATCCTTGCCGTCCTGCAAATTGTTAAAACCATCTTTGATGGCTTCCGCTGTCAAAGATGAAATCCAAAGTCGCTGAACTGGTCCTTTATATTTTGCCTCCTTGAGTACCCATCGCTGAATCAATTCCCCTTCTTGCCCGGCATCCCCGCAATTGATCACCACTTCTGCTTGTTGAAAAAGGTTTTGCAGCACTCGAAACTGCTTCTGCACACCCGAATCATCTCGTAGTTTGATTTCAAAAACTGGCGGGAGCATCGGAAGCGTATTCAAGTCCCATCTTTTCCAATGAGGTTGATAGTCATCTGGTGCTTTGAGGGAGCAAAAATGGCCAAAAGTCCAGCTCACGCAGTAGCCATTGCCCTCAAAGTAGCCGTCTCGCTTGGTAGTTGCTCCAAGGATACTGGCTATTTCTCTCGCTACGCTCGGCTTTTCCGCTACACAGACTTTCATACCAGCAATTTGCTAAAATGCTGCAAAAGATGCGAAAGGCTTTTTCCCCAACTATTTGTACTTTCGTATTTATTGAAAAACCCCCGAAATTATGCCTATATATCATAAACTGGGACAAATTCCTCCCAAACGACATACAATCTTCCGCCAACCCAATGGCAAACTTTATAATGAGCAACTTTTCGGCACCATCGGTTTTGATGGGATGTCCTCGCTACTCTATCATGTGCATCGACCGACTCAAGTCAAGCAAATCAATGAGCCTAAAGATGTTAGCCCTAAAGTAGCAGTGAGCAAAAACATGACTGCGCGTAAGCTAGTGGGTTTTGATCTTCCTGCGGAGAACGATTTTTTGGATAGTCGCACTCCCATGTTGATCAATAGTGATATCCATATTGGTTTAGCGGCTCCTAAAAAGTCGATGACATCTTACTTTTACAAGAATGCGGATGCCGATGAGATGTTATTCATTCACCATGGTACGGGTACGCTCAAAACTATCATGGGCAATATCTCTTTTGAGTATGGTGATTATCTGATCATACCGCGTGGGATGATTTATCAGATCGAGTTCGATACCGAAGACAACCGGATCCTTTACGCAGAATCATTTGATCCGATTTACACCCCCAAGCGCTATCGCAATTGGTTTGGACAGCTTTTGGAACATAGTCCTTTTTGCGAGCGTGACTACAAATTACCGGAGGTGCTAGAGACGCATGATGAGGAAGGTGATTTTATCATGAAGATCAAGAAGCAAGGCATGCTGCATGAATTGGTTTATGCGCATCATCCTTTTGATGTAATCGGTTGGGATGGTTATAACTTCCCTTATGGCTTCTCTATCCACAATTTTGAGCCGATTACAGGTCGCGTGCATCAACCACCGCCCGTCCACCAGACTTTTGAAACTAAAGCTTTTGTGATTTGCTCCTTTTGTCCACGGATGTATGATTATCATCCGCAGGCGATTCCTGCTCCATACAATCACTCCAATATTGACTCAGACGAAATGCTCTATTACGTCGATGGCGACTTTATGAGCCGCAACGATATTGATCAAGGCTATATCACTTTACATCCGGGCGGGATTCCTCATGGACCGCATCCAGGTGCCTATGAGCGCAGTATCGGCAAAAAAGAAACAGGCGAATTGGCCGTGATGATTGATACTTTCAAGCCATTGCAAGTAACTGAGGCTGCTGTCAAATTAGATGATGGTAAGTACTATCAGTCTTGGTTGGAAGGGAGTCATTGATGCGGATAAGCGTTCCGCGCAGCGATCGTGGATAATCGAGTCCTATGGATTTGAATGAAGACTGACAGAGTAATAAGCATTTTGCTGAGAACTTTGTCAGTCTTTTTGTTTCATGTTTTCAGCTTCGGCATGCATGCCGAACCTACTCCCCCAAATGAACCTTTGGTCTCGGGATCAAAAACAACTCAGTTTGCCGCCCATCAATATAGCGTACCCTCTCCCCATCAAAAAAGGCGTCTTCCTCCATCATCATGCGGATCTCTTTGTCCCATTCGGGGATGAAAACTGCGGTATTGAGTTCGATGGAGTAAGCAGTATTGGGGTACATTGGATAGTCTCCGCGATGCGGAACGCCACCTTGTTGGTCCCAAAGCCCAATTGTAGGGCCCGCACCATGTCCATGATAACCAATCGGATGAGTATAGATGGTGGGTTTTAAGCTTTCGCTTTTAGCTTGTGCTAGCGCTCCTAGAAGGATTTGATTACCGCTTTTGCCAGTTTCAAACTGACTCGTCAGTATGTCCATCAGTCGTAAGCCCTTGGCGAACGCTTGGACTAGATAGACAGGAGCCTCTGTTTCACCCGCTTTGAGGATGTAGGCATTTTCTTGGGTGTCAGTATTGAGTCCGAGGTAGGTGATGCCAAAATCTACATGGATCAAATCTCCAGGCTGGATGATTTGTTGATCTGGCCGCTTGGAGAAGGATCGAAGGTGATCAAAGTTTTCGGGATCGTGACGCTGGATATCTACCGTTGGATGAAACCAAGCGTCTAGACCGAGCTGATTGATGCGGTTGCGATAGTACCAGACTACCTCATCGGTGCTCGTAACGCTCGGCTGGATGACCTTTTCTGAAAAGCCTTCGGCTATGATCTCATGTGCGATCCGGCAAACTTGTTGGTAAACGACCATCTCTTGGGGCGTGCGGGTTTCAAGCCATCCTACGGCCAAGCGTTCGGCGGAGACGAGACGATCTTGATACTGCTTGGGCAAGCGAGCCTGAAACTCGGCATAATGAAATGCACTCATGCCATCAGCAAGGGCAAAATGTTCAGAGCGATTGACGGCAATTTTCTTGGGCTTGCGCTCGGCAATAAGATCGACTAATTGTTGCCACTGATCAGGCTGAGTTTCTTTGTCCCAAGCTTTTTTGAAGACTTCGCCTACGTCGTAACGTGCACAGGCAAGGGTTTCCAGCTTTTCGCCATTGTCATAGACGAGGAGTATGGTCGTTCGGCGAGCCGACATCCAACTAGAAGGTAGCATCGTCTTGAGGACGGGATCTTCATTATATTCTCTTGAGATCAACACCCACATATCAATGCCTTCGCGCCGCATAAGTTCAGGCAGTACGGTTTCAAAACGATTTTGAAGCCATTGATCCTTTAACTCGCCTCTTTGTTGGAGGTCGAGGATCTTGGGCATTTGTGCGAAACTACTCAAACTAATAAGCAGCAATATGATAATCGAAAGCAGGTTTTTCATACTATGAAACTACAAAAAAATGGTTTTGCTGAGGTGCCTATTCTATCCAGCGACCAATTATTTCTCATCCTTATATTCTTGGCAATATTTACGTATTGAGTCATGATACTCTTAATCAATATTGTAATAAATTGTATTGATATGATTCAAGCGCATCAACAATTCGACTTATTAGGGAAAAAGATTTTTGAAAAGGCCGTTTTACAGCCGCCCTTTCGGATACCAGCAGAAATGCCCAATGAAGCTTGCTTTTATTATATCGTTTCGGGTTGTGCCGAAGTGATCACGCCAATGGGCACTATCACAGGAGAGGCCAATGAAGGAATCGTGCTCAAATGCGGCAACTATTTCAATGATTACCTCAATGGAGTGGAGGGAGAGTTCTGCGAAGCAGTAGCGGTACACTTTTACCCGGAGGTACTCAAATTGATCTATGACAAAGATTTTCCGGACTTTTTGTTGGAGGTGGAAAACGCTAAGCCGATAAAACTGGAGAAGATTGCAGGCTCTCAACTCTTAAAAAGTTATGTAGATGGTTTAGGCTTCTATTTTGAAAATCCGGCACTGGTGAGTGATGAACTCCTGAAGCTGAAACTCAAAGAATTAATCTTATTATTGGCTAAGACGGATAATGCAGAGACGATCCGGATGTTGATTACGGGGATGTTTGCGCCCGCTGAACTAGATTTCAAAGGAATGATAGAGGCGAATCTTTATAATAATTTGAGCTTGGAGGAATTGGCATTTTTAGCTGGATTCAGTTTGTCTTCTTTTAAGCGAGAGTTTGTTAAGCATTATGACCAATCTCCGGCCAAGTATATCAAGCAGCGTAAACTCGAAAAAGCGGCAAAATTGCTAAAGGCAACAGAGCTTCGAATCTCTGAAGTGGCCTATGAGTGCGGGTTTGTCGATTTGGCTCATTTCTCTAAGTCTTTTCAGCAATTTTACCATGTTTCCCCCTCGAATTATCGTTTGGACTAAATTGACAAGGCATTGGACGGATCGGCAAAACTTTCCGGTCTTGACTGATTCATCTTTGTAGGGTATTCAATAAGCAACACCCTTAAAACTAATTTAAGATGAAACCATTCCTCAAAATCAGTCTTTTATTTAGCCTTACTGTCTTAGGTTTTAGCTTCCTCCATGCCCAAGAAAAGGTGCAGGAATTTACGGTTTCTCATGTGATTCATGCTCCTGCCGACAAAGTTTGGGCGGTAGTAGGTGAAGATTATGGTGCCATCGCAAATTCACATCCCAAGATTATCAGTTCTGACTACATCAATGGTTCGCTGCAAGCGGGCGAAGGTGCCGAGCGTGTCTGCAATTTCAATGAAAGCGGCACCAAGTACCTCAAGGAAAAGCAAGTCAACTATGATCCGACTAATTACACTTTCACCAATCAGGTATATCAAGCTGGTAAATTTCCAGTTGATCCAGCGAACACATTTGCGGTTTACCGTGTGGAGCCGATTGATGATAATTCTTGCCGCTTTGTTTTCGAGATGACGTATCGTACCATTCCCCCAATGATGGGAGGCATGATGAAAAGAAGTTTCAAGAGCTTGGTTGCAGATTATGCAGTAGCGGTTGAGCATCACGTCAATACTGGCGAAAAGGTCAATAAAGATAATTTTAAGCAGCTGAAGCGTGAAATTTCTGCTAGATAGGAGGCATTTTTAAAATACATAGACACAGGAATCCACCTATCTCTGTGTCTATGTATTTACTAAATAAAGCGATTACTGGTCCATTCGGGGAAATTATCCGAACTTGCGTCCATGCCGCAGGAAATCCAGCTTCAAATCCCTCCCAAGTTTATCGAAGACGAAAGTTTTATTCGCCGTCAAGTGGCGTTTAAACTCAAAATTGAGGAGAATCGGATCAAGCATTTTCAGATCATAAGAAGGTCTATTGATGCTCGTAAAAACAAGGCCAGCTATGTTTTGCGCCTTCGTATTTGGGTAGATGAAAACTTTGAACCTGTTGAAAAGACACCTTTTCCTTTACAAGATGTGAGCAATAAAGCTCCAGTACATATTGTAGGATTAGGTCCAGCAGGCTTATTTGCCGCTTTACATTTGATCAAGCAGGGATTGAAGCCGATTGTCATCGAACGCGGAAAAGCAGTGCGTGAACGTCGCCGTGATTTGGCTCGTTTGAACAAAGAAGGTATTGTCAATCCTGATTCAAATTATTGCTTCGGGGAAGGGGGAGCAGGAACGTTCTCCGACGGAAAACTCTATACTCGCTCTACCAAAAGGGGAGACACCCAGAGTGTGTTGGATGTCTTGGTACAGTTTGGCGCTACAGAAGCAATATTGATAGATGCGCACCCTCATATCGGTACCAATAAGCTACCAGGTATCATTCAGAATATGCGGGAAGCGATTTTAGAAGCAGGAGGCGAGATTCATTTTGATACCAAGCTGACAGATTTTAAGATCGAAAGTGATTGCCTCAAGGCGATACAAGTCAATGGACAAGATTGGTGGCCGGTGGAGGCTTTAATTCTCGCTACTGGGCATTCTGCACGTAATATATTTGAACTCTTGCATCGAGCGGAGATCGAAATAGAAGCCAAAGCGTTCGCCTTGGGCATAAGAGTCGAACACCCTCAAGGAATCATCGACCAAATCCAATATCGACAAAGTCCTCGTCATGAAAACCTGCCTGCTGCTTCCTACTCATTGGTCCAGCAGATAGAAGGGAAAGGCGTTTATTCCTTTTGTATGTGTCCGGGGGGGATTATTTGTCCTGCGGCAACGGGAGGGGACGAAATCGTGGTCAATGGTTGGTCGCCCTCTAAGCGTAATTCTCCTTTTGCTAATTCGGGGATGGTGGTCGAACTGGGTTTGAAGGACTTTGGTAACGATAATCCTTTAGCTGGAGTGGTATTACAAGCGGAACTTGAGAAGAGAGCGTTCCAGCATGGAGGTGGCAAACAAGTAGCTCCGGCAGCGCGATTGACTGACTTTTTGAAAAATAAAGTTTCTCCCAGCTTACCTAACTGCTCTTACCTCCCCGGTATTACGGCGGTGAATATGCGAGAAGTATTACCTAATAAAATCTTGAAACGTTTGCAAGGCGGTTTTCGACGCTTTGGGGCCAAGATGCATGGCTATATCAGTGAAGAGGCGGTAGTAGTCGGAGTCGAGTCACGTACTTCTTCGCCAGTTCGGATTCCCCGAACGCCAGAGAGCCTAATGCACGTACGAATAGAAGGCTTATTTCCTTGTGGTGAGGGCGCTGGCTATGCTGGAGGGATCATGTCGGCTGCAATTGATGGTGAAAAATGCGCCAAAGCCGTTGAAAGATTTATTTCATAATCAAATCACGCAAAAATATTACTTCAATATTAGCGACTAAACTAGCTTTATGGCTTATTCGGACTGCCGATTATTCCATATTTGGCTAATTTACGATCATTTTAACTACTGATCTTACATCTGGGGGTGTAATAAGTAAGTTTTTTGTACGATTGTGCTATGAAAAAAATCCTTGCTCTGCTTGTGGCGGCTCTCCTTGGAGTCTCCCAAATTACCCCTTTATTTGCCCAGGCCGACTTTGTGGCGACGCCCAGCTCGGGTTGTGCGCCCTTAATCGCTACCTTTTTGGATTTGACGCCCAATGCTGTCTCTTGGGATTGGGATTTTGGCAATGGCAATAGCTCATCGCTTCAGTCTCCCGGCTTGATTTACAATAATGCTGGAACCTATACTGTGCGGATGATTGTAACCTATGCCAATGGTATTCAGGATACCGTAATCAAACCAAATTACATTACCGTTTTCTCTAGTCCTGTAGCTGATTTTAGTGTCAATCCCAATCAAGTTTGTCAAGGGGATTCGGTGCAGTTTTTAGATCAGAGTATTTTGGGCTCTGGGACAAATTTGACGGTTAGCTGGGATTTTGGAGACGGAATCACAACTAGCATCCAAAATCCTAAACATGCTTATCAAAATGCAGGGATTTATAGTGTCATCTATGCGATCATTGATGAAAATGCTTGTAGTGATCTCTTGATACTGCCAAATTTAATCGAAGTGGATTCGATCCCTAACGCAAGCTTTACTTTTGACATTGGCTTTAGTTGTACCGCTCCGGTAACGGTTAGCTTTACCGCAGATGATACCCTCTTAAGTTTACAGCATTTTTGGGACTTTGGGGATGGCAATACTTCCACGCAAACTAATCCACAGCATACTTATACCAGTTTTGGCGTATTCACAGTATTGCATACACTCGGCTCTGCAACCCTTGCTTGTACCGATTCTTTTACGGTCCAAAATGCGGTTACTATTGGTAATATTTCTCCAACCATCAACTTGCAACCAAGCATTCCTTGTGAAAATAGCCCGATCACTTTTAGCACCAATGCAGGCAATAATGCAACTCATGACTGGGATTTTGGGGACGGCGGAATTGCGAGTTCGGCGCAGCCGACCCATACTTACAGCAGTCCGGGAAGCTATACAGTATCAGTCTCAGTAATCGATCCCAATGGTTGTATGACAGATTCTATGATTAACATTAGTGTCGGTCAATTACCAATGCCTGCTTTTAGTACGGTGGATACTTTTAGCTGTTCGCTCCCTTTTACGGTCAACTTTACTGATAACTCTCAGAACACAGTGGCTTGGCTATGGGATTTTGGGGATGGTAATACCTCAACCCAAGCTAATCCTAGTCATATTTATACGGTTGAAGGATTATTTGATGTGAGTCTTACTGTCTTTAGCGCTGATAGCTGTAGCAGAACGTTGATCCAAAGTGCGCTGGTGGAAGTTTTACCGCCAGTAGCTAGGATTTTAGGAACACCGCGAGATGGTTGTGCGCCGCTCAATGTCAATTTTGCTTATATCCCGAATGGGGCTAATATCACTAGTTGGCAATGGAGTTTTGGTGACGGTGGGACTTCTACCCTAGCTACGCCCAGCTATGTGTATCTCAATCCTGGCAACTATGATGTGCAACTGATTGTCAATGATGCAAGTGGTTGTACAGATACGCTGCTTCGCACTGGATATATTGAAGTAGGGCAGTTGCCAACAGCAGACTTTACGGTGGATACCACTATCGCCTGTCTGGATCAATCCCTACAGTTTACTAATCTGGCATCCAATGCTCTCACTTTTATCTGGGATTTTGGTGATGGAGGAACTTCTTTTCTCCCTAATCCTATTTATACTTATACAGACACAGGCTTTTTTGATGTGAGTCTGGTGGTAGAAAACAATGGTTGTACAGATACACTTATTCTAACAGATTATATCTATATCAATCCTCCCAAGGTCTCCTTTTTGGCTGATACGACCTTCTCTTGTGATACTCCACTGACGGTTACCTTTACAGATTTTTCCTTTGGTGCGAATCTATGGCAGTGGGACTTTGGAGATGGGAGTATCGATTCCATCCCCAGTCCTGTTCATACATTTACCCAAAGCGGAGCCTTTCTCGTTTCCTTGGTAGTTACAGACACTTTGACTGGTTGTAGTGATCAGCAAAATATGCAAATCTCCATTGAGCCCATGGTGGCTGAGTTTGCCTATTCAGATACGACTGGTTGTGCTCCTTTCCCGATATTTTTTAATAATACCTCCTCTAACTTTACTTCGCAGTACATAAATATAGTGGGCGCTACTATCTATACTGGGCAGACTAGTGGGCCTACTTTAACGGTGCTAAATCCCGGAGTATATGATGTTTTTATGGCTGCAACCAATGCTTTGGGCTGTACAGATACGATCTCTAAGCCTGGTTTACTCACCGTAAATGGCCCCGTAGTAGATATCATTGCTTCCCCCGATTCCGGTTGCAATCCATTGCCCGTTCAATTTGGCAGTAGTACCGTGACCACAACTCCTGTCACTAGCTTGACTTGGTACTTTGGTGATGGCAATACCTCAAATCAAGCTAACCCACTGCATACTTATACAACTCCCGGTTCTTTTCCTGTGAGTATCAGTGTTACAGATATGGACGGGTGTACAGACAGTACTCAATTAAATAATGCCATTCTAGTCAGTGAGCCTACGGCAGATTTTGTCTCGCCTTCACCTATAGATTGCCCCGGTGTGCCTATTTCTTTTAATAATCTAAGTGCGGGTATCAATCTCAGCTATGCTTGGGACTTTGGTGATGGAGGAACTTCAAATCAATCTAATCCTTCGCATGTCTATGCTAACAATGGCGTTTATACTATTGCCCTAACTGTAACGGATGTCAATGGGTGTATGCATACTGAAACGAAGCTAAATTATGTAACAATCGCTGATCTAGTTGCGGGATTTACCGCTGATACTACTTCTGCGAGTTGTCCCCCTTTATTGGTCAACTTTACTTCTAGCAGTTCGCTCAATGGAAACAATACTTACCAATGGGACTTTGGCGATGGTACTACTTCTACTCAGCTCAACCCTTCTCACATTTACGCCATTCCTGGTACTTTTGATGTTAGTCTAATCATCACGACTGGTAGTGGTTGCGCTGATACTGTCCTTGCTCCAAGTTTGATTGATCTAGCAGGGCCTTACGGGACCTTCTCTTTTAGCCCTGACTCTGGTTGTCCCTCTTTGGATGTGTTTGTCGATGTTGATCCTACCAATACTGTTTTGTACCAGTACGATATGGGGGATGGTACATTGACCAATTCTGCTGATTCCAATTATGTCCATACTTATACCTTGCCCGGTACTTACTTTCCGCAAATCAATCTCAATGATGGTCTTGGCTGTGATGTATTGATCACTTCTGCGACACCTGTTGTCGTATTTCCATTACCTACTGCTGCATTTACCGTGAGTCAAAATATTGTGTGTGACTCTGGAACGGTATTATTCTTTGATATGAGTAGTGCGAGCGCAGGCATTACTTCTTGGCTATGGGATTTTGGTGATGGTAGCAGCTCGGCTACTGCAAACCCTATTCATACTTATAATCAAAGTGGCTCATTCGATGTAAGCTTGGTGGTCTTTTCTGATGATGGTTGCTCAGATACCTTATTGATGCCCAATCTGATTCAAGTAGTCTCTTCCCCTCTGGCAGATATTGCAGTCTTAGATTCTGTGGGATGCCAGATATTTACCCTTGATTTATTAGATAACTCGACTCCAACTAATTCGCCACTGATCGATTGGCAATGGGACTTTGGTGATGCTAGCCCTTTGGGAGTCGGTAATACCGTTACTCATAGTTATGGTACTGTTGGCACCTATATGAGTTCACTAGTCATTACAGATAGTTTGGGCTGTTCTGATACAGCTTACCAGTCTATTGAAGTTTTGCCTTTACCGAATCCAGACTTTATCGTTTTACCTGATAGCTTTGGTTGCGCACCTTTCATTGGACAATTTCAGGATATTACGGTAGGTGCTGTTGATTGGCAATGGGACTTTGGGGATGGTTCTGCGCCGCAGTTCGCTTCTAGTCCTTCTCATCTGTACCAGAACGATGGGATCTATAGTGTAAGCCTCATCGTAACGGATATCAACAGCTGCGTAGATAGTATCACTAAAATCAATTATATCAATCTCGCTCATCCAGTCGCCGATTTTGATTTTAATACTCCTGTCTGCCCACAGGAGGTTGTTACCTTGACCGATCAAAGTATCTCTGACACTTCCCTTGTTTATTGGGAGTGGGATTATGGGGATGGACAAGGTGGTATCGGCAATCCTGCTTTTCATACTTATAATGCTTCTGGTTTTTATGATGTAGAATTGATTGTAGCGGATTTCTTTGGTTGCCGCGATACTGTATCAATTCAAGATGCAATTGAAGTCTTGATCAATGAAGTACCTCTTCCTCCTGCGGTTAATTTTGTTAGTGTGGTAAACAATAACGCTATTAATATCAGCTGGGAGCCTTATCAGAGTACGCTCAATGATTTTGGAGAATATGTCATCCATCGACAAGAAAATGGGGGTGGGTATCAGGAAGTTTTCTCAACCACTAACATCAATCAGCTACAGTATAATGATATCGGCATTGATACTCGTTCCAATCAATACTGCTATCGCCTCCAAGTTCGCAACTATTGTGGTCTAGGTTCTGAACTAGGTGCTAGTGTGGAGCATTGTGCAGTTAATTTGAGCAGTATGTCTCTGCCTGAACAAATTGAACTCAACTGGACCCCATATGAGGGCTGGCCCAATGGGGTAGAGGAGTACCAAGTTTATCGAGTGCTTGATTATAGTACCACGAATGCGGTGCTACTCAATACCGTTCCCGGTAATGTCTTGACCTATCTTGATGCCGAGATGAATTGTGAGGAGGCATTTAGCTATCGGATCGAGGCTATCGCGAGAAATACGGCCTTTACGAGCTGGAGTGATACGAGTCGTAATCGTCCGATTCATGCTCGCATACAGGATGAGGCTCATATCTTGAGAGCCAGTGTGCAGGACAACCTCAATATACTCTTAGAATGGGAGCTACCAGCCGTTCCCGGTTTAGTTGAATACTTGATCGAAAAGAATGATGGCTCTGGTTTCCAATCATTGGCCAATGGACCGATTGCGACTAGTACCTTTTCATATGTCGATGCTATGGTAGATGTGAGTGTCCAGCCTTATGATTATCGGGCCTTTGCGATTGATACCTGCGGAGACCTAACTCCTGTTGGACGGCTGGGCCGAACGATCTTACTCAAAGCTAATTATAGCAATGGTCGAGTACAGCTTGATTGGTCTGGCTATGAGCAATGGGAGCAAGGGGTCGAAAAGTATCAAATTGAGGTGTACAATGAATCCACTGGGCAATTTAGCTTACAAGCCGAAGTAGGTGGTGGCAACCTTAATTACCTAGATGAAGATGCTGATATAGGGCAACCAATCAACTGCTATCGAATTACCGCCATCGAGCTAGGAGGTAATCTCGCCATCAGTCACTCTAACGAAGTCTGTGTGACCCTTGACCCGCTTATTTTTGCTCCTTCCGCTTTCACGCCAAACAATGATGGGAAAAATGATCGTTTTGTCCTCAAAGGGACCTTTGTCGATGAGTTTAGAATGGACATTTACAATCGCTGGGGTCAATTGATCTTTACTACCTTAGATATCAATGAAGGTTGGGATGGATCAATGAGAGACGGTAGTATGGCACCAGAAGGTGTTTATGTCTTTGTCGCAACAGGAAATGGCTACAGTGGGCTTGGAAATAGGCGTTCGGGCACCGTAACTTTGATGAGATAAGCTTGTTAAGTCGGTAGTCAGTAGGCCGTATAAATTATGAAAACCTAATTACGGTCTCCTGACTACTTACTTCTTAACTAGAACAAAATGTCCGAATCCATATACATCTCTGAAGGTCTGACGCGTGAGCAAGCTTACGAAGAACTTTTACCCCAAATCGAAGCCGTTATTAGCGGTGAAACCGATCTTATTGCCAATTTGGCCAATGTGAGCGCTATGCTCAAAGAGGCTTTGGGCTTCTTTTGGATTGGTTTTTATCGTTGGAATGGGGAAGAATTAGTCTTGGGGCCATTTCAGGGCCCACTCGCTTGTACACGTATTGCTTTGGGTAAAGGCGTTTGTGGCTCTAGCGCCGAACGTCAGGAAACCCTCATCGTAGCCGATGTGGAGTTGTTTCCGGGACATATTGCATGTAGCGCTCTTTCGCGCTCGGAGATAGTCGTTCCACTAGTGGTAAATAATGAGACACAGCTCATCTTAGATGTCGATAGTGATCAGGTCGATGACTTTTCGGTAGTTGATCAACAATATTTGGAACGCCTCATGGCTAAGATAGCAGAGCTTCACTTTCGGACTCCGTAAGTCACGATGATTTCGAAGTTGATGTAGCGATGGCGTCCTCCATCAAAAAAAGAACCAGTACCAGCGCCTGGGTCAGGATTTCGTAATACGTTCAAAATACCTACATTATAAAAACTGCCTACTCCGACGGTACCAAAATTAGTAGGCCAAATACCGGAAATACCTAATGGGAGACTTAGATACCAGGGGTTGAGTTCGCCAGAGGCACCATCTCGTAAAAAGCCTTCTTGGTAGAAGCGATACCCCAGTACATAGCCAATTTTGGGGTTGAATGCACCAAATCGTGGACCTACTTTGAGATCCATTTCGATTCCACCAAAACCTACGCTCTGCTCTGGCGCAAAATCGGTCATGATCACTGGGAGATTAAATCCTTCCCCACCGTTTTTGAAAACAATGTTTCCGCCTATCTCATAGCCACTTCTAGGAGTATAATTGCTATAGTAAACCCCAAATATTCCTGTAGTAAAGCCATTTGGAACCAGATTGTATTGCAAAGCTCTGGGGAAATAATTGATGTTACTCGCAAAGCGAAGGCCAATCCCTTTCATCTGGTCCAAGCGATCGATCTCTAATGCGGTACTATCCTGTGCCCGCAGACTCATTTGAGTTAACAATATCAGGAGGGATAAGGCTAGCTTGAAATTCATCTTATTTAGCTGTTGAGGTAATCTGGAGCAATTTTGTGCATAAAGGCAGTAGCCGCTTTGGGATCATTGGGGATTTCTCCCTCCAAGATCGCTTCTCTGATTGCATTTTTGATCAAACCCACCGTTTTACTGGGTTTAAGATCAAAGGTATCCATGATGGTTTTTCCGTCTATTGGTGGTTGCCAATTGCGAAGGTTGTCCCTTTCCTCTACTTCTCGGATACGGTCTTCTAGGACTTGATAATTACGTAAAAAACGCTGAACCTTCTTAGGATTTCGAGAAGTAATATCACAACGGCAAAAATCGAGTAAATCATCAAGATCCTCACCAGCATCTACTACGATACGTCTGATCGCACTGTCCGAGACTTCTTCATTGACCAATGCAATCGGTCTTTGATGTAAACGAACCAACTTCTCCACGTATTTCATATCCTGATTCAAAGGCAATTTTAAGCGTTTGAATATTTTGGATACCATCCTTGCGCCTTTATCCTCATGTCCATGAAAAGTCCAACCACTTTGCGGGCTATAGCGTTTGCAGACTGGTTTGGCTATATCATGCAGTATTGCTACCCAACGAAGCCACAGCTGATCACTGATCTCGGCGACATTGTCTAATACCTGGAGAGTGTGGTAAAAATTATCTTTATGTCCACGACCATTGACCAGTTCAATCCCTTGCATCGCGGCCAGCTCAGGCAAGATGATTTCTAATAATCCAGTCTTAAATAAAATCTCTAAACCCAAAGAAGGGGCCTTGTTTGGCGCCGCCATGATCATCTTATTCAATTCATCTTTGATGCGTTCTTGCGAGATGATCTTGATCCTTGCTTTATTCTTGCTGATCGCTTCATAAGTGCGTTCCTCAATGAGGAAACCCAATTGAGTCGCAAAGCGTATGGCTCTCAACATCCGCAGTGGATCGTCCGAAAAGGTGACATTTGGATCTGTAGGCGTTCTTATGATCCCATCTTTGAGATCTTGCAGTCCATCAAAAGGATCAAATACTTCCCCTAGATCAGATTGGTTAAGTGATATGGACAAGGCATTGATCGTGAAATCTCGTCTCAGTTGATCTTCTTCTAGGCTTCCTTCTTCGACAAAAGGCTTGCGAGAATCGCGCTGATAGCTCTCCTTTCTGGCTCCAACAAACTCTACATCATAATCTCTATATCGGACCAGGGCTGTGCCAAAGTTTTCATATATGATTACTTCCTTTGCTTTTACGGCCTTGCCGAACGCTTGGGCCAAAGCGATCCCTTGCCCTTCTACTACTACGTCAATGTCCTTACAAGGCCGTTGGAGTAGATGATCTCTTACAAAGCCTCCTATCAAATAAGCACGCACGTTTAGTTGAGAAGCAGCTTGCTGCAACTTTTCAAAAACCTCTCCCTGAAGGGCTGATTGTAAATTCATGTAAGTAAAATGGACCTAAAAATACGATCTACTTAGATTTATTCTAGCCATAAAATCAGAAATTCCCCTCCCAAATTAAAGGGAGAGGAATTTCATTGCCTTAATGTGGGGCAAATTCTTTATCGTATGATCATTTTACCAGTACGAAGACGATCATTTTCTTCTGTCAGTTTGATCAAATAAGATCCAGCCGCCCAATTAGCGCTATGGATCAGTACTTCTCCTACTCCTTGCAATTCACGTTGTTCAAATACTGTGCGTCCTTGCACATCAATAACTTGAAGGTATTGGGCTTGATTGAGCGCATTGCCCAGTTTGATCACTACATCTTGCCCTTGAGGCACTGGGTTTGGATGTACAATAAGGCTAGAACCAAACTGTGGAGAAAAAAGCACTTTACGCACCGGAGAAAAATCCATCTCCCCATCAGCGTCGATATAACGAATCCGATAGTAAGGAGAATCTTCTAAAGGTGATTCATCTGTAAAATTATAAATACGAGTATTGTAGGAAGCTACTTTTGCGATGGAAACAAAAGTTTGAGCATCATTGGCTCTTTCAATCGAGTACTCTCCTTCTTTTTCACCAGCTACTAACCAGTTTAGGGAAACGCCATTTGTATTTCTCTCCGCCTTGAATTCCAACCATTGGATAGGGAGGATAGGAGATAGGGTCGGAGTCAAGTTGACGAGCCCAACGGCTGAAGGGTTTCCTGCTTGATCTGTAATCATGTAGGCAAACTCGTCATCATCATTACCCGCTGAAGGCGTATAAACGATCTCCCCCGTTGCTGTATTGACCGTTACAGATCCATAAACGGGTTGATTGACGATCGTAATAGTGGTGAAATCAAATGGCGAACCATTGATTTGATCATTGGCCAAAACATTGATAGTTGTGTTTTGTCCTACTGCAAAGTTTAACCAATCTGTTTGTACGATAGGACCGCCACAGTCTGGATAAATATCATTAATGACAGTATCCATAAGTCCTGCGCCATCTTCTACGATCAATTGAGTTCTTACAAAGTATAATATGGTATCACAACCAATGTTTGATACTACTAGAGAGGTAGTCTTAATCGTATCCTCTGGCTCTGGGTGATTATGATTGTCGTGGTATAGAGAACTTAACCAAGTATACTTCAACTGACCATTGGTATGCTCATTGTCTAGGACTACGGCACTAAGTGGATAGGTGGTAGGGAAGCTCATCGGATAAGAGGAGACGGCATCCAAACTGGTAGATTGAATTACCGGAGGCGTATTGTTCACCGAAATGACTTGAGTCGCAGTATTATTTTCATTGCTTGGATCGCTGACTTCCAATGTTACATAGTAAGCTGTTGGTTGTCCATTTGCAGGGTTGAAAACATGGGTCGGATTGGTAGTTGTGTTGAGAGGACTCGCATCATCAAAATCCCACTCATAAGTGATAGGGTCAGCGTCTGGATCACTAGAGCCTGCTCCAGAAAACTGAACGCTCAGTGGCTCGGGTCCATAGTTTTTATCTCTGCCAATCACTGAAAGAGGAGGGAGGTTTGATGGTTGATAGACTATTTTTCTGACCTCATTATCGAGATTGTTTACGTAAAAGAGACCTGCTTCGGTGGGGCTTTGCGCCATATAACTGAGATTCAAGAGCCCCGAGTTTTGGAAAGTATCGATATTGACTAAAGCATGAGTTATCGGATCAAAATCTATGATTCGAAGCCAACTAGATGAAAAATCCGCAGTCAAAAAGCGATCGCGATATTGAGCTGGGAAGTCAGAGCCAGTATAATAAATCCCTGCGATGATACATTTTCCGAGAAATGATTCTCCCGTTACAGTCGTTCCGGGACGGCCCAATGTATCAGGATCAAAACCATCAGGAACGCGAGCAACTGCTGCTTGATGGCGATAGTCCAAAGCTGGAGGAACATAGCTATATAGTGGGTAAGTAGCTGGATCTAGAAAGGAACCAGGATTACATGGATCTGGCCAAGTCCCATCAATAGATAGGAAATCTCTAAACTTATAAAAGCTTTGACCACATCCGCCAGGAGTACTAATGTGGGAGTTGTCTGCATTGTCATAATTACCAAAGCTCGAAATACCTGCGTAGGCCGGCCATCCGTAGTTTTCTCCTGGGGTGACAAGAATATTCATTTCTTCCCACTGATTTTCGCCTACATCGGCAACGATAATCACTCCAGGATCTCCATCTGCTATATTATGACTCCCTGTATTGGGTTTTATTATGAAGCTAAAGGGATTGCGAATGCCAAAGGAATGAATCCGTGATCTGGCAGACCTTGGATTAGCAGCATCGTAAAAAGGATTACTCGCTAAACCATTACCTGTTGCTGGATCGATTCGGTGAATCTTACCATTTGGATTGTCGAGTCTTTGGGATCTCCAAGGTCCAACGGTATCTTCAGCTGCAATAAATCCTTCATTGAAGCCTGCTGTCTGAAAGTTTGAGCCATTGAGATAGCTATCTCCCATTCCAACTAATAAACTACCATCTGTACCAAAATGGATGCCTCCATTGCCATGGGCTGAGCTCAATATTGGAAAACCGTCTGCAGCGTTTGTACCTATCAATATAGTGCGACTATTAGGCACCAAGGTGGTGAAGTTGGTATTCGCATCAGCTTGATAACGTGTCAATCTCGCAACAGATGGCTGTTGGTTTGAAGAAGTCCACGGATTATAGCTGGGAGTCCCAAAGAAAAGAAGGTGATGCTTATCTAGGGAATAGAATAAGTAGATATAACCATTGTTCAGAAAATCTGGATCTAAGGTGAAACCATTGAGACCTAAGTCGCCATAGCTGGAGACTTCCTCTTGAATATTTACTAGAGGAGTGGTCTGTAAAACTCCGTTTTGTACAACAAATACTTTTCCGGCTTTTTCCCACAGATACATTTGACCATTATCATCAAATGTAATTCCATTGGGACGGCTAAGATTGTCCAGTACGAGTACATCTACAAAACCTTGGGGTTGTGCTTGAAGTACTGATGCCAACAATAATATGGCGAGGGTAATAACTGTAGTTTGTAAAGAATTCATCATGAAACGAATCAAATCCATTTTGGGCTTATAAATAACATTTGCAAAAATATCAAAAATTAGACCAAGAAGGTTCTAAAGAGGAATGAAAGGCTCATTTTAATGTGTAAACAGAAGATTCCGTTTAATGTGGGAATGGAAAAGTAGTATTGTCGACTGAATTTCTGACTGTTTTGCCCAAACTCTTACCTAGGCTTCAATTGTGCCGATTTGTCAAAATATAGGAGGGTGTCTGGATCAATTATTGTTATCACAGTAGTGTTGATTTTGGGGATCTCTGCTACCCTCCCAAGGTGGCTAGAGAAAATAAATAAAAAAATGAAACCTGCTTCTTCTGCTCATTTATGGGGGCTACTTGCCCTTATCATTGCCTGTAATCCTTTCTTTTTATCCGCTCAAGCTCCGCGCTATGTAGAGCTAATGCAAGACCCTTCTGCTCAATATGAAGAGACCTTATCTGCCTTCGACGACTATTGGGAAAACCGACCTATAACCAAAGGTTCTGGTTGGAAACCCTTTAAACGATGGCAATACTACATGGAATCTAGAGTAGATGCTGATGGAAGCCAAATGGCTCCTCAACGGAGATTGTCTATTTATCAGGAGTATCTTAACACTCATCCGCAAGGCGCCGAAAAGCGAACCAGTATTAATGGTGACTGGGTATCCTTGGGTCCCGATATTTTGCCAAATAATGGGACTGGTCAGCCAAACGGAATTGGCCGTGCCACGGCTATTTCATTTCATCCTACTGATCAAAACGTGGTATTCTTGGGTTCTCCTGCTGGAGGAATATGGAAGAGCGCAGACTACGGAAATACTTGGAGCTCTTTGAACAGTGGATTGGTCCGTTTAGGCGTTTCTTCCATCGTTGTTCATCCTTCTACTCCTACTACTATCTATATAGGTACGGGTGATAGAGATGGTAACGACTCTCCGGGTTATGGTGTTTGGCGTTCCACCGACGGTGGGGCAAACTGGGCTGCCTGGAATACTGGTATGGGCAATCGTACGGTAAATGAGCTAATCATGGATCCTAGCGATGCTAATGTAATGATTGCCGTTACCAATAATCGCATCTATCGGACTACAGATGGAGGAGCGAATTGGACGCAAGAGTTTTCAGGCCATAATTGTAAAGATATTGCCTTTAAGCCCGGAGACAGCAATATCGTATACGCTACTGGTAGTCGTGTCTATCGCTCAACTGATAATGGACAAAGCTGGGCTCAAGTTACCAATGGTACGCCAGCATCAACCAGCCGTATCGCAATTGCAGTAACTGCTGCCGATCCTGATTTAGTCTATCTGTTTTCTGGTAATGGTAGTGGTTTAGAGGGGTTTTATCGTTCCACGAATAGTGGTGCCAATTTCAGTACGATGTCTACCACGCCAAATATCTGTGGTTATCAAGCAGATGGCTCAGGCACAGCTAGTCAAGCATGGTATGACTTAGTCGCGATCGGTGATCCAACTGATCAAGATCATATTACGATCGGTGCAATCAACCTCTGGGAGACATTTGATGCTGGAGTTACATGGTCAGTTGTGGCCCACTGGGTTGGAAGTGGCGGTAATCCTGCAGTCCATGCTGATCAACACGTTTTAGAATATTCCCCACTTACTGGCGATTTATTTGCTGGGCATGATGGCGGCATCCACTTTTCTGACGATGCTGGCGCAAGTTGGAATGATATATCTAGTGGACTAGATATCGCCCAGATATATAAAATTGGTCAATCCCAACAAACGAAGGACTTAGTCATCAATGGGTATCAAGACAATGGTACCGCAATATTTGATGAAGGAGTTTGGCGTACTGAAATTGGCGGTGATGGTATGGAGAGTATCATTGATTATGATGATGATAATGTAATGTATGGTGCGCTATACTATGGCGATATTAGACGTTCTCTCAACCGGGGGTTGACCTTTGGTAGTATCGTTGGAGGGATCTCTGAGTCAGGTGCCTGGGTTACTCCGTATAAGCTTCATCCTACGAACTCTAATACTATGTTTGTCGGGATGAATAATTTGTGGCGTTCTGTAGATGTTAAATCTGCTGGAACTCCTGCTTGGACTCAAATCTCGAGTCTTACTGGCGGCAGTACAATTCGCGATATTGCGATCTCACGCTCCAATCCTGATGTGATTTATTTCTCAAGATCAGGTGTCGATCGATTTTATAAGACCATCAATGGTAGTGCTGCTTCTCCAACATGGACTGATATGACGGCAAGTCTGCCTGTTGCGGCTATGCCCAAAGACATCGAAATCCATCCCACCAATCCTGATATACTATGGGTAGCGATCAATAATGATATCTATCAATCTAATGATGGCGGAAACAGTTGGGTAAACTTCTCCGGAACGCTGCCTGGCTTACCCCTCAATACGATCGTCTATGACCGCATGAGCACCAATGATGCGATGTATGTAGGAATGGATGTCGGCGTATATTATCGAGACAACAGCTTGGCAGATTGGGAGTTGTTTGCCGACGATCTACCCAATACTGAAATTCTTGAATTAGAAATCTACTACGATCCCGATTGTAGAGGCTTCGATATTTTAAGAGCCGCAACTTATGGTCGAGGCTTATGGGAGTCTGATCTAAAAGATCCTGGTAATGTCGCTCCTAATGCTTGTTTTGAGGTTGCTGTGGCTGAGGCTTGTGTGGCCCAAACCGTAATCCTTACAGACAACTCGAGCTATAGTCCCACAGCATGGACTTGGACCATCAGTCCAGCGAACTACAACTTTATCAATGGTACGAATGCTAATTCTCAGAATCCGGAAGTAATCTTTACTACGACTGGTCTTTATGATATCCAATTGGATGCTAGCAATGCTTTTGGTTCGGATATTCGCACGATCAATAGTGTAATAAATATAGTTGGAAACGCCGTTGGTTTGCCTTTGTCTGAAGACTTTGAAACAGGAGGAGCTTGCGCTACCGCCAGTGATTGTGCTGGGACAGTTTGTGCTTTGCCCAACGGTTGGGTCAATTATACCAATGGCACTGATGATGATATCGATTGGCGATTGGATAATGGTGGCACGCCATCTACTAATACTGGACCTAGCGTAGATGCCAATCCCGGAACCGCTGGAGGCCTTTACATCTACTTGGAAGCTTCAAGTTGTAGTGGACGTACTGCGATGCTTGAAAGTCCTTGTATCGATTTAACCGCTGCGACCTCTGCCGAATTATCCTTTTCCTACCATATGTATGGCGGGAATATGGGTAGTCTCCATATGGACGTCCAAGAAGATGGCGTATGGGATTTGGATGTTGCTACACCGATATCGGGTGATCAAGGCAATGCTTGGCAAAATTTTACTCTCTCATTGGCTGTCTATAGTGGCAAAATCATCAAACTGAGATTCAGAGGGATTACAGGGGGAGGATTTGAATCTGATATTGCTCTGGATGATATCGTGATCGGACAAGTACTACCGGTAGAACTTCTTGATTTTAGTGCCACTTTGACTACCGATCAGCGCGTAGAGCTCAATTGGATCACAGGGGCAGAGTATCAAAACCAATTCTTTGATGTTGAGCGTTCTGCTGATGGCAGTAACTTTGAGCCTATCATCCAAGTCCTCGGTGCTGGAACTACTGATCAGTTGAATTCTTATCAGACATTTGATCGCGCGCCCATGATTGGGACCAATTATTACCGTCTCAAGCAGACTGATTATAATGGTGCGAGTACCTTGAGTTCTTCTGTGGAAGTGACATTGGAAAATGTGCAAAACCACCAATTGTCATCAGCTTATCCTGACCCCTTCGCGGAACGCACGAATCTGGATTTACTATTGGCAGATGAGCAGGCTGTACGTTTGACTGTACTCAATGCCCTCGGACAAAAGGTAAAGCAGCAAGATATGGGGCAGCTAAATCCTGGCCGTCATACGCTGAGTATCTCTGCTGAGGACTTAGCTAACGGGATTTATTTTGTGCGTGTGCAAGTAGGAAATAAAGTATTCCAGCAAAAAGTCTTGCTGCTCAAAGAGTAGGACTGTGATAAATGTCTATTTTTACTAGTCATCCCGGCCCGATGAACGAGCATCAGCGAATTCATAGAGCCGGGATTATTCACTTCCGGTTCCTGAGGCTCTCATCACTTTCGGATCATGAGGCTCTCGAAGGACCAACGCATTTCTCTGCTTCGCAGAACGCTAAAAGCTATTGACCCTAGATACCAATCCCTAGATTTAAACCACCGCCGATGATTTGGTCTCCATTTTCAAAAAGTTGATAGGACATACGCAAGCCGACAAAAATATGCTCACTAACGCGAAAGTTATCTTCGAGGATGACGTTAAAACCGTAGGTGCTTAATTGCTCAAAGGTATAGATTGTCTCAACAAATTGAGTTGTCACAAATTGGGTCCCACTTTGATAAAAGTTAGAAACTCGCATTCCCGAAATACCAGCTCCAATTCTAAAATCATTCTTGCCGTCATTCCCAAAAGGAGAGAAGAAAATATTGGCGTTGGTCTGAATCAAAGAAGTCGTCAGATAATACCCTCGATCGCTTCTGGCAAGGGCGAGAGATAGTGAGGGCGTGAAGTAGCGATTGAGTTTGTATTCAAGTGCATTCTCCATGTTTATCAGAGTCATATCGCCTGAGCCAGCTAGTCCTAGTTCCAGGCTTAACTTACCAATAAGTTTTTGCTCCTTAAGGGGAGTTTGGGCACGCAAGGAGGTGAGCATGAAAACGCTCAAAATACTGAATAAAACGATTTTGGATAGTTGCATTGATCTATTTGATGAAGATTGGGTGATGCCCTAAGCAGCTGCTACCTCTGTCCAAGGGGAAGGCTGACGAGAGGGGAATCCGTCTTGATCAAACTAAATTGCTCATTCACTCTATTATATTCCATCCAAAATTAGTGAAGTGCAGCTTTGAGTAGATGAATACCAGCTTTGAGGAAATAAACACCAGTTTAGTTGAGATGAACGGGGATTGGTGCTTTCCTATTGCCTGGATACTAAGAGGGTGTTTGGACTTTGGTGTTTTCGGGTCTAAAGGAAAAGTCTAAATATGCTCTTAGTTGATCGTCTAGTCCCAAGTCCGCTTGGCATTGACCTCTTCCTTAGTTCGATAGACTGACTCCAAGTCAATTTGAAAATGATTGGCTAGCTCCATCAAATAGCTTAAAACATCCGCAAATTCGCCCTCTAATTCTGTCGCATCTATCTCCTTATTTTTTTCCTGATAAAGGGCTAGGCGGTTTCGGATAGCTTTCGCTAACTCACCAAACTCCTCGCTAAACAATAAGAATGTCTCCAATGTACTCGCTTTATCCCAGCCTCTCGCTTTACAAATATCTGCTTGATACTGTTGGAGTTGTTTGAGACTAGTAGGGGATTGGGGTAAAGCTGGGAGTGATGATGTTGACATTTTTTTAATCGTTTTCACGGGTGAATATCCAATACAGTACGGGTACGACACAGAGGATCAGTACCGTGGAGGTGATCAAACCTCCAATCATGGCGGTACTCATAGGAGCCCATAGCGTGCCGCCTAATATTGTAAGGGGTATCAAGCCACCAATCGTCGTCAAAGAGGTCAAAATGATCGGCATAAAGCGTACTGAGCCTGCAGACATTAAAGCTTCCTTGATAGTCTTGCCTGCTTTTCGCTCCTGATTGGCAAAATCTACAAAGACGATCGAGTCATTGATTACGATCCCAATCAAACTGATCAAACCTACTACGGCCGTAAGCGAAAAATTGAGGCCCATAAAAAACAGTGCCCAGATTGAACCAATCGCCGCCAATGGTATTGCTGAGAAAATGATCAGTGGTTGCAAAAAGGATTGAAATTGTAATACCAAGACGCCCAATATCAGTAGTGCCGCAATGATCGCGGCTTCTCCCATACCACCAAAGGTTTCATTACGGAGTTCTCGTTCTCCTGCCATTCTGAAGTTATAGCCTGGGGCGAACGCATAAGCCTCAAGTCTGCGCTCTACTTCATTGACTACTTCGTTGAGATTGTATGCCTCATCAAAATCTGCCGTCAAGGAGGTATAACGTTCCAAATCATAATGGGTGATTTCTACAGCAGATTTGCTTAGCTCTAGGGTGGCTATTTGGTTGAGAGGTACAAACTGTCCCGTTACTGTAGGGACATAAATCTGGGCAAAGGCCTCAGGGCCAAAATCGCCTCCATTGGGGAGTCTCAGCAAGATATCATAGGCTTTGCCATTGGCATCGCGGTATTGAGAGACCACACGACCACTGATACAGGTCCTTACGGTCTGGTCAATTTCTGGAAGAGAGACGCCGAGCAATCCGGCTTTTTCGCGATTGATATTTAGGCGAAAGAGTGGGGTAGAAGCCTCTAAGGGATTCTCTAAGTCAATCAGACCGGGAACATCTTGGATCAATTGTTTGATCTCCCCAGCTAAAGTTTGCAGTTTCTTTAAGTCGTCCCCCGTAAGCCTGACTTCAATAGGCGTCGCTGCTACGATTCCTTGCTCAAAAACGACTATACTGATCTTGGCGCCTGCTACCTGAGCTAATTCTTTTTCCAACCTGGCGATAAGGGCATTAAACTCTTGGGCCTCATAGCGATGAAGTTGCACCAATAAATCGCCATAATTGCTTTCATAGCTGTTTTCAAAGACGTTGTAATAAACTCTTGCATTGCCTTTGCCAACATTGGCTACGTAGGATTTTACTTCTCCTTGCTGTGCCAGAACGCTTTCCACTTGCTTTACCAATTCATCAGTATGACTGATGTGTGATGCGCGCTCTGCTTCGACGCGTATCAAAAATTGAGGTCGTTCCGCCTTCGGAAAAAAACTAGCTCCTACCAATGGAATCATCGCCAATGAACCTGCAAAAATGATCATGGTGATCACCAAGGTCCACCACGGATGCTCCAATACCCAATTGAGGAGTCGCTTATATGGTCCTTTGACCAGATAATGTCCCATTCGCTCCAGAGGAGGTACATAGGAGCGTTCCTTACGAAGGAAATGTCTAGAAATCAGCGGTGTCAAACTCAACGCTAGTAGGAGGGATGCCGTTAGCGTCAGCATGACTGTGATCGGCATAGATTTCAAAAAATCACCTGCTACCTCTGGCATCATCACCAATGGAAAAAAGGCCAATAGGGTAGTCAAAGTCGCGCTACTGATCGGCCAAGCAAGTTGCTTAGTGCCTTCAATCGCGGCGTCTTTGCGACTATAGCCCATCTGTAAAAAGCGTTCTATATTTTCTACGATAGCGATGGAATTATCCACCAACAATCCCAATGCTACCACCAGCGCCGAGATAGTCATTTGCTGTAAGCCAAAGCCGAGTTGATAGACTCCCGCTAAGCCAATCAAAATTGAAAAAGGAATAGCAACGATCACGATAAGGGAAGCCCGGACTCCAAGCGCCATAAAGATGACTAAGCCTACTAAGAAGATTCCTTGCAGTAGATTGCCCAAAAAGCCATTGATGCGCTCCTGTACGATGTCTGCTTGTTGAAAGGCAGTCTCCAAGCGTATGTGTGAGGGCAACTGTTGACGATATAATTCGATTGCGGCCTGTATATCCTCCGAAACCGAAAAGATATTAGCCTTCTCTTTTTGCACTACAGTAAAATAAACGGCTGCTTCGCCATTATAACGGGCCAAGTAGCGTGTGTCTTCGTAGCCCAAACTGACCTCCGCTACATCTCCCAATTGCACGGCTTGACCCTGATAGCTGCTTACGACCGTTTGCCTGATTTGATCCAAATCACGATAAGGTCCGCTAGTTTCCAAACTGATGGCTCTCTGACCCATTCTGACACTACCTCCGGGTATATTGAGATTGCTACCTTCGATGGCTCGGCCCAATTGATTGAGTGGAATGCCTAATTGCACCAGCCTATCTAGATCTGGATAAACCTGAACCTGTTGGGCTTGGGTCGCTCTCAGATCAACGGTTTTGATGCCATTAATACGTTGGAGGCGTTTTTGCAATCCTTCGCCATACTGCTCTAGTTCTGCTCCGCTAGCGCTTTCTGAGACAAGGGCTACTTGCATCATTACAGTATTGATATTACTGCGTTTGCGAAAGCGAATATCCACGATAGCGTTCGGCAAGGCCGCTCGTATCCCACTTACTTTTTCTACTACCTCATTATATTTTTCATCCGCATCCAGGCCATACTCAAATTCGACGCTGATGACAGCAAGCCCGTTTTGGGAAATGGAGCGAATAAAGTCTAGATCCTCCAATTCATTGATCGCCTCTTCAATTGGTTCAACCACCAATTGCTCAATGTCTGCGGGTTGCGCTCCCGGATAAACGACATAGACCACTGCTCCCGGCACGAGGATGATGGGGTCTTCCTTTCGCGGTAAAGCAAAAAAGGCACTCAGTCCCATGACCAAAAGCGCTATGGAAACGACTACTGTAAAGGGGGCATATTTTACGGAGAGCTCGGGGAGTTTCATTTTAGCCTCACTTTTTGACCGGAACGCAAAGATTCTTTACCCTTCGTTACGATTGCTATCGGTCCTTCGATACCACTTTGAACCACTAGATATTCCTGCTGATATTGCTTGATGTTTAGGCTGCGCTGCAGAACGCTATCTCCCTGTAATTCAAACACATAAGCCTGTCTATCGCTACTAGTGACTAAAGCATCTGCGGGGATCACCCAATAGGCTGATGAGTCAGCTGGCATGATGGACACATTGCCAATCAAGCCAGCGGCTAGTTCACCTTTGGGCAAGGACTCCAGTAGGACTTCTACTTCAAAGGTGCCAGTGATTGGATTAGCTATGGGCTTAATTTGGATCACCCTTGCAGGGAACGCTTGGTCAGGATAAGCGTCAAATTTGACTTCTGCCCGATTGCCAAGAGCGAGTCTTACGCCTTCTTGATCGCTGAGTTGCAGTTTGAGATGCCATTGATTACGAGTCGGTGTAAACAATAATACCGGGCTACCTGGACCTGCTAATTCATTGGGTTCCGCGAAGCGCCGGAGGATCTTACCATTGGCAGGGGCCACGATAGTACTGGCGTTTACATTGAATTGAATCGCGGAAATCTGGGCCTCTCGACTCTTGACTCCTGCTTCGGCTTTTTCCAATTGCTCTAGAGTGATCACTGTATCGGCATAAAGCGCCTGTAGGCGAGTCAGTTCTTTATTTTGCTGCTCCAGTGCCAATTCTGCTTGTTTGACTTGAGCTTTGATCTCTTGATTGGCGAGTTTAGCGAGTGTCTGCCCTTGGCGAACGCTCTGTCCTTCTCGTACTGAGATACTAGAGATTAGTCCTCCCGTTTTGAAGCCTAGACGGATTTCGGTAGCAGGAATGAGTCTTCCGGCTCGTTTGATTGGACTAGTGATATTGCGATATATTGCAGTTGCCGTTTCTACTATCGGTGGTGCATCTGGCTGCTTTTCGGGTGGCGGCCCAGAAGGTTGGCAGGCTATCAGACTTATTAATATCAGATTACAATAGAAGATTAGAGCTCGCATCAGGCAATGGCTTTCTCGCTACTTGTGTTTATAAATAAAGTGTTGCCAAGTTCATCATATCCGGCAAAAGCTTCTTGATAATTTTCTTTTTTGATGTCTTTATCTGAAAACCCAATTATGGTAAGGTCGGCATCTACAGAAGTCTCATTGATAATCGCTTTTACGGATTTTTTGCCAGTAAGGGGGATGAATTCGACATTGTTTTTCGAAATAGCCAATCTACCGTCTGCAATCAAGGTGAGCAGCTTTGCTTTTTGCTCTGCTAGCTCTGATTCTAAGTGTACAGCAAAAATCTTGATCTCAGCGCCCTGCCACTCTGGGTGGCCGAGTATGATATAGGCAAGCAAAATCATCAGATTACCATTGGCATAATCTTCTTTACCGAGCCAAATGTGGAGGTCTCTTTTGTAGCCAAAACCTTTTTCGCTTGTGGCTAAGACACACACATCAAAATCTGCCGCTTTGATCAAACTATGATTACCAATCACCTCTCCTAATTGATCCGGTTTCGAACGAGAAAACTCAAAGAGGATCATATTGTTATCCTGTCCTGAGATGCCCGGCAATTGGAGGACCTGTGCCACAGCAGTGGTGTAGGAGGGACTGATCAGCGTATCTATGTAGACATTGCTCTTACTAACCTTGGTACGTTGTAGTAGACGCTTAAGGATCGTTTTGGATTGTGCTACGGTATCTTGATTGAAAAAATCTTTGACTAAGTGGATATAAGTTCCAAAACCTGAGCGATGGGAGATAAAGCGCACCATGTCAAAGGAGGCTAGCCGCTGAAACGAATCCTGCGAGATACAAACGATAGAAGGTACCCAATAATCTTCTTCTTGCTGTTCAATAGCGGCTTTTTGTAGCGTAACTCGTAAGCGACGGCTGATCTGAAATATTACCCCTTTGAACAGAAATACCATGCCCCCACGGTTTTTGTCATAGCGACTCAGTAGGAAGTAAATCCCAACCATCAGTACGAGAGACATGATCGCATAGGGAAGGTTCATCTTGAACATCAAGTAGATACACAAAATGGCTCCCGGTAGAGAGAAGTACCAACGACTATTGAATGACGGACGATAAGCTGGATTAGCTGAAAAGTACTCCAAAAAGGAAATCAAGCAGATCGCACCATAGGTTACCATGAAAAACATAGCGATAATCTCTGCTACGATATCTACATCTCCCAAAAAGACAAAGACAAATGCAATAGCCACAGTGATGATAGAGCTATTTATTGGCTCTCCGTCTTTGGGACGGAGGGCTGCTAACCACTTATTGCCACTTTGGGCAGGCATGACGTCATCTTGACCGAGGGCTTGCAGCGTTCGCGGAGCGACGAGTATAGAACCCAAAGCAGATGAAATCGCTGCTGCTGCCAAACCAATCGGTATGATTGGTGCCCAGATAGCAATCTCACTCATCACTAAGCGATCTTTATTTGCCAATACTTCGACTGGTAAACTCAATGATAGTTTGAAAGCTACTGCTACATAGACCAACATGCCTACAATGGTAGCCGCTAGCGTTCCTAGAGGGATTGACTTGCTCGGGTCTTCCAATTCACCAGAAAGGCCCAAACCTGCTATGATTCCTGTAAAAGCCGGAAATATGATTGTAAATACATAGAAGAATTCTTCTTTGGGGGGGCGTTCGGCGAAGCCTAATGCCTGAAGCTGCTCGGTATTGTACTGGCTGGGATCAAAAAAATTGTAAAGCGCATCCTCCCATCCAATATTATAATCGGTCTCAGGAGTACCTAGGAAAAACATTAGGAGCGAAACCCCCAATATCGCGGCAACTACATAAAGTAGATTCATGCCGGTATTTGCGCCACGGAGTAGAACCAAGAGGGATAAGAGTATCATGGTGGGGATACTCACAAGCCGATAGCTAAAATGCTCAATTGGACCTGTATCAAAGGTCATTTCTATCCATTCAAATACGGGGCCGGTGGATTGGGCAAAGGCAATGACATAAAAGGCCACACTGATCGCTTGTGAGAGATAAAGCGCAATCCCGATGGAACCACCGATATTCAAGCCAAAAGAGCGCGAAATGATGTAGTAAGCCCCGCCTCCTTCTACTCGTTGGTTAGTAGCGATCTCTGCGATGGCAAGAGAAGTCGGTAAAGTGACCAAATGCCCAATCAATACAATCAGCAATGTTGCCATCAGGCCCACATTGCCTACCGCCCAACCAAATCGTAAAAACAAGATTGCACCGAGAATCGTGCAAACAGAGGTAAGAAACACCGGGCCGGTGCCAAATTTTTTCACAATAGTAGTTTCTGCCATAGTCCTTTTTGTCAGCCCCAAACTTTGGTCCCTTCGGAACAGTTTTGACAAATATCGATCTCAGAACGGGACTTTAGCAAGCGATTGCGAAAAGCATTATAAGCATCACTTTCCCAGACCTCGCTAAAATCGGTCTCTTGAAGATTGCCCATTTCGTATTGGGCATCTTTGTCGAAGCAGCAAGGTAGCACTTTTCCGTCCCAGGTGACTTCAGCGCCATGCCATAGCTTCCAGCATTGATTGTCGAGGGTGTTTTTGATCTCGAACTGGCCATCGGCATTTTGACGATAACGACTGTATTTGCTGTTGGTCGGCATCAGAGGACTACCTTGTGCGAAGTCGTAAATTTGGGCTGTTTTAAAAACAACTTTGTCTACTCCTAATTCTTTACCCAGTGCTTGAATCTCTTCAATTTGGTGTTCGTTAGGACGTACTACCAAAAACTGAATAAAAATGTAAGGATGCAAAGTTCCTGCCGCTTCTCTTGCTGCGACCAAATTTTTGACTCCTTGTTTCACTTTCTCCAAATTTCCGCCTACTCGATATGATTGGTAGGTTTCTTGGGTGGTGCCATCGATAGAGATCAATACTTCTGAGATGCCACTTTCGACAGTTGCCTTAGCCTTGCTTTCGGTGAGATAGTGTCCGTTGGTGCTGGTTGCCGTATAAATCCCCTTGTCTGTGGCGTAGGAAGCCATTTGTAGGAAATCGGGATGAAGATAAGGCTCGCCCTGAAAGTAAAGGAGCAAATAGATCAGGTCGCGCTCGAGTTGATCGACCGTATGCTGAAACAATTCCAGATTGACCATGCCAGTTGGACGGCTAAAGGATCGTAAACCCGAAGGACACTCTGGACAGCGAAGGTTACAAGAAGTTGTTGGTTCAAATCCAATTTTGATCGGATTGCCTTTATGAATAGCCTTGCCTCGCCATCGAGAATAATAAAATGAACCCATGATAAGGGCAAAGTTATAAATCTTGCGAAGGCTAAGGCTAGGGAAAAGGAGACGAGCTTTACGGGGATGGATCAAAGGAGCTAGGCTTTGGTTTACAATTTTGAGGATTAAAAGGCGTAATTTACAGTATAAACATTTTTGAGACACGCAATTTTTCCTACTGGATGAAATCCTTTCTTACTTCACTCTTGCTATTTCTTGCTTTTTGCCTTCAAGCTCAGCTAACGGGTACGGTCAATATTTATTCCGGGGTTTCTGTTGTCAACGGAGCTGCTGCCAAAGTTACGGTTGCAAGTGCCGCAGGATTTGCGGTAGGAGACTTAGTACTGCTCATGCAGATGCAAGGTGCGCAAATAAACGAGAACAATAATGCCAGCTTCGGCTCAATATCGTCTCTCAATGATGCGGGCCTCTATGAGTTGCAGCGAATTTGTGATATCAATAGTAATGAAATCACCTTCGAAACCAATTTAATCAATAGCTATAATACGGCTGCTGCTAGTAATCCCGGTATTCAACTTATCAAAGTACCAGAGTATGTTAATGTGGATGTCGGGGCTGTAACTGTTCCTAATTGGAATGGTACTTCAGGAGGCGTTTTGGTGATCGCTGCTAGCGGAACGATCAATCTAGTAGACAATATATCACTAGATGGTAAGGGCTTTCGTGGAGGCACTTCTCTTGGTGTAGCGTCTCCTTGTAACCTACTGTCAGATTTTCCGGCCTATTTCTACCCAAGCGGAGGATATGAAGGCAATGCTAAGGGCGAAGGTATCGCCGCTTGGATTACTGGCAAAGAGTCTGGGCGTGGGGCACAAGCCAGTGGTGGTGGTGGCGCTAATGATCATAATACTGGCGGCGCTGGCGGCGCGAATTTTGGTGCCGGAGGTGATGGCGGTACCACACAAAACTTAGCCTTTTTTGATTGTCCTGGTTTATATGCTGGCGATGGCGGACTTGCCTTAGGGGGGCTTGCTTATAGTGCGCTGAGCCCTGCCGTATTTATGGGCGGCGGCGGTGGTGAAGGACATGAAAACAACAATGAAAGCCCTGATGGCGGCAATGGTGGTGGTTTGGTCCTTTTGCTTGCGGATGTGATCGAAGGCAATGGCTTCAGTATCTCAGTCGATGGCGAGAGTCCGATCAATGCTGGTAGTGATGGCGGATCAGGAGCCGGTGCTGGTGGCACGATATTACTTAGCGCCAATTCGTTTAGTACGACCACGCTCAACCTATCTGCCGATGGTGGTAATGGGGGAGGGGCGAGTTATATCGGCAGTAAGTGTCAAGGACCAGGTGGTGGTGGTAGTGGTGGGGTGATTTGGACCTCCAGTGCTTTCCCTGCCAATGTAAATACCAGTATTACTGCTGGGGTAAAAGGTATCAATCGTCCCGCTAATGGCTGTCCCAATGGCAGTGGAGTAGGGGATGGTGGAGCAGGAGCAGTCATTGAGACTCCCGCTTTGAATGTGCCCCAAGGATTTGCCTCTAATAGCAATTGCGTGCTGCCTGTGAGCTGGCGCTTTTTTGAAGGACGTACCCTCGGAGAAACCCTTGAGCTAAACTGGCAATTACTTGGTGGGGACAATAAAGGCTCAATCGTTCTCCGCAGGAGCTTGAACGCAACAAATTTTTCATCCATCCAAACCTTCTCCGAAGGAAATGGCCTTGGGACATACTTGGTCAAAGACTTACCGCCGATCAAGCACTACTACCAACTAGAGTATTTAGGAGCCAATGGAGAGCAGTCCTTCTCAGATATTATCGCTTTTTCTCCTTCGGAGGAACGTTTCGCTTTCTGGCTAAGCCCCAACCCAACTCCTAGCGATCAGCGAGCGATATTGCATTTTCAATTGCCTAGCTCTGGCGAGGTCGATATTGTCGTTACCAATATGCTAGGGCAACATTTTTATGCGGAGGCTCATTATTTAGCCCTTGGCGAACGCCAAATCGCACTGCCTGACTTGCCGCTAAGTGCAGGAACCTATTTTGTCAGCGCTAGTTTTGAGGGAGAGCGCCAAGTCTGGAAATGGGTTAAGGAGTAAATTTTTGGTACTTAATCGTTCCGCGAATAGCGGTAAATAGAGGAAATGAAAAATATCATATTCCTCTTTTTGCTGTTGTTAAGTGCTTATTCTTCCCAAGCGCAGATAAGAGGTGCATTTGGCCAAGTGGCAGGACATTTTATTACCAACACTGAGGGTAATGGGTTTCGTGATATTGAATTAGGATTGAGAACCTCCGTTGGACTCGATATTGGAGAACATATTAGCACTGGTCTCAAAATCCAGCAAATCTGGTATCGAGGGACCAATTATGATTTTCAACATATGTGGATGGCTGGTCCTTTTGTACGATACGGATCGTCCTTAGAAAATGATGTGAGATTTTTTGGTGAGCTCGGTTTTATGAGGGGCAATTATTGTACCTGTAGCCTCTTTATCGGAGAGTACTCGAAGAAGGAAGGTGTCAATTATTTGGCTTGGGGGGGCGGTTTAGAGTATCAAATAAGGCCGGGAGTCTATCTTAATGGAGAGCTGTTTTTTCATTATTTACTCAACCAAGCACAACCCAAAACGGGTTACCATGGCTATCTATTAGGTCTTGTGTTTCATCTTAGTCGCGGCAATTTGAGTAGTTAATTTTACCCCATTATTAACATTCAATTTAACCTAAATGACTAAGCATTTTTTCTTAGCCATCTGGCTGGCATTTGGTCTGTTTTTTACACTAAACGCTCAGATTACGAATGCCTTTGGCCAGATAGGTGGATTATATAATACCAATAACAATCAATTTGCTTTTAGAGAGCATCGTATTTGGTTAAACACTGCGGTAGGAATTAGTATTGGGCGGCATTTTGATGTGGGCGTCAGGATGAATCAATTATGGCTACATGGCTTGCATCCTTATTGGGATCATATGTGGGAAGGAGGACCTTTTGTGCGGGCAAAATGGAACATCAAGGAGTATCATCACCTATATGCCGAATTGAGATTGACTAGGGGCAATATTTGTACTTGCGGTGATCAAAGATATTCCTTTCTATCCCGTGAAAGTGGTAGGTATCATGTGGCTTTTGCCCATGGATTTACCCTTAAAATAGCCCCCAATACCCATGCCTACTCCGAACTTTATTGGAACTTCCCCCTTGAAAATGCAGCTACTGAATTAGGATATCTTAATGCTAGTCTCGGCATCAGGTATTATTTGAGAATAGAAAAGTTGTAAGGACAAAGCTTGACCCTTATGAGTTTTAAGGGTCAAGCTTCGTATCATTAGTTGAGTAATGACCTCTGTTTAGTTGTGATCAACCACTCGGTAAACCTTCTTTGTTTTGTCTCCACTTTCAATACATGTTTGAAAGGTGTCCGCAATCTTTTGAAAGGCATGACTTTTTAGATGAATTTCATCAAACCAATCATCTTCTGAATTTGCGGTCCCCCTACAATCTATATGATACAAATTGTCAAAATGCTCACTTAGCATGATTAGCATTTCATTGAATTCCCACACCATGGCATAAGCGATCGATTCTTGATCTTCCGGATCAAAGATGCCTTTCAAAACCATTGGATCATGCAACCAACGTCCAGAGTTCATAAAATTATTGAGCAATCGGTTCCTTACTTTTATGCGTGATGCTTTTCTCGGTGAAGGGATGGCAAAATCATAACCTTGAGTAATGAATTTGATGTGGTTAAAACGCTTTAGGTTTGAAAGTTCTGTTACCAAAAGATAATATTGACTCATCGTGATATTGAGGAAATTGAAAAACTCAAGACTTAAGAATTTAAGTCCTCGCTTATATTTTTCTTCATCAAATACATTGGATGAAGAAGTCCCATTACGAAGCTTTAGTAAACGCGCTTTAGATTTTCCCAAGACTTCATCGTTCTCCGTTTCTTGAAAATTGCCATTGCGAAACTTTTTTCTGATGAGTTTTGCGGGACGGTAGCCTCCCATCATATCATTTCCGCCCCCACTAAAGAGGAATGCGTCAGGCGAAATTCTATCGAGCATCGAAATATAATCGGTAGTCTTGATCATATTACTCAACCAGTCTCCCCCAGCTGCCATTGAGTAGACGGCATAATTAGGATTGTCTTCAATGAGCCAGTCGATAATATCTTTGACACTATCACCAAGGAGCTGCACGGGTGGATGTTGGAACCAAGAATCTCCTTCCACCAAAATACTCTTACCTTTTTCCCTGAAAATCTTAGACCTAATCCGTTTGTCAAACTCTTCCTTTCGGTCTTTTTCGTTTTCAAAGTTTGCCTTACCCATTAAGCCTTCCTCGGCTTGGGATTGATTGAGTACGGAAGGGGAGTTTTCATCAAATATCCTCTGTAAGATTCTACGAGGTGCATTTTGATACTTCCTCAAAAATAGGATGAGATGCTCTAGGATAATGCCGGGTAAGTCTTTTTCTTTTGTGTTCGCAGCACTAACAAACTTGAAGCTACCATTGGATTCTTCTTTAATTCTATCTAGCCATGCTTCATTCTTTTTAGAAACTGTGCGATAATCTACTGGGTTAGGACCATCAACTTTCAAATTTAAATCAAAGTAGAACCAATGAAGTCCATCAATTTGGTTCAAAAACAGTGCTTCAAGTTTACGAATCTGTTCTTTATGGATTTGGTGTAGCGGCTTAGTGTTAGGGTTTGAAGGGCTATCTGGCATTATTTGATATTTATTTGTTATTATGTATTTGGATACGATTCGGGAAATTAAAAGGTTTTGATCGTTTGTATTTTACCAGATTCGTAGTATTTGGGAAGTACCACAAAATGAGTAAAGAAGCCCATAAGGACTTCTTTACTTTGGATTTTACTAAGGCAAATCCGTTTTATTTCAATCTATCCGTGATCCAATTTTGACTCAAATATTCCTCTCCACCGAAGTGTTGTGGAAGCAGTGCTTGCTTGTATGAAGGATCGTAGATGGGGATTATCTTTCTTGTTTTCTACCGCTACTCGCGGAAAACTAGAGCTTGTATTTTTAAAGGCGTTTAATTGGTTTTTATTCCGATTGTAAACACAATAACAAAAATGATGATTTCGAATTTTTCGAAACTTTTTACACAAAAAAATGCTCCCACACAAAAGTGTAGGAGCAATGCAATTCTTACAGAATATCTTGAATAAATTCTAGTATCTTCTGTTGTAGCCGCCGCCGCCACCGCCACCGCGGTAACCGCCGCCACCACCGCCGCCGCCACGGTAACCACCGCCGCCGCCGCCACCGCCACGACTATCGCGACGCTCTCTTGGCTCAGCTTTCTTTACGACGATCGTACGACCGTCCATCTCAGTTTCGTTCAACGCATCAATGGCCTGCTGGCCCGCGTCGTCGTCTGCCATTTCTACAAAGCCATAGCCTTTTGACTTACCTGTAAACTTGTCCGTAATGATCTTAACAGAATCAACGGAGCCGTATTGTGCGAAGGCATCCTCTAGATCGGACTCAATAGTGTCAAAGCTAAGCTTTGCGACAAAAATGTTCATAAAAAAAATGTAAAATGTGAAATTATTGGTTTTTCAGAGGGTTTAGTCCCCGATTGACCGTAGGCAATTTACATAATTATTTTGTTTTACTAATCTTTTCCTGAGAAAAATTTTATTTTCCTTACAAAAGACACTAGGCAAAATGTGGATTAACGGCTCTGAGGTACATTAATGAGCGTTTTTGTTAGGGCCAAAGAATACGATCAATTCGTAAAAAAACATCCCAATAGAGCTCTTGGGTCATTTTATCCCATAAAATATGCTGGTAGCGGTACTGAAAAGTTTGAATTTGACAAAGGATAATCAATGCGAATACCCCAACATTAAATACTTTTCTCCATGAACTCCCGAGAGATTGCCAACAAAACCCAAGCAACAAAGCCCAGATTGCATAAAAATCAATAAATACCCTGCCGCCAAAGCTGCCCCCATAAAACCAAAAGTCCCAGCACGAGAGCAGATAGACCAAGCCGAGGATGAAACCAAGCGTTCCCAGGCACTGGAAAAGACTCCGCTTCCCCCAAAAATAAAAACCCAATAGCCCAAGAAAGGCTAGGGGAGTGTACAAAAAGAAGCCCTTACGATAACTAAAAAGCATCTGCCAAAAATGAGAATTGCTCAGATCGATCTTATATTCTCCATAAGAGTACACCCAGGGACTGCCGGTTTGTAGATAGTAAATCAATAGCTGTAGACTGGCAATGGCTAGACTCAAGCAAATACCCAGACCTAAAGCAGCTTTTTGATTTGAAAAAGTGCTTTTTAGCTGATTCCAAAAGGCCTGCCCGTTTTCGGCCATAAAGGGTAGTAGAAATATAACAATCCCATTGATCGGTCTGATCAAGACTATCGTACCTATACAGACGCCCATCCAAAGCAAGGCGCCCGGATTGCCCCCAAGCCATCTGCGGCTAGCTAGCAGCAGAGCGGTAATGAAGCAAAATGAAAAATGATGCGACATCAAGCCCTCCATCATGGGATAATAAAATAAATTAGTCCCTAAGAGGATGGCGGGTAAGACCAAGCTGATGTATCGATCCTTTATGCCAAAATCTCGCAGGAGCAAAATGCAGAGGTATAAGCCCAAAAGCGTATAGAAGATCGCCCCGATATGGACTGATATATAGTAAGGCAAGCTGTAACCATCCGCATCAAAACTGCTCAACAAAGCGACGCCATGCCCTAATAGATAAAAAGGACTCAAAACAAAGGCTGTACCCGCAAAGTATCGGTTTACCTTACCACCATCAGCATCAAAACGATAATCATAGTAGATGTGAGATTGATAATACTTCTCGCCCTCTAGTTCCTCAAAAAAGCCAAAATTCAAGTCTTGATAGACCAGAACAGCGGGTAGATAAGCAAAATATCCTTTGCCATCAGAACGCACTATCCCTTCCCAGCGAATCGGATTCCACTGTACATTGGCCGCCGAAAAGATCAAGATTGCCCCACAAAAGGCTAGCGACCAATAGGGAAGACGTGAAGATGCGAAGGTTTTTCCCAAGCTATTGGACTATAAAAGTCTGACTGTATGATTGCCTATCACTCACAATTTGTAGATAATATACGCCTTTCGCGATGTTTGTCGGCATTTCGATATCCGTAGTCTTTGCGTTGAGCGCTTGTCTTTGGATGAGCATGCCTGATTGGTTCCAGATCTGGATCACCGCTACTCGCGGAACGCCAGACTCCCATTCTAGGACGAAGTTTCCTGCATTCGGATTAGGGTAAAGTATGAATGGTCTTGGGGCAATGTCTTCAATCGCAGTAGCGGGATTGTATTCATAAGCGCCGATATCTGCTCTGCCATTAAAAATACGTGCTTCTCCTCTTTGGTCAGTAGGGATCTCGCTGAGGTTTTTGCCTTGGTCGATGGCTGCGGCTTGAATTGATAAACTATGTGTAGTACTGGGACCACCATATTGCCCTAATGGATTGAGGAGCGTAATGATATTGATTAGGTCATTGTCATCAGCTAAAAAGAGTTCGCTATCATCGCTAATTAGGTTGTTACCAAGCGATAGTAGGTTACCATAGATTTCAGGCCCTGCCGGAGCAGTATTGAAGGAGTAAATGCTATTGACAGACTCTGCAAAAGTCCCATTATCCACATATAAGGCTCCACCGCTAGAAGAAGCTTCATTAAGCGTAAAAGTACAATGCGTAAGTTTGAGATAAGCTGGAGCATTAATGACACGATTATCGATTGCTCCTCCATCCAAAAAGATGGCTTCATTGTTGGAAAAGGTACAGTTGATCGCAGATAGCTTCGCTGTGTCAGATAAGCCATAGTTAGCAATGGCTCCACCAGAGCGGGCTTTGTTACGTGCAAAAGTTGATTGCTCAACGGTCAGATTGCCATTGTTTTGGATAGCTCCTCCTCCATAATTACTAGGTCCGCCTTCATAGAAGTTTAGCCAGCGAAAATAGGCAGAAACACCATCTCCTACTTGTACCAAACGGATACTGTCTCCTCCGCGCAAATATATATCATCAAGCGGATTGCCTAATATGCTGAGATCTTTATCCAAGAGGAGTGTTGCATCGAGATTTAGATTGCCACTCAATCCATCTAGCCGCAAAGTATCTCCGGGACAAGCAAGCAGTACTGCTTGTGGCAAAGAACCGGGACCATTGGTCTCCAAATTGAATACATCTACATCAGAGGGTACAAATTCATATGCCCCTATGTCTGCAAGCCCATTGCGAGCTTTGCCTCTAGCGTCTTCTGTAGGCGCTTGATTGTTGGCTGCAGCATCTATCGCTGGGCTAGTACAAGAAATTGGTACTGTGGGGACTGGACCTTGATTATCACCTAGTACACTTACATTGGCATCGATATCTAGCAGATCTGTTGGATCGGCTTGTCCATTGGGGACAAAGAAGATCCCACCGCTATTGTCGATCAGGTTATTACCAAAAGATTGTACCGAACCTTCCATATTTGGGCTGGCTCCTTGATTATTGGCAAAAATACTATTGCGAGTGCGTACTACCGGTGATCGGTTGTAGGCGATTCCAGCAACTAATTCAGACTCATTATAGACAAAGGTACAATTGTTGGCTTCAAAGCTGGTTTGCTGCGAGACTATATTTTCGCCAGTGAGAAAAACCACTCCTCCGGTCGAATCTGCTCGATTATTAGCGAAGGTGCAATTCCACGCATCAACATCTGCACTACCACCGAGCGCTCCGTCAATATAGATCGCTCCGCCTGCTTCTGGAATCCCGCTTGGGTTACCAGCAGCATCAAGAGCCGTATTGTAGGCAAAAGTGCAATCATATAGTTCGAGCTTGGTGCTGAGGCCTTGGAAACCATTGAGTATCGCCCCTCCATAACCTGCTTCATTGTGATGGAGGTAGCATTGCCGTAGGATCAGATAGCCATAGTTGACGATTGCTCCTCCTGCGGGGAACGTTAGGCTATAGACATTGCCATTTTGAAGGCTCAAGCCACTTATCTCTACACTGTCACCCTCTGCGATTTCAAAAAGACGGGTTTGCTGTCCGCCCGAAATGGCTAAGCTTTGAGCGCCTGGTCCAAGGATTCGAATATTTTTATTGATGACAATCTGTGAATCAAGGACAATCTGACCTGTGATAGTAAAATTAATACTATCGCCTGATTGGGCGTCTAAGAGGGCTTGACGCAAACTGCCGATCCCATCATTGGTGTTAGCGGTGACGCTAAGGATGGTGGCGTTCAGCGAAGCTGAGAAAGTAAAAGTAACAAAAAGGCAAAAGGCCAAATTCCAAAAGGAGCGCTGCATAGGGTTTTATTAGCAATAACGAGAGGAGCTAAGCTTGAGATAGGGTGCTAAGATACAAAAATCAAAAATCCGACTCGCAGTAAGCGAATCGGATTTTTGTGTAAAATATCTTGTCTGAACTACTTAGCGTCTTTCAGAAAGTCTTTGACCATATCAGTCGGTACGATATCTTCTTTGAAGATGTAGGCACCAGTCTCAGGATTTTTCACCGTGCGTACCACTTTGGTGAACCCTTTACTTTTAGACTTGTCCCGGTATCCTGCAACGGTTTTCTTTGCCATGACTTATTGGTGGTTACTTGATTTCTTTATGTAAGGTATAACGCTTTAGGGTGGAATTGTATTTTTTCAATTCCATACGCCCTGGCGTATTTTTACGATTCTTGGTAGTGATGTAACGAGAAGTTCCGGGCTTGCCAGACTCTTTGTGTTCGGTACATTCCAAAATTACCTGAATTCTATTTGCTTTACTCTTCTTTGCCATTTCGGTTTTTAACTTTGGGTCTGCAAAGATAATAAAAGTATCTTTTACTTAAAAGTTTTATTCACAATTACTCTATTATAAGTATTTACCCGCTTAGGTGTATTTACCTGTTTTGGTACGTCGGAATATAAAAGAGGGTGAAAAATTTGTCTTTCTGATGCGCTTTTTCCACCTTAATAATTGTAAGATGTTTCCCTAAAACGAACTATTAAAGCTTAAGGATTTTGCCCGATCCTATACGTAACTACAGTCTGAATTAGCCCTTCAGACCTTTACCTTCTTGTTATGCTTTATCAAAACAGTCATGCCCCCACTCATTCAAGCCATGGTAGTCGATCGGAATCCCTATCACAGGGAGACCCTCGTCCAAAAACTACACTATCAAAGCCCCAATCTCACTGTTCTTGCCAGTTTGGACCTTAATCCAGACAATTGTAAGCTGGTGCATCACTGCCAGCCTGATTTATTGTTTTTAGACGTTGGCAGACCTGATTTAGAAGGGATTGCGTTTTTACGTTCCGTCGAAGACGGTCTCAAGAGCGAAATCATCCTTATGGATCAGGATGACGCTTATTTTACGGATTGCCCGCGTGAGCAGATTATAGGTTTCCTTGAAAAACCTATCAACAATCAGGCTTTATACCAAGTATTAGCCAATTGGAGTTACCGAAAGAAGATCGATGACCTTGATCATAAGGTTGAAAATATGTGTCGAATGATCCGCCAGGACCGTTGTCCTACTTTTGTAGCGCCAACGGTCGGTGGATTTGAATTGATCTCCGTAGAGAACATAGCGTTTTGCGAAGCACAAAACACCTATACCTTATTGCACCTTAAGGATAAATCCAGTGTCCTAATCACGCAATGTCTCAAAAAGGTGGAGGAACGATTAAATGCTTTTCCTTTTGTCCGTATTCACAAAAAACATCTTGTCAACCTCAAATATGTCAAGCGGTATCTCAAAGGAGATGGTGGAGAGGTCGAAATGCGCGATGGCGAAATACTGACTGTATCTCGCAGTCGAAAGGAGTTTTTGTTAAATCGTTGCTATCGATTTTTTAGCGGAGAAGCCTAAATGCCTATATGTTGTTTACTAGATCATAGGCACGGTTCCCTCGTGCAGACAACCTCTCGCTAAACCTGATCCCGAACTTTGTTAGAAAATAACTAACATAAGTCTAGAAGCTACTTAGTCCTTTTTAACTGGTCAACTTACTGATCCTAAACCGTCCCTCAAGCATTTGAGGGATACAATATCACTTTGCATGATCTCGAAAGCGATCAGATTGATCCGTGATGAACTCAGCGTTTACGTTGAAAACAATCAACGCCTGAATGAAAACTTCAAGGCGAAGGATGTGGTATTGGCCAATATCTCCGCTCTAGAAGAAGAGGCTAAGGACTTCCGCAAAAAGATCATCGTTACGATGGTCAATGTCGAGGAAGAAAGTGCCTTGAAAAATACGCGCAACGTCCGCAAGACAGCCACTGGTTTAGAATATATCAAGCCTCCTGTACATCTGAATCTTTACCTCCTCTTTAGTTCACTACCTGAAAAAGACGACAAAGAAGATTCTTACGAATTTGCCCTGCATAGACTTTCCTTGGTGATTGAATTTTTTCAATCTCGACAACGCTTTTGCTTGTTCAATTCACCGGACTCTAGCTTGGCAGATGATGATACTATAACAGAAGATGAAAAAGAAGAACTCCGCATCTATATGGAGCTCTACACTTTGACTTTTGAGCAAATCAACCACCTCTGGGGATCCTTGGGAGGTAAGCAGGTGCCCTCTGTGATGTACAAAGCAAGATTGGTCAAGATACAGCGTGAAATCACCTCTCCTGCTCCGATAATCGAAGAAATTCAAGGAGATGTAGGCCACAAAAACAATTAAAGCATGCCGATAGGGATCAATTATAAAAGACTAGTCGAAATCCACATCCTGCAGGAGTACTTTCTCCGTGCCAAGGATGAGGAGGATGTCTTTGGCATGGATCAAGCAGCGTTCGACGCCTTAATCGCTGAAAAAATAAAGCGTCAAAAATATAATATTCACAATGAACTTTTAATAGAACCGAGTCTGAGCACGAAGGCTTTATTGGCCCAGCAAAAACTACGGATTTTGTCCACGTCTTTGGGCTTCTTCTTAGCGAGCCAACTGTCTGAGCGAGCCGGGGATGCAGGCTTGATGCAATATAGTCCTTATCTACCCTTGAAGAGAACGGAAGCCTTGATCTTTTCTATGCGTCCGCAACGTCTCAGCAATTTTAAAAGTTTTACTCAGCAGAGATTGGATCGACGTTTGCCGGCGATCTATTATTTTTCCAATCTCTCCGAGAACGATTTACTCCCTCCTGCCGATAAGAATGCTCCTTCATTGTCACTGCCTGTAATGGCTGAG
>JBGCFA010000140.1:0-8734 GCA_045106675.1 Bacteroidia bacterium
CCATCGACACCCATGCCTGGGATAGCATAGATAGGAGAATTTTCGTTTATCGGTGCTGATGACATATAGGATTCAACAATCTAGGGACAAGATTGGTTGCATTGTCGTACTTTCGAAGGCAAATTAGGGATTCTATGGGAACGACCATCACCTTTATTATAATCATCGCGGTAATCTTGGCCGCTAGCGTCATAGGCTACCGGCGGCATCAGCGTTATGCTCGTTGGGAAAAGCTACATAAACGATTTGCGACTCGTAGATCACTCAAACTCAATTTTATTCATCAGAATGATTTTCAGTTTTATGGGAGTTATCGAGACTATAAGGTGAATATAAAACCGGAGTTGATTGATGAGCAGCTATTTAGTGCCTTTACAGTCGAGATGATCAATCCCAATCGCAAGGCTCTGCGGATCAGTAAAAAGCATGAAAATTTCCCAAGCCTAGACCAAAAAGCCATCATTGATAATCCTTTTCCGATCAAGCACGACATTGGTAAATGGCTGGTGATGCAAACCAATGATTTGATGTTTTCGAGCTTGGTGCTTTCTGACGATATCCGGATCAGTTTGCATGAGATATTTTCGGTTTATGATGCAGCTTTGCTTTATATCTACGATGAAGAATTAAGCTTACTGATTCCCAAAACGCTTGACCGAGAGGAAGAGATCAGCCTTTATGAAAAGGCCTTAGAGGTGCTTTGTGACATTAAGGATGAGTTGAATTGACAAATGTGATCGTAGCTTCGGCTTGCAAGCCGAGGCTATAAGCAAAATAATATAGCCTCGATGCCATGATTAGCGATTTGCTGCTGGGCCACGATTCGGAAACCTTTTTTGCTAGCGATAGCTCTCACATCTGAGATTTTCCGTCCCGGAACGCCAGCAACCATCGCAAAGAAACGGTACATCAGAAACCGAACTGGCCTCCACCACCAAGCTGTCTGCTCGTTTTGACAAAAATCAACATATAACCAATATCCACCGGGCTTGAGCCAGAGAGCCAAGCGTTCGACAAGCTCGTCAACATCCTCAGCCGGAAATAAGTCCAGAAGATAATCAGTGGTGATGAGGTCGAATTTTCTGTCCTCAGAATATTCTTGCCAGTTAGTTTGTACCCATGATACTTGAGCCGCTAAAGTTGGATATTCTTTCTTCCAGCGGTCTTTGGCCGTTTGAGTAAAGCGGCTAGAAGGTTCGAGATAAACTATTTGCTTACTGATTTGGCGTTCGGCTAGGCAGAACAACATATCTCCACTGCCGCCTCCAATAATGAGCGTCCGATCCACAGCTTCTATCTCTGTAAGCAATATCCTGCGGGAACGCGCTAGGACGGAGCCAAACACCCAATTAGCCAATCGGTCGTATATCGGAGCAATGAAGTCAAAATTCATACGAGTAGGGTCAAAATGGGTAACATAAATACCGCATCTCCCCACAAACGGTAGCGTTCCGCGAAGCGAAACCTCTTCTCATCAAAAAAGACCCAAAGCAAGATCCCTAACATCAATGCATAAACCGCCTGCACAGCCCAAAGAAAACTTGGTGGTTCGGTGATTAGCGAAACATAAATACCTAATCCAATGATCAACATCGCCAATAAAACAATTAATAATCGAGTCCGTCCTTCGCCAATAGCCCGGACAAATGAGGTATGTTGATCCAAAGCATCGGTCTCGCGCTCGTAGGTAGAAAAGGTCAATAGATTGAGTAGGGCCAAGAGAAAAAACTGAATGCCCATCATCCATGCCCATAGCGGGATAATATCAGCATAGAGAGCCAATGGTCCTCCCCAAACGCCTGCCGCATAAATCGCGCCCACGCCCAACTCTTTGTGAAGAAACCATGCAATCCGGTCTCCGATGATCCACACCAAGGCCAAATGCACCAATACCAAGCCTCCCATACCAATACCAAAATACAGGATTTCAGTGCTAATAATCCACGGAACATAAAGGGTACAAAGCAAAATACTGCCTCCCCAAATCACCACAATCCACTTGGAATATTGAAAATGGAACAAATGTCGGGGCGTATGAGCCTTATCTTTGAGGCGGCGAGCATCCATCAAGTGATCAGTCGTATAGATCACCCAAACACTGAGCGGCAGGACCCAATACCAATATGAAGGCATCTGGACAACTAGCAACTTAGCGACCATCATCCCCGAAAATAAAGCACCCAATATCACGTCGATGCTCAAAAGCTGTAAAAAGGCATATCCTTTTCTTAGTCCTCCTCCCATATTGGCATATTGGGGATTTCGAGGTTTTTGATTTTGGTACTCACGCTCTCGTCTGATCCCGTTGGAATCCAATCAGGTTCTAGCTCAGCTAATGGCACCAGCACAAAGTCACGGTCAGGATAATAAGGATGGGGCAATTGGAGACGTTCGCTATCGATCTCCTGGCGATGAAACTCCAACACATCTAGGTCAATCAATCGTGGGCCCCACTTAAAATGACGGACGCGCCCCATTTCAGTCTCAATAGTGAGTAATGCGTCCAATAGCGCCAAGGCTTCGCCTCCAAAGGAAACTTCAGCCACGGCATTGACAAAAACGGCTTGATCAGTGATGCCCCAAGGCTCAGTACGATATAAAGCAGAGCATCTCAGCACTTCGATACCATAAGCAGGCATCAAGTTCAAAGCTTCTCTTAGGTTTTTTGCGGGATTTCCTTCATTGGATCCCAGACCGATAAAAATCATACATAAAGATAGGGTTTTCCTAGCTTCTGAGGTTTAAACTCAACAATTTAGCCTACTTCAGAGTATATTTGAATATGAATTTTTTCAAAACCTTTTTTGCAAGCTTTCTTGCGGTGATTTTAGGAATCTTAATCGGGATTCCGGTCATTTTTGTATTGCTTACAGGTATTTTTAGTGCGATAGCGAGTGCGGGCCAACAAGATGTGAATATCCGTCCTCACACGATTCTCAAAATCGAACTGAAGGAACAAATTGTAGAAGATGCCACTCCCAGTGGATTAGATATAGACATTAGCAACTTTATCCCCTTACCAGTTGACGTTTCAGCCAATCAAATTGGGCTTTATCAAATCGTCAAAAATCTAAAAGCCGCCGCCAAAGATGATAATATAGACGGGATTTACCTCAATCTCAGCCCTGCCATCCAAACGGGTTGGTCAAGTCTCAAAAGTATCCGAGATGCCTTAGCAGATTTCAAGGAGTCCGGTAAATTTATCTATGCCTACTCGAATATTTACACCGAACAAAGTTATTACCTAGCTTCATTAGCTGATTCTATTTATATGCCAAATCAGGGTCGGATGGAGTTCAATGGCTTCGCGAGCAGTCCGATGTTCTATGCTGGTATGTTTGAAAAAGTGGGTATTTCGCCTCAGGTTTTTAAGGTAGGGACTTTCAAGTCTGCCACCGAGCAATACACTCGTAAGGATATGAGTGCGGCTAATAAGGAGCAAACCGAAATCTTGCTTGGAGATATTTGGCAGACCTTTACTGAGGAAGTGGCACCAGCTCGAGATATGAGCCAAGATCAGCTCAATGAGATTGCGAATACCTTTATGATCGGGGGAGGCAATGCGGCCCAAAGAGTAGGATTGATTGATCATGCTGATTATGAGGATGCGGTTTTGGCCGTCCTTGCCGAACGCTCAACTCAAGAAGAGATCGCTGATATCAGGCTGATAAGCCTCAATAAGTATCTTCGAGTGCCTAAATCGCGCAATCGAGGAGATAGTAAAATCGCGATCATCTTTGCCGAAGGCACTATCCAAACGGGCAAAAGCGCTCAAGGAGTTGCGGGTTCAGAGAGTATTGTAAAGGCGTTGCGCAAGGCGCGTGAAGATAAAAACGTCAAAGCGGTAGTCTTACGGATCAATAGCCCCGGTGGTATGGCCCTCGCCGCAGATTTGATGGCACATGAGGTCGAAGAATGCGCTAAAGTCAAAACGGTCGTGGCTTCAATGGGGGATTATGCGGCTTCGGGTGGCTATTATATTGCGGCTCCTTGTGATCGGATATTTGCCCACGAAAATACTATCACAGGCTCCATTGGCATCTTTAGCGTTTTATTTGATCCGAGAGAGCTCCTCAATCAAAATATCGGTCTGACGTTCGACGAGGTCGAGACACACCCTCACGCCAACTTTCTCAATCCGATGTTCCCGATATCTGAGGCAGAACGCTCCTTTTTCCAAGCTCAAACCGAATCAGGATATGGAACGTTTTTGGAAGTGGTCAGAGCAGGCCGCGATTTCAAAGATTCCCTCGCTGTAGATAAAATAGCCCAAGGTAGAGTATGGTCAGGGCTCACCGCCCAACGCATCAATCTAGTAGATGAACTAGGTTCACTCAATGATGCCGTCGCCTATGCAGCCGAGCAAGCAGGCTTAGGAGATCAATATCGCATCGTACGCTTTTCCGCACCCCAAGATCCATTTGAAGAGTTGATGAGTGGCTTGGGAGTCAGCACGCAGCAAGAGTTAAAGTTACTCGAAGAGGAAATCAATCTCTACAAAGATTTCAAACGTAATTTTCCGCGCAGCGGAACCTATGCCCTCATGCCTTATCAGCTGCCGATTCGTTAGGGTTACCAGATAAAAATCAAGCCATAATATTCTGTCAAATGTCTTAGTCATTGCTAAGCATATGGCTTACTTATGGCCTCCGCTGAAAAATAAATTATTTATTTCACAAGTTTTTCATATAGAGATCATCTGACAAGTATCTACGTTCACACCGAGCTAACATTTGCATAATATTCAATGTTCCCTTATATGAAACAACTACTTATTTTAATGCTCCTTGGAGTCTGCTTACAGCTGAGCGCTCAAGATTTTTATGATTTATCTACTATTCAAACGATTGAGATCACTTTTGCGCAAAGTAATTGGGATCAGCTCCTTGACGCAGAAAAAAACAGCACCGAGGACTACATAATGGCCCAAAGTGTGAGCATCAATGGGACTGTTTTTGACAGTGTTGGCGTCAAATACAAAGGCAATAGCACCTATAACGCTAACCAGACCAAAAATCCATTTCACATAGAGCTTGATACCTATAAGGACCAGGACTATCAATCTTATAAGGACATCAAACTGAGTAATGTAGCCAAGGATCCGTCATTCCTCCGTGAGGTACTTTCTTACCAGATTTTGCGGCAGTATATGGATGCTCCTTTGTCCAATTACGCAAATGTATATGTCAATGGTAACTTACTTGGGCTATATTCTAATTCGGAGGCGATCACCAAAACCTTTGTCAAGGATCGTTTTTACTCCAACAACAATACCTTTATCAAATGTAATCCTCCCGCAGGCGCAGGTCCTCAATCTAATGATTTCCCCAATCTGGTCTACCTTGGCCAAGATAGTAGCAATTATTACGATGCCTATGAGATCAAGTCAGATGCCGGCTGGGCCGAACTCATCGACCTTTGTGATACCCTGAACAATAACATCGCGGACATTGAAACGATACTAGACGTAGATCGCGCTTTATGGATGCTCGCCTTTAATAATGTATTTGTCAATCTCGATAGCTATATCGGTGGCTTTGCTCAAAACTACTACCTCTATCGTGATGACAATCGTCGCTTTATTCCCATAGTTTGGGATTTGAATGAATCCTTTGGTCAATTCGCAAATACTGGTTCTGGCAGCCTTAACAATACTACGGCCAAACAGCAAATGAGCCATCTTTTGCATCAAAATGACGCGAGTTTTCCGCTAGTATCTAAGCTCCTCAGCAATGCCATGTATAAGCGCATGTATCTAGCACACCTCAAAACCATGCTACTTGAGAACTTTGATGATGGTAGCTATTATGCGACAGGACTTAGTCTTCAAAACACCATCGATGCATCCGTTCAAGCGGATAATAATAAGTTTTTCACTTACGCAAACTTCACTGCCAACTTGACTAATGATGTCAGTACCGGAGGCGGTGGACCAGGTGGTGGTGGTTCGACTCCAGGCATCACCAACTTGATGGACGGTAGAAGTAGCTATCTATTAGGTTTGAGCGATTTTACTCAGCTTGAGCCTTCGATCGCCAATATCACTCAGTCAAACCCTAGTCCGATTATCACCGAGACAATCAGTATTGCCGCAGATATAGCGATCGCTAATACAGCCTATATCGGCTATCGTTCAGACGTTGAAGCCCCCTTTACGAGAGCACTCATGTATGACGATGGTGCCCACGGAGATGGTGCAGCAAACGATGGTACTTATGGTGCAGATATCACTCTCGAAAGCACTTATTTGCAGTATTATATCTATGCTGAAAACAATAGTATCGGTATGTTTTCTCCCCGTAGAGCAGAACATGAATTTCATACTTTGACTGCTACGACGACCAATCCAAGCGTTGGCGATTTAGTGATCAACGAATTCCTAGCATCCAACGACATTACCGTAGCAGACCAAGACGGTGAATATGATGATTGGATTGAGTTATATAACAACGGCACCTCTACCATAGACCTGAGTTCCTATTATCTTTCTGATGATGCCTCAGACTTGATGAAGTGGGAGTTTCCGGCTGGTAGTGAGATAGAAGCGAATAGCTACCTCATTATTTGGGCTGACAATGATGAAGACCAAGATGGCTTACATGCAGGTTTCAAGCTTTCCGCATCGGCTGAGTCCATTTTACTTATAGACGATACTGGAACGATCCTAGATGAGGTCAGCTATGTAGATCAGAGCGCCGATATTTCTTATGGTCGTATCCCCAATGGAATCGGTAACTTTAGTTTGATGCCACCTACTTTTGGGGCAGAAAACTCACTCAGCACTGCCCTCGATAGTTTCCAAGACGTCACTTTCACCCTCTATCCCAATCCAGCAGAAGGCATATTCCACATTCAATTTGAAGATGAGATTTCCTCTGCCATGCAAGTTTATAGCTTATCAGGCCAAATGGTCCATAGCCAAACGATCTCTCCTGATCAATACAAAATCAGTGTCGAAGTCGCCAATTGGCCCGATGGTATTTATTACGTACGCTTCCAATTCGATGACTTGGTAGTAAGCAAAAAGATGGTCGTATTGAATTAGCGTTTGAAGGTCTGAGCCCTTCTTCTTTTTCATTCTTACTCTCGGCCTTGCCGAACGATTACTATCCTCGACTGAACTAGGGAGTAATGGGTAGCTGCTCTAACTATCCATTACACGCTAGTCTATTTCCCTCCTAGCAAAGGAGGGAAATGGGAAGATTCAGCCTTTTCTTACATACATTTCTATCTCCCATTCTTGATTTATGTTTGACATTTCATTCTTGCAATACAATACGGAGAGCCCGACCCTGATTGCGATCATATTCACTGTGCTTTGCTCATTGATGCTAGGAGGCGTATTGGCCTTTACCTACGAAAAGACCAGTCGAAACGTAGATCGACCATATCAATTCTTGCAGGCCATGGTATTGATTACCATTGTCGCAGCGACGATCATGCAGGCTATAGGCGATAGTGTAGCGCGCGGTTTGGGTATGTTGGGTGCCTTATCCATTATCCGTTTTCGTACGACCATCAAAAGCCCGAGAAACATCGTATTCATCTTTGCTTCCATCGCATCGGGGATCGCCTGCGGCGTTTTTGGGTATGTGATCGCGATTCTCGGAACGCTTGGATTTTGTCTAGCGGCTTTCTTGCTTCGACTTTCCTCCTTTAGTCAGGAAAAATCATTGATAGGAACCCTGAGAATGGAAGTTCCAAAAGATTACGAAGCCTTTTCAGGACTTGAGACGACCTTAGATGCTTTTTGCAAGCACTATGTCCTTGAGAGTTATAAAGTCTATCCAGGCGAGAAGAAATCTCACCTGCTCTTGTATGAATATCGAATCAAATTGCGAGACACTTATAGCGGAGGTCGATTAGCAGATAGCATTAAGCGTTTTACGGGTCTCAAACTCGTCGATCTAGTATTCGAAAACACCCAAGGAGGAAATATCTAGCCATATGAAAAGAGTCAATCTGCTTTACCTCGCTATTATTCCGATTGCTTTTGTCTTATTTCAAATGACGATAAAATTGGGTCAAGCCTCTGCTTTGTTTTACGGCTTTGCAGAAAATAAAGAAACCGAACTCTCTCATTATAAATCGGTTTTAATCGAGCAAATCTTGGTTACTCCCGGAGAGTTCGTCAAAAAAGGGCAATTGCTCATGGTCGTGGAGCAAGCAAATCTTGACTTCAAGATTGACGATGCAGGATTGGAGCTAGAAAAACTAGCAGCAGAAGCCAAACGAGATCGCCAAGAGCTGCAAAATCAAATTGCTCAACTCAAAGCCAAGCGTTCTGCGAAGCAAGCCAATATAACAGCCGAGATCACTGCCCTTGAAGCTCGAATAGCGAGCCAAAAAGCATTGCTATCAGAGTTAAAAAGCATAAAACCAGCCTCTCAATCCCAGAGTGCCAATGATCTAAAACTAGAAGCACTCAAAGTAGAATTGGCACAAGTAGTTCACCCCATTGACGTGGAGTTAGCGCAGCTAGAAAAAATGCTAAACTCAATCGTGCTTCCCTCTCAGGCTCAGCAAAATAAGGTCCAAGGAGAAATTCAATACTACCAAAGTGAACAAGCAAAACTCAATATCTTGGCACCTTCCGATGGTCTCATCGGCAACATTAGATGTAAAGAGGGCGAGTATATTTCGGCCTTCACTAAATTGATCAACTTCTACGAGCCTAAACCTACCTTGGTCAAAGGCTTTGTACATGAAAGCTTGATTCCACAGATACAAGCGG
>JBGCFA010000141.1:0-15724 GCA_045106675.1 Bacteroidia bacterium
GCAATACGATTTGGCCTCTCTCCTCTATCAAGCCAAAGCCAATCTCCCCGAAGAGTTACGCGAACGCTTGCTCCATCACTATCTCGATGAGCTCGAAAAGCAAATGTCAATAGATCGGGAGGAGTTTATTCAGTTTTACTACGCATATGTGTTGATGCGGACCATACAAGTCCTCGGGGCTTATGGATTTAGAGGTTTTTACGAGCGCAAAACACATTTTCTCGAAAGCATCCCATACGCAGTCCGTAATCTGGAAGAAGTTTTAGGCAAACTTGAGATGCCGGTGCAAATCCCCGGTTTGAGAGAATGCTTCAAATACATCATTGATCATGAAGATTTCCGATCTTTTGGACACATCAAACCCGAAAATGCTTCTCTAGTTGTCAGCGTTCAGAGCTTTTCGTATAAGCACGGATTGCCCGAAGATGGCACCGAGCATGGCGGGGGTTATATGTTTGATTGTCGGGGACTCCACAATCCTGGTCGTTATCAACCTTACAAAAAGCAAACTGGCCGCGATCCAGAGGTGATTAGGTTTTTGCATGAGCAAAGCGATGTCGAGCATTATCTCGAAAATGTTTTTGCCTTGGTAGACAACTCCGTTGAACGCTATCTCAAACGAGGCTTCACCTATCTATCAGTCAATTTTGGCTGCACTGGTGGGCAACACCGCTCTGTCTATTGCGCGGATCGGACGGCTCAGTATCTCAGCAAAAAATATAATGTAACCGTCGATCTATTCCACCGCGAACAAGAGCGAAAGGGCTGGGTCAATTGATATATGATATCGTGGCGGCGCAATCCTGATAGTTATCGCGGATACGCCGCTACATCCTACTAATTCATTTTCATGAAAGCCATGATCTTCTCCGCGGGTCTCGGGACTCGCTTACGTCCATTGACCAATGATCGCCCCAAAGCATTGGTGGAGGTCGCCGGACGCTCTCTGTTAGAGTGGAATATCCTCCGTTTACGGGCGGCAGGTTATACCGAAATTGTGATCAATGTGCATCATTTTGGTGATAGAGTGATCGATTTTATCGAGAGCTTGACGCTTGAGGGGATGCGTTTTTACGTCTCTGACGAACGCTCGGAATTATTGGATACGGGTGGTGGGCTTTGGCAGGCACGTGAGTTTTTGGCGGAGGGAGAGGATTTTTTGCTGTGTAATGCCGATATCCTCACCGACCTTGACTTAAGCAATCTCCGTGAGCGACACTTAGCGCAGGGAGGCTTGGCGACATTAAGCGTTCGGCAACGCCAGAGCTCACGCTACCTACTCTTTGACAAAGAGCAAAAACTCTGTGGCTGGCAAAACATCAATACAGCCGAGTTGAAAATGGCCCGCGAGCAAAGCGAATGGCAGCCTTGGGCATTTTCTGGGCATCATTATATTTCTCCGAGGATCTTTCCGCTCATCGCGGAACGAGGCGTCTTTTCGATTATTGATCTTTATTTGCGCCTCGCGCAACAGCATGATATCTATGCTTTTCCCGATCAGGAGGCAAATTGGTTGGATGTCGGGAAGCCCGAACGCTTGGCTCTAGCGGACAAATTATTGACAAAAATGGAGTGGAGCCGTCGGATGCAAGAATCTGGCTAGGATTGAAAAACACGTTTTCTACTTTTATACGTTATTAACTATATCGTTGGACTTTTATAGTCCTCGCACTATACTTTTGATCTAAAAACCGTATTTGCATGAAATATCTGTTGTTATCAGTAGGCTTTTGCCTTACGTTTAGCCTTTTCGTCGCTTGTGGCGAAACCCCCAATCCTGATCTCACTACTTTGATCGTGGGAGAATATAGCGGCACTGTCGCGCTCAATCTAGATACTGACTCTCTCCGAGATGTAACGGGCCAGAGTATCCGCATCACCAAAATCGATGATGAAACCGTCGAAATTGAGCCTGTCAACTACCCCGAGAGTAGTCCCGTCAAAGACTTAAAGCTTATCGCTAGATTGACTCGTACGCCTGATGCTTTGGTCAAGACAGATGGAGTCAGTTTGCAGATCGAGCTAGTGTCTTTCAATGATGGGACTGTACAAGGGACACCTTATCTGGTATCTGGTGCAGTCGCGAGTGATGATGGTAAGTTTGAGGACAATACTGGCGATCTCTTATTTACGCTGCAGGTGATTACAAATGGCGTTGATCGCTACGAATTATTTGAAGGCACGAAGCAATAGCTTGGAAATCAGGTATTTTCGGCCCGATAAATGCTTCATTCTATGTTAAATAAGAAGATTCGTAGAATCCTTTAGGAAAAAAGGATGATTTTTCACGATCTTTGTATACGAAATGAAGACACCTCATTGCTATATAAGCACATAGCTTGAGATAAGAATTTTTCATTTACTTCCCTGAAGGCCCCTTGAGCTATATGCTTAACGGGGTCTTTGGATTGAATATAGCAACCACTTCTTCGCCAAGTCCGCCATCTATAGGTTCAAAACCCAAGCTGTCAAAAAAGCGTTCAGCGATGTAATTGTGCTTCGAATAGGAAGTCCGAATTTCTTTGCAACGCATTTTGCGTCTTAGCTGGGTGAGGATTTGCCTCATGGCAGATTGACCGATTCCTTGTTGCTGATACTTTTGATCGATCATGATCCGATTGAGCCAGCAGATGCCGCCGAACTCGCCATACATCAAAAATCCGATCATCTTTTCCTCATGCAAGATGCCATAAGGGTGTAGGTTTTCAAATTTGGCCTGCGCCAAGGAGTAAAGGACAGACGGTAAGAAGCGTTCCTGCTCAGGACTAAGACGAATATCTAACGCCAATTCCCAATTGTATCGATCTAATGCTACTAGGTGAGCCATGGGGTAAAGGTAAGCAGGGATGTGGAAAGGGAAAACAAGAAAGTCGGTAATTTTGGGATTCAAGGCTTGATTTCTCCGCATCTCTTTTCCAGCTCTATCAGTGGAGTTTCGGTTCCATTTATACTAAAATAAAATTGCGCAACTCGCTAGATTTGAGGAGAAAAATCATTGCTAATTTTTCGTGATATTGCAGTTTACTTATAACTCATTTATTCTTTTGTTGTAGAGTTGAGGGGTCGATTAACTCACAAACATTTTCCATTTTTGAAGGGATCGCCGATACACTATTATGTGAGTTTTCTATTATTGCTATACGTATGTATCAGTGATATGGCACTATTGGGCCAAGCAAAGGCGGCCTTTCATTCCAAATCCAAAATCCAGTTTGAACATTTTAGTCTTCAAAATGGACTGGCCTCTGAAAAGGTAATTTCAGTTGCACAAGATCCTCAAGGATTTCTCTGGATTGGGACACAGGAAGGCCTACACCGCTATGACGGATTTGAATTAAGACAGTATCTGCATGAGCCTCAAGATTCATTAACAATCTCTGATGATGCCGCGGAGCATGTGTATGTGGACCATTTTGGGACCCTCTGGATAGGAACTTGGAATGGATTGAATCGCTATGATCCGATTACGGAAACTTTCAGGCGGTATTACTACAATCCTTCAGACCCTTCCAGTTTAAGTCATAGTCAAATTCACAACATATTAGAGGACAAAGAAGGGCGCCTTTGGATCGCAACGCGAGATGGCGGTTTGTGTCGATATGATAGGGAGCATGATAATTTTGTGCGCTACCTTCATGATCCCTTAGACTCTAGCAGCATTAGTTATGATGTAGCCACGGTCCTTTATGTAGATCGCAGGGGTACTTTGTGGGTTGGAACGGGCTTGCCTTGGGACGATCAGTCAAATCGAGGTGGCTTGAATCGATATGATCCTGGGCGAGATGCATTCGTTCGCTATGAGCATGATCCTCAAGACTCTTCTAGCCTACAAAATAATGAGATCAGTGCGTTGTATGAAGATGCCGATGGTAACTTCTGGGTAGCAACATGGGGAGATGGTTTGCAAATCATGAATCGAGAAGATGGGACTTTTGCGTTCCCTAGGAGGGGAGACAAAGATGCTGTTCATCCGAAATGGCCTTACTTACGCACCCAGAATGGCCCAAACGGAACGATCAAATTCTTTCATGAAGATGCCGAAGGGATACTTTGGATTGGGGGATTTCTTGGCGGCTTAGATCGTTATGATCCCCTTAGCCAGACGCTTACTACCTACTCCTTTTCGCCTGATAAGCCCGAAGGTCTTAGCGACAATGCTGTTTGGTCCATCTTTGAGGATCGGCAGCATATCTTATGGGTGAGTACTTGGAAAGGGCTAAATAAGGTTTCCCCTAAGCAGTCGGCTTATACCCTTCTCAGGCCTGGTCTGGGACAGTTTGAAAGCCTTAAAAACAGTCATATAGAAGAGGTCTTGGAAGACCATGAAGGCAACTTGTGGATAGGTAGTTGGTCAGGACTAGATCGGATTGATCCTACCACCAAACAATCTACGCATTTCACGCTAGGGAGTGGGCAGGGTAGTAAGGTCTCGATGGTACTTAGTATCTATGAAGATAAGGCAGGTACCATTTGGGTGGGTACGCTTAGTGATGGATTGTTTCGCTTTGATCGTGCTTCGCAAAGCTTTAGTAGCTATGACAATTATTTTAATGCTGGTAATAATAAGATTACCGGCATACTCGAAGATCAGCATGGGAACATTTGGGTGAATAGTAACCTTGGCTTAAGTCGTCTCGACCCTCAGCTAGGAAGATTTACCTCTGGATATAAGATCGGAAATCCTTCCCGAGACGAATTCGAAATTTTTGCACTTGCCGCCGGCAGAGATAGTATGATCTGGCTGGGGTCTGAAAGAGGACTTGATCAGCTAGACCCATCTACTGGCATAATCACCTCCTTCCTCGAAGGCTATGTTGTAATGGCAATTATCGATGATGACGCTCAGGGTATTTGGTTAGGAACATCTGGAGCGGGACTGCTTCACTTCGATCCACTTACAGCTTGTCTGACTTCAAATACAATGGCAGAAGGAATGCCGAGTAATGTTGTCAGAGGACTTATCAAGGATAAAAATGGATATCTATGGATTAGTACGAATCAAGGACTCGCTTGGCTCCCCATGGATGAGGATGTAGTGAGCTCTTTCTCTAAAAACCAGGCGCCCCCAATTTATCTATTCTATCCTCACTCGCTGGCAATGAGTCAAACAGGAGAACTGTTTTTTGGTGGCAATGGTGGTATTGTCAAAATAGACCCTACCGCTATATTGAAGGACTCATTGACACCCCTTCCGGTTTTAACGGGGCTAAGGTTATTCAATGAATCAATTCCCCTCTCGACCATATCAACCCCAAGCAATGCAGCCCCCAGCCTTAAAACGATTGCCTTAACACATGATCAAAATGATCTGACATTTGAATATGCCGGACTACATTTTATCCGACCGGAAGAAAATACCTATCGCTATAAGCTGGAAAACTACGAGAAGGAATGGCGTTATGTCAATGAGCAGCGATCTGCTATCTATCCTAACCTGCCTCCAGGAGAGTATGTGTTTCGGCTACAAGCGGCCAATCCAGATGGCGTTTGGAGTACTGAAGAAGCTGGACTAAAAGTTAATATTAGTCCCCCCTGGTGGAAAACGAAAGCAGCAATGATTGGTTTTGGCCTTTTGCTTGTCCTAGGGATTGGGATAGCAAATCGCATCCAACGAAAACGCCTATTGAAAGCTGAACGCACCCGAGCAAGCCTATCCGAAGCACAATATCGAGCAGAAGTAGCTGAGACCCATGCCCAAAAGCTCAAATCACTCGATGAAGCCAAAACAAACTTATATGCCAACATCACCCATGAGTTCCGTACGCCGCTTACGGTAATCCTCGGTATGATCGACAATATTAAGGGGCATAAAACTGAGCGGGCCCTGATTCAGCGCAATAGTCAAAACCTACTCCGCCTCATCAACCAATTACTCGATCTTTCGAAGTTGGAGACAGGTAGCATGAAACTTGATCTTGTCCAGCGGGACATCATCGCCTATCTCCAATACTTGACCGAGTCTTTTTATTCTATGGCTGAAGACCAACAACTACGTTTGACCTTCGAATCAGAGGTGGAGGAATGGGTTATGGACTTTGACGAAGACAAGATTCAGCAGATCATTTACAATCTCTTAGCCAATGCCCTCAAGTTCACTGACAAAGGGGGCAAGATCGTGCTATATGCTCAGCAATTGGTAGAGGAAGAGACCATTTTCTTACAACTGAAAGTTCAGGATACAGGTATTGGCATTCCTTCGGATCAACTAGAACGGATATTTGATCGCTTTTATCAGACGGACAACTCCTCCTCTAGACAGAATGAAGGCACCGGCATTGGGCTCGCACATACCAAAGAGTTGATTGAACTAATGGGAGGTCAATTAAGCGTAGAGAGCACTTTGGGGCAAGGGAGTTGTTTTTTGATCCTGTTACCCGCCTCAATCAAAGACACTATTTCTCCTCAAAAATCTGTCCTGCCAATCAACCCTTTAGCAAAATCTGTTTCAGATGATCTGGCTTCCCCTAAGATTGATTTTGCAGACATTGAGCACCTGAATTCAAATGATCCCAAGCCGGTCCTATTATTGATTGAAGACAATACTGATATCGTGATCTATATCAAGGGCTTGCTCAAATCGACTTACGATATTCACACGGCGATCAATGGAGAAATCGGCCTAGAAGAGGCGTTTGAACGGGTACCGGATATTATTATTTCTGATGTGATGATGCCTCAAAAAAGCGGTTATGAAGTATGTCAAATACTGAAAAATGACCAACGGACGAGCCACATCCCTATCATTTTGCTGACCGCTAAGGCTACTTTTGAGGATCGTATGGAAGGTCTGCAAGGAGGTGCTGATGCTTATCTCGTAAAACCTTTTCGCAAAGAAGAATTATTCGTTCGCTTAGATAAGTTACTGGCGTTGAGAAAGACTTTGCAAGCTAATTATGGCGGCGAGAAATTATTTGCAAAAAAAGCCTTAGTCAAAAAAGAGCCTTCCCTCGATGAGCTCTTCCTGCAAAAACTGATTCTCCTTGTCCAAAAACGTCTCAGTGATCCAGAGCTTGGCGTAAGCCATCTGTGTGAGATCGCTAAGCTTAGCAACAACCAACTCAACCGAAAGCTCAAAGCACTCACTGGCAAGACGCCTAGTCAATTTATTCGATCTATCCGTTTGCAACGAGCCTTAGAATTGCTCGAAACAACAGCTCTTAACATTTCTGAAATCGCTTACGATGTAGGCTTCAATGACCCCAATTACTTTAGTCGCTTGTTCTCAGAAGAATTTGGCTATTCCCCCAAAACCATCCGTAAATAGCTGTAAATCAGTAAGCCAAACGCTCTTTTTGCCTGCCAAATGCAAAATATGTGCTAGTATTCCCCTAAAAATGCAACATAAGTGAAGAGGCGTTCCCGACTAGGGGGATACCTTGGAAGCGCTTGTTAGAAACGCAATCATGCGAGCTGACAGTAGTCAGCTATGGCTATTATTTAGCATCACATAACACCCTAAAATTTTATTAGACATGAAAAGATTAAGCTTCTTATTCACTTTGGCAATTTGTTGCCTATGGTTTAGCCCAAACCTTTTGGCCCAAGATGACGATGCCGGATATGTCGTCGTGGAATACATGAAAGTAAAACCCGGTATGATGGATGAATATCTAGAATGTGAAAACATCTGGAAAATGATCCATCAGGAACGCAAAAATGCGGGCCTGATTACAGGCTGGGAGTTAGAACAAGTATTGTATCCTAGTGGGACCGGAACCGAATACGACTTTGTGACGATAACCCATTTTAGCAGTTGGAAAGCAATCGATGACCTTAACGACAGTTGGAATGAAGCAACTTGGAACAAACTGACCCAAAAATTAAGTTCAGCCCAAAAGGAAATGGTAGATAAGGTTGAGATGTATCGTGAGCTTGTCAAACGCGAAATTTGGACTGCACAAGATGTATTAGAAGGTGAGGGCGTAGCTACCGCCAAGTACAGGGTTGAAAACTTTATGAAAATACCCGCTGGTGGTTGGGAAGATTGGATAGAAATGGAAACTCGTTTTGCCAAGCCTGTCCACCAAAAAAGCATCGATATGGGCATTCGTTCTGGATGGTATCTGACCACCATGATCATGCCAGGAGGGGAAGAGATGGCCTACAATGCCTCTACCCTAGATATGTACAATAGTTGGGAAGATATGAATAAAGATGAAGGAGCCGCTTGGCAAGCCGTCTATCCCGACATGAGTTTTGCACATGCCAATAAGCGCTTCGAGTCGACCCGGACCCTCGTACGCTCCGAAGTGCGGATGTTGTTTGACTATATCCAATAGACATTGATGGCTGAGAGAGAGGCAGATCGATAGCTCCTTCGGAGAACGATTTGCCTCCTTCTACTATTGACCGGACTAGGTGCTGGACACGAGCCCACGGTGAAGTGTATAGCTCGTAGACCATGTTATTAGCCTTTTTCTCAAATTCTAAACTTGAATAAATTCCAAGTGATTACTTATCATCGTAATGAAATCGACATTGGATAATTGAACACTTTTGATCCATGCCTCTTTTTCCACTTACTTTATATACCAATCTATGTTCACTAGTTATTCGTCTAGACCAAAATCCTTTTAAAGAATATCTTAAGGGTTCTAGTTTGCCAATTCCCTTAAAAGGATTATCCCGAATAGATTTGATTAACTCTTTTATTCTTTTGGCTATATCAGGATCATTTTCAAGCCAAAAAGAAAAATCGTCCCAACCATGCTGAGTAAATTCAATTAGCATATTCTTATTTATTCAGCATCTAAGTCAAACGAAATCGTATTTCCTTTTTCTAATTGAGAAATAGATTCTTCTAATCTTTTCAAATTAGATTTAGATGACATTAGATGGGCAGTTTCTTGTAAGGAGTTGTATTCACGGATTGACATAATTACTACAGCATCTTCATCTTTATTATTCCGTGGCACAATCAATACTTCTAAAGATTCACTCACTGCATCGAAGTAAGTCTTCATTTTTGAACGCAAGGATGATATTGTTACTGCAATCATAAGTAATACATTTTTCATTGTGTACGAATAAATGTACACAATGTTGTACAAGAGGCAAAATCCATAGCCTTGGCTATAACTGAGAAGTAGAGGCGTATTGCATACGCCTTCCCGACGAAGCGTTCCGCAGCGCGAAAAGAAAACAGGCTGCCTCAAAGCATAATGCTTAGAGGCAGCCTGTCTTATGTCTTAGATGAAAGTGCTACTAGAAGCGCAGCATTAACTGTAATGTGGCTTTACGTTGAGCCGCTAGTAAGCCTGGGACTACCATATACTCTTCATTGAATACATTGTCCACCGTCACTGAAACTTGGCCACGGCCAAAATCATAGGAAGCAATGAGGTCGAGTACATCAAAACCATCAGGATTTGCAGCTCTAAAATCACTTAGATCCGCGACGACTAGGTATAAAAACTGGTCAATAGACTCTACGACGCTCTTTTTACGATAGTTAGCCGTCAAGGCTAAGCCTTTATAACCCACTGAACCACTAGCGCGAATCAAGGTCCGACTACGATATTTGAGCGTTTGGGGCTGATCAAAAGTAGTAGTGTCTGCAATTTGATTTACGACTCTCGTAAAGGCCAAGAAATCAAATAAGTCGCCACGACTATTGAATTCTGAAAAGTCCATCTGCTGCTCTTCAGGCACGGCATTGAGATCAACCGGATTGGTGAGCGTTACTCCGCCCGATATATTGAGGAAGAAACCGTTTTTCCATTCGAAGCTATTGAGGGTAGTGATCTCGAGGCCAGAGATCCGAGCGTTCGCCACGTTTTTCGAAGAAAAGCGACCTTGAAAACCTAAACTACCGTCGGGGCGAGAGATAAATTCGACTTCATTGATGCCAAACTCTACCATGTTTTGGTAGTCCATTACAAAGGCGGCGATATCGAGATAGCCCAAAAACTTGCTTTTGACACCTTTGCCTTTGTATCCCTGTCGGAACGCTAATTCTGTACTATAGCCGTACTCAGACTGGATATTGGGATTGGGGTCGATGAGGATAGCCCCGCCCGCGGTTGCAGCATAGCGTTCGGCGACAGTCGGAACCCTAAAAGCTTGACCAAATGAAGCTCTGACGTTGCTCCCTTTTCTAAGCTCATAATTTAGACCTGCCCGTAAGACGGGTCTTGATTCTCGTTCTAGGGTATCAATTCTGACACTCTGATAACGGAAACCAAAGCTCGTATTGAGTTTGCCAAATTTAGCGTCAAACTGGGTGTAGATTCCTTCGGCATCTCCATCGTGTCGCCCGCCATATAGACTATCGCCATTGGCAATCGAATAAGAATAAGTGCCCCCGACTATCCAGCTAACTTTGTCAAAAAGTGTTGTTTGATAGATCAGGTCGTTGTAGAATATATAGTTGGTCGAAGATTGGTTGGTATTGTTTTGACTGCTGTTGCGCAACATCCGGCCGCGGTACCAAAAGAGGTCGCCGTTTTTGGTGAGGTATTTGATCGAAGGATCAACCGCAAATAGCGTGGTCAATTGCTTGCGAAAACCGCCATTGTCAGTAGTGGGGGTTAAGGCGCCTCCTACCGTTATTGAATCCTCTCCATTCGCGCCTTGTAGAGCATAGGGAGAATAACTCGCCCAATAGAGGATTGATCCTGATGAGTCAATATTGGTGGTTGCATTGAGACCAATCGTCAAGCCCGGAATCTTTTCGGGGCGAAACTTAGTCATCACGATCCCTCTAAATTGCTCACGATCAGTACCGAGCCGATAACCAGAATCCTTGATGAAATCAGTCTGGAAAGTCAGATCGGTATTTTTGTTGATTTTTCGGCTGTGAAAAATGTGAGCCGAAGCTTCGTAGGCACTCGCGTCACCGTCCCAATCGAGGGCTGAGTTTGCAGGTTGGCCAAATAAGCCACCTCGTACCCGGACTCGGGTTTTGGGGATCGCTTCCGGATCGGCAGTAATCACATTGATGACTCCTCCTAGTGCAGCAGAGCCATAAAGCACTGAACTAGCTCCTTTGAGGACTTCAACCTGAGCGATATTATCTACTGGTATCAGTTTGAGACTAGCCGTTCCGGCATCGCCGGTAAGCAAAGGAAGACCGTCCAAAGTAACCATCACACGGCTACCTACTCCATAGGCATAACCACTACTGCCTCGGATATTGATCTGGCCATCTTGGTTGTCTACTCCTGGGATTTGATCGATGATCTTGTCCATCTGAGTAGTTGCCTGTAGATCGATAGATTGCGGTTTGACGACTTGAATTGAGACGGTTACGTCGGATTGCTTTTGCTCAAAACCTTTGGTAGCGGTGATGACGACATCATCAGTCGTAAAACCCGCTGGGATCAAGGCAATATCGAGGGTAGCAGTATTACCTTCTGTGAGGCTTACTGTTTGTTCGATGGGGGTATAACCATTGTAAGTGTAGCGTACTGTAACGCTAGTTCTGCCTCTGAGGGGAATATTAAGTTGGTAGGAACCATCATCGGCACTGAAAGCACCGATATTGTCGGTTGGCACGCTGATGGTCGCAGCAGTTAGCGCTTGGCCGGTCTCTTGATCCGTAATCTTACCGCTGAGGCTTAAGTTTTGGGCGCTTAAGGTAAGCGTCCCTAAGCCAAAGCAAAAGCTCAGGATAATGGGAAGATATTTCATAATTGCCGGGGGTTACAGAAAAGAAAGAATACGTTTGCAGTTTCGTTAGACGAAACTACAAACGCAATATCTAAAATTAACAGCGATACCTTACTCAACGATCAACTTACGAGTGAGACGCTTGGCGCCATCATTGAGATTGATCGAAACCAGGTAAATACCCGCACTAAGATCACGTCGGCCGATCTCTACTTCATAATCACCCGCAACTTGATTGCCAAATTGTAGGCTCTGCACCTGACGACCAAATAGGTCAGTCATTTGGATTTCGACATTTTCTACCCGCTCTGGGAGAGAATAGCGAATGTGGGTCTTACCCTGTGTTGGGTTGGGAAATAGTTTAAGATTAAAATCTGCTACTGCATACTCGTCTATGCTGTTGACAAAAGTGCTATCTGGCTCGATCTCAAAAGGAGTGCGATACAAGATAGTAGTCAAAGCTGGAGGCAATGGAATACCCAAAGGTAAACAAGTGTCCTGAGCGGCATCATAAGCACCGGGATTGATGGTCACATACACATTAAGTGTATCACTCATGATGGTATCAAAGGGCATGCCGTCCAAAATTACACAAGCGCGATTGACATAGCCAGAGTCATGATTGACGATAAATACACAATCAGGTGTATTACAAGCGTAGGTCATCCCTTGTGGTAGGTTTGGGATTGAGTCCAATGACAGACTACAAATGTCAATCTCAATCGCACCAAATGGAGGGCCGACATCGACAGAAGAATCTTGAGGAATCACCAAAGTGATAACCTGAGAGTACTGGACGCCTACTTTGCCGCTTACCAAGGTGTCGGGATAAAGACCGGGCACGCCAGAAGTTGTCGTATCAGGATCACATTGTGCCTGAATACTCAAACTAAATCCGAAAATGAGAGTTAAAATGATGAAAAATTGTTTTACCTGCTGCATGTGTTAAGGTGTTTCAGGTGAAAGTATTAATGATTAAAAAAAGGAAATTATAAGTTAGTTAGGGAAACACGCTTTAGGCAATTAATTTCCCTACTCTTTACGATAGATCGAAAAATATATTGTTTCTACTATGACGAATGTCGGCAGCAAAGCTCCAGATTTTAGCCTCCAAGACCAAAATGATCAAACAGTGCGCCTGAGCGACTTTTTTGGCAAAAATCATATTGTCCTCTATTTCTATCCTAAAGACGAAACCCCTGGTTGTACCAAGGAAGCTTGTAGCTTTAGAGACAGCTACGAAAGCTTCAAGGATGCAGGCGCCGTCGTAATAGGTGTCAGTGCCGATTCCGTCAAAAGCCATAAAGCCTTTGCTAGCAACCACCGATTGTCCTTCACTTTGTTGAGTGATCGTGACAAAAGCGTCGCTAAACTATATGACGTAAGTGGGAGTATGTTTGGTTTGTTACCCGGCCGAGAAACTTTTGTAATCGACAAAGCAGGCGTCATCCAGCATCGTTTTTCTTCGCAGCTCAATATCGGTAGACATATTGACGATGCCTTGAAGGTTTTGCAAGAATTGGCGTGATTGGGTTGTGGTAAAATCTTTTCCTCCCCCTGCCCCCTCTGAAGGGGGACAAGTTACGCTTTGCAGAGCAATATCCCCCTTCGGAGGGGGCAGGAGGAGGAATAAACTGAGCAAATTATTTCTACTGATCTTATTGCTATTGCTGCAAAACCCTGTCCAAGCCCAGTTCGAAGCAGCTTTTCACTACGGTCGTATCCTCAAGATCAATCCCGTCTTCCCGGAGGTGAGTCAAGATGCTTGGGTCGCGACGGTGGGCCTACCTTTGGCCTTGCCGAACGCTTCTCCCCTTCACTTTTGGGTACATGCGCAGGTTTATCAGTTTGGCAATCCGGCGGTCTTGGGTTATGGAGTGAGTCTGATGCCCTCGCTAGAGTTTCGGTTTTTTGCTTCGCAGAACGCTTGGCTGAGTCTGCGGCAGGGCGCTTCCTTTGCTTATATGCGTCGGCCTTATGATCGGGATCAAAATCCCACCAATAATATCATTGGGGCTCATCTCAGCTTAGCTGCGCAAACGAGTATTGCTTGGCGACAAGGCTTGGGCGATAATCTTGGTGTTTCATTTGGTGGTAGTTTTTCTCACTTCTCCAATGGCAATAGCCGTGTTCCTAATCTGGGCGTCAATATCCCTGCGGCATTTTTGCGCGTCGAGTGGGAGCGTTCGGCACGGCCGGCATCCCAAAACTCGCCCGAATCAAGCAAAGAAGCCCCCAAGCTCACCTACTGGGGCTTGCGCCTCGGACTCGGCACGCACGCCTTCAAAGTCCCCGACGGCCCCAACTATTTAGCTTGGTCGATCTCTCCCTTTTGGTCGCGGCAGTTAAAGCCCCAACTAGCCTTGCAAGTAGGGCTAGAATGGTTTTATGATGGAGGGAGTGCGGCCTTTGCGCGGGAACAAGAATTGGTAAATGTCGCCTGGGCAGGCATAGGCATTGCGCCTTATGTGGGTATCAACTACCGTATCAATCGACTGGGATTGGTGCTACAAAGTGGGCCCTATCTCAAAACGCCCTTTCCGCATAATTGGACAGTCTATACACGGCTGGGGATGGAATATCATTGGCGCGATTGCTTTGTCGGGAGCTATATCCACGCGCATGGGGGCGAAGCAGATTATTTAGATTTTACGCTGGGATGGAAGTTGTGGCACTGAGAGGGTTTGTGCTGAAGCCAATCCCTTGTTATTTTGGATAGACCATGAAACACTATCTAATCTGCACCCTTTGCCTACTGGCAAGCATCAGCCTATTGGGCCAAGAAAAGGCTCCTGTTCAACGCCAATTAGGCCTCTGGGGAGGCATTGGCGCCGGGCAATACATCAATGTAACCGATAATAGTCGTTCTCCTTTGGGCGGGAGAATGATGCTTTGGACAGTGGCTGCAAATTATGATCGTAGGATCAAGGAGTCCAACTGGCTAGTTCGCTATCAGTTGGGATTTTCAAGGCGGCCGCAACCAGCTATCTCCTCTAAGTTTCATTATCTATCTAGCTCTTTTAGTTTTTTGCATCGATCAAAACGGGACTTTTTGATTGGTCTTGGCCTGCAGGTATCTCGGGTTTTTGTCTATGTGCATGAAGAATATAGGGATGGATATACACTAGAAAACAATGATTTTGAACTGGCGATCCCACTTCTGCTTGAAAAACAATTTGTCCTAAACGAGCGCCTCAGTTTGCATGCTACTATCAAGGGTGATATCTCTGCAACAGCCATCATCCCTAGATTTTGCACTGCAAGTCCGACCAATCCTACGCGCTCAAATTGCTACCACTTTTTTAGTGAAAGCGTCTTTGCGGGAGTGGGAATAAAGTATGATTTGGGACGATAGGGAGGCTTTGTTTTTGCCGCTGCGCGGCCCGATCAGTAGTTCGAGCTACCCAAGCGTTCTGCGAAGCTGTCTCAGTTCAAATTGCGATACTCAGAAGGACTCATGCCCGTTTTGGTTTTGAAGAGTTTGCTGAAATGCTGCGAATACTCAAAACCCAGATCAAAGGCAACCTGACTAATAGAGGAAGGCTGATTGAGGAGCAAAGTTTTGGCTTGTTCGATCACAAATGCGTGAATATGGTCTTTGGCACTTCTTCCAGTCTCTAATTTGAGCAAATCACTCAAATAGCTTCCCGACAAATTAAGCGCTTCTCCACACTGACTGAGGCTGGGTAAACCCTCGTTTTTTAAATCATCAGAAGCAAAATAAGTCTCAAGATATTGTTCAAATCGAACGACATAATCTTTGTTTTGATTGCTGCGAGTATAAAACTGACGATCATAATAACGTCGGCAATACTTCATGATCGACTCCAGATTGACGATGATCAAATCCTGGGAATGCTTATCGATATTTTGGTCTAACTCAATCTCGATTCGCTGGACCAATTCGCCTAAAATTTGTTTTTCCTTATCTGAAATGTGCAGGGCCTCATTGACATCATAATCAAAAAAGGAGTACTCCTTAATCACCTTGCCCAATTTAGATCTCCGAATTAAGTCTGGATGAAAAAAGATGTTCCAGCCGTAGCGATCTAAATCGGCATCCTTATTATCAAACTTGGCTACTTGTTGCGGTGCTAAAAAAGCGAGCGTCCCT
>JBGCFA010000142.1:0-21690 GCA_045106675.1 Bacteroidia bacterium
TGTAATGGTATGAGGACAATTGAAAACCGTTAATTTATAAAAGTTTCAAAAGACGCAAGCGTGAAGAATCAGCTCTGATAGTCGGTATGCTTAAGGGGCAAGGGGTTTATAACCCTATTCGAAAGCCCGAAAATGCCTTCAAACGCCGTAATACCGTCCTCAATTTGATGAAGGCAAATGGTTATCTCAAAATCGAAGATGCAGCTTTAGACAGCATCAAAGAGATACCATTAGAGGCGTCATTAGTAGAGCAAGAAGAACTTCACATTCGCGGTTTAGCGCCATATTTTCGTGAGCATGTGCGCCAGTTTATGAATGATTGGTGTAAGAAAAACGGATATGATCTTTATCGCGATGGGCTGAGAGTCTACACAACGCTTGATTCGAGAATGCAGTCATATGCAGAAGAAGCCGTAAATGGTCATCTCAAGGATCTGCAAGCAACCTTCGACAAGGTCGAGAAAAGGGGAGAACGCTCCTACAAACGTAATCCTGCCGTAATTGCAGATTTGCAAAAACAATCGCAACGCTATATAAACGCTAAAAAAGCGGGGAAGTCTGATGCTGAAATAGATGCTGAATTCCGTAAAAAACGGAAAATGAAAGTCTTTACGTGGGGAGGTGATCAAGTAACGGAAATGAGTCCATTGGACTCTATCAAATACTACGCACGCTTTCTTGAAGTGGGCATGGTTTCGATTGATCCGCTTAGTGGCCATGTCAAAGCGTGGGTTGGTGGTAATGATTTTAAATATTTTCAATACGACCACGTTGCCCAGGGTAAGCGTCAAGTTGGCTCAACCTTCAAGCCATTTCTATATGGTGCGGTATTAGATGCCGGTTATTCAGTTTGTTATGAGGTGCTCAACCAGCCAGTTACGGTACCGATGCCTGATGGTAGTGTTTGGAGCCCTAATAATTCAGATTTTTCCAAAGGTGGATTTGTAACGATCAAAAAAGCCCTTGCCAATTCAATGAATTCTGTTTCTGCACGTCTGATAACGACGGAAGTAAATCCTACGCTCGTGGCGGATTTTGCTTATAAGGCAGGGATCGATACTAAGCTAGACGAAGTATATTCCTTGGCGCTCGGGACTACAGACTTGAGTGTTTTTGAGATGACAAAGGCTTACTCTGCTTTTGCCAATATGGGAACACGGATTGAACCTATCTTTGTTACACGTATTGAAGATAGGAGCGGTACTATTCTCGCAGAATTTCAACCAGATATGCGGGAAGTGATCAGTCCGAAAGTGGCCTATCAAGTAGTCAATCTTATGCAAGGAGTGGTAGATCAAGGCACTGCGGTGAGATTGCGATATAAGTATAAATTCAAAAATCAGATTGCGGCGAAAACAGGTACTACCCAAAATCAATCAGATGGTTGGTTTATGGGTTTAACGCCTGATCTCGTTACGGGTGTATGGGTTGGTCATCAGGATCGCCGAGTGCATTTTAGCTCGATTAAGTATGGTCAAGGTGCAAATATGTCCTTGCCGATTTGGGCTGAGTATATGTTGAAAGTTTATAAAGACCAGGAGATAAACCTGCCACAAGATCCATTTCCGATACCTGCAGGCTTTAATGTGGACTTAAACTGTCGGACGACTAAACCCAAGCCAGAAGAGGACAATGGTCCTAAGCCTGATGATTTAGATGGTTTCTAAAGCCCGCCTTGCGGAACGCTAGAGAATGTCCAATATCCAATATGAATTTTCAATGTTGAAGTAGTTGCTTCAGCATTCTAGATTGAACTTGGCTATTGGACATTTCCTTTGTATGCTTCGTGCGTTCTGCGAAGCAGTAAATCTAAATTGTATCTATAAAAAAATGAGTGGCCTGCATCCTAAAGGGAGCAGGCCACTACGTTTGCCGACAACAAAAAGCGTATTAATCGTTACGCTTGATGCCGTACTTCTCCATTTTATTGTATAGATGACTACGCTGGATATCTAACTGTTCGGCAGTCTTGGAGATGTTCCAGGTATTCGATTCTAGTTTTTTCTTGATAAACTCTGCTTCTACGTGATCCTTGAAACTCTGAAACTTATCAAAGTCCTCATAGATAGAAGCGGTAGCTACTTTCCGCTTGCGCGGAACGGCATAATCCATAATGTCTTGTTCACCGATCCCACCATTGGAGAGAATGGCTAGGCGTTCGATCACATTACGTAGTTCACGCACATTGCCCGTCCATTCGAGCTTTTGGAGCTCTCTCATGGCATTGTCGGAGATCTTTAGATTCGGCATCCCATAATCATTTCCAATTTCTGAGAGGAAAGCATTGGCGATTTGAGGGATGTCATCGCGTCTATCTTTGAGATGAGGTACGTGCACTAAGATTACCGACAAACGGTGGTATAAATCCTCACGGAAGTTACCTTCTTCGATTTCGTGTAAAAGGTCTTTATTAGTCGCTGATACGATGCGTACATCAACCGATATTTGTTTATCGCTACCAATGCGAGTAATACGATTTTCTTGTAAAGCACGTAACACTTTCGCTTGGGCCGACAGACTCATATCGCCTATCTCATCCAAAAATAGTGTACCGCCATTAGCTTGCTCGAATTTGCCGATACGTTGCTTATATGCACCTGTAAATGAGCCTTTTTCATGCCCAAACAGCTCGCTTTCAATCAACTCTGAAGGGATAGCCGCACAGTTAACTTCAACAATAGGGCCTGTATGACGAGGTGATTTTTCGTGTATCCAGCGTGCTACAAGCTCTTTGCCTGTACCATTGCTGCCTGTAACCAATACTCTTGCATCGGTTGGTGCCACTCTATCGATCGTCTCTTGGATCTTTTGCATGATAGGAGACTCACCAATAATCGGACGAACCTTGCTAATCTTGCGCTTTAGCTTTTTGGTTTCGACGACTAGATCTGTTTTCTGGATAGCATTGCGTACTGTTAGTAGCAAGCGATTAAGGTCTGGTGGCTTCTCGATGAAGTCATAGGCACCTTTTTTCGTTGCCTCGACAGCAGTTTCTATCGTTCCGTGACCGGAAATCATAACAAAAGTAGAACTGGGTTTTTGTTCGATGGCTTTTTCGAGAACTTCTAAGCCATTCATCTTTGGCATTTTGATATCGCAGATGATGCAATCGTAATCTTTCGCAAGCAGCATGTCATAACCCTGCTTACCATCAGAAGCTGTATCGATCTTATAATCTTCATATTCTAAGATCTCTTGCAGCGTACTGCGGATTACTTCTTCATCATCTATGATTAGTATTTTGGCCATATAGGTTGTATCTATTTGAGGACAATAATAAAGTAGTGTGTCCACAAAAACAAGCGATGTCTAAAAAAATATTACTTGCCCCCGAAATAAATGTGGTTTTTTGGATACAATAAATATATTAATTTGCGTTTCTATTTCAGATAAATCCCGTTTAATGCTGTACGATAAAAAATACATATTACGATTCGCTATACTATTTCTTGTGTGCGGATTAGTTTTTACTGCTTGTGAGGAAGTACCTAATGAAGATATCAAGGATGTAGTTCTTGATGTAGAGGTGGAAAGAGTCGATAGTATAATGTGGGAATGCTCTCGCGCACTACAGGAAAATGATACTTTGGAAGCCTTTACGGCCTATGTTGAATATCTCCAACCCAAGCGTCAGTTTTTTTATGACTTGATGGGTATTGAACAATACTTGCCATTGTTGCTAAAGAGTAAAGACGATAGTCTCACCACCGCTGATTTGGATAGTTTATTAGCCTCTCAACTCATCCCTATTTTAGCTAATCCTCAGATGTACGGACTCCTAGACACTATTCGTGAAGTCTATCCTTATAATGGTTCACTGGAAGCGCTGATTACACCGGCTTTAAAACGGATGACTCTCCATTTAAATGATTTAGAATTTCCTGATTTTACGACTCATGTTTCCGGTTATGTGCCAGAAGGAGATTGGCGTACAGCTGATCAAATGGTTCCAATGCCGAGAGGGGAATTTAGCATTGGTTTGCATTACTTTTTGGGAGACAGTTTTCGCTTCTATCCTCCAAATATTGCACGTTATCAATTAAGGCGTTGCCGGAAGGAATACATATCAGTACAAATGGTACATGAAATAGCCGAAGGGATGGTTCCCCCAATTGAAGCTAAACGACAGCCTCGCCTAATCGATAAAATGGTTCGTGCAGGAGTGAAACACTATTTTATTGAGACGATTCTACCCTATACGCCCGATTCGTTGCGCTTTCAATACTCTCTGGAGCAAATGCAATGGGCGGACTATTATGAAGGTCGTATCTATAAGGAACTAATCCCTTTGTTGTATGAAGGCGATTCACGGATACACCGTGATTATTTGACCGATAAACCATACACTACCCAACTTTCGATTGAGTCAGCGCCTCGTATTGGAGAGTATTGCGGATGGAAGATTGTTCATGCGTATATGGAGCGCCATCCCAAAATGTCTTTGGAAGATCTACTGGCTATTAAAGATTATGAGAAGATCTTTAAAGAGGCTCGTTACAAACCGATTTAATTTAGCTCTCACACTTAATTTATTGATTTGTTGAGTGAGAATGTGGTAATTCATGTTCTGAAAAATCCCATACGTTTACTAATAATATGTTTGATCTCTCGCAGGCCCGCCTGACTACATTGACCGTTCACCGTGCAGGAAATAAAGTCCGTAACGAAGGAGTGCTTGCTGCCACGGATATTTATCCACTTGAGGAGCAAACCATGCAGATTTTAGAGGATTTCTTTTTGAAACCTTTTAAGTCTGATGAATTCTTCAAATTTGCGCACGAGACGGATATCGCGAAGAATGAGGTTTACTCCTACTGTCGCCGAATTTTTGAAAGTAGTCGCAAAGACTTCGTCCAAGAGTCTTCTAATATTTTGACACACCTTTATCAAACTGCTGTCCATCCTCATGTCAAAAGTGGAGAGCTATATGTGGCCCATTTCCGGGAATGTATGGTAGATGATGTTGAGCTAGAAGCTATCGGTATCTTCAAAAGTGAGCATAAAGATGTCTTCCTTCACCTAAGCGAAAGTGAGGATGAAGAGCAATTGAAGCTTCGCATAGAGCAAGGAATACATACCAAGAAGCTTGATAAAGGATGTTTGATCTTCAACACCTTTGCTGATGATGGCTATACGCTGCTCATGGTCAATCAAAACAGTGAGGATACTCAGTATTGGAGAGATGAGTTTATGGGTGTACAACGCATTCAGGACAACAGTTTTCAGACGGAGTCATATCTCAATCTTGCCAAAGATTTTTGTGAAAATGTGTTGGCCGAAGGCGAAGATCGTAAAGAGCAAGTTTTGTTTCTCAATAAGTCAATGAACTACTTCAATAAGTCTGAAAACTTTGATGTAGATGACTTTCGTGCTGATGTCATGGAAAAGGTGGAACAACGAGAGGCCTTTGATGATTTTAGAGAGTCATACGAGGAGGATAATGAACTCAAATATGAGGAGCCGTTTGCCATTTCTAAGTTTGCTGTCAGGCAGATGAAAAAGCACTTCAAAACGGTCATAAAGTTTGATAATGGGATACATATCGTCTTGCCTCAAAAGAATACTGAGGAGGCTGCAACCTTCGTCGAACGAGCCTATGATGAGCAAAAAGATATGAACTATTATAAAGTATATTATACCAAAGAGGAATTTTGATTCCCAACGAATAATCTATACCTTTGCACTCCGCGTTTGTAAAATGCATGCGCTTTCCCTTTTGAAGGTCATTTTTAAATGAAATAGATCATGGCAAAAAAATTCACTACCAAAAAAATGCGTAAGCGAGGCAAGGCCTCTCGCAGACGTTTCGCTCTCAAAACCAATCCTCAAACTTTTGGATTGAAAGAGTCCGTTGAACAAGGTAACATTTCTGTTATCCGTTCCCTCGAAGCAAAAATCAAAGAAGTTCAAGCTTAAGGCTACTTCTTTATTTCGATACCTTTAAGTCGTTCCGCATTGCGGAACGACTTTTTTGTTATTTTCCCTTTTGAATCAATACTATAGCCATGAGATCTTATTTTGCCCTATTTTTTCTACTGATATCCTCGTTCGGGATATTAGCCCAAAATCAAGCTCCAATTGTGAGTAATTTGAATGCTTCCTTTAGCTTCGACAACAATCGGCTGACGATAGTATATGATGCTTCAGATTTTGAGGGAGATTCTTTAAATGTTCGTCTTTTACTCTCCACAGACGAGGGAGCTACTTTTCAAAATATTACAGCAGCAGCAATTGGGGAAGTTGGATTTCCAATTCTACCGGGCATTCAAAAAGCCATCTATTGGGATGCGCCTCAGCCTATATTTATCGCCAATCATCGGGTAAAGATCGTAGTAGACGACCGTCAACCCGTTGATATTCAATCGATCGTAGATGCCGTGGATAGCGTTCGCCTACGGCAAGACCTCACTTATTTTGCCCAATCTCGACACCGCTCCAACCAACTCCCACTGATCCAACAGATCCAAGATAGTATTGAGACTCGCTTCGCGGAACTAGGCCTCTTGAACTCTCGACAAGAGGAGATGTATCAAAATTATCAAGCAGTAAATGTAATTGGGCAGCAGTCAGGGGTACAAGATGAACAACAAATCTATATCCTCGATGCGCATTATGATGGTATCCCCAATACTCCCGGTGCGGATGACAATGCTTCTGGAACAATTGGGGTTTTGGAAGCAGCAAGGGTGCTCAGCCCATATTTGAGTGAAAATAGCATCCGTTACTTAGCTTTTGATTTGGAGGAAGATGGCTTGCTTGGGAGTTTTGCCTATGTCAATAATGGTGGCCTCCCTGCAGGTGATAATGTTTTAGGAGTGTTGAACCTTGAGATGATTGGGTATTACGATACCGCCCCCAATACGCAGACTTTTCCGGCTGGCTTCAATCTATTGTTTCCGGCTGTCTATAATGCTGTTGCTGCTGATAGTTTTCGCGGCAACTTTATTACCAATATTGCTAATCAGGCTTCAAATACATTGATGAATGCCTTTGAAAATGCGGCCAATCAATATGTTCCAAACTTGAAGGTCGTTTCAGCTGCTGTTCCTGGCAATGGGCAAATCGCGCCAGACTTAAGAAGGAGTGATCATGCGATATTTTGGGATGCAGGCATTCCTGCTTTGATGCTGACCGATGCCTCGGAGTTTCGCAATCCTTATTATCATACCGTCAATGACACCATCGGCAATCTCAATATGACCTTTATCCGTCGGGTAGTTCAGGCAAATGTTGCTACTCTCGCTAACTTAGCGGGATTGGTACATGGTTCGTCCGAGCTGAGTACGATCCAAATGCAATCTACAGCTATCGATCCTTTGGGTGCTGATTGTCAGTTGTTTAGTTGGCAAGATCCTGTTAGCAATATGCTACATATTCAGACTGATTGTGAGATAGAACAATCAAAACTTGAATTGCTTGATCTAAAGGGAAAAGTGCTTGTTTCCTCTTCTTTTCCCTCCTTCGGAGAACGCCAGAGCTTATCACTTACAAGATTACCAAGAGGAATCTATATTCTGAACCTTGAGAGCGCAGAAGGGATTTATCGTCAGAAAATATTGGTCCAATGATGCCTTTAGTGTTTGATTCGCCTCCATCTAATTAATTCTGAGCAAACCGGTCAATATCGAATTACTGCAATTGCGGTGTATTAGGAGCTTGTAAAGGTGATACAGTTTTCAGGGGTAAAGTTTATTATTACCATTCCAACTAGAACTAGAACTTTGGCTCTTTATGATAGTAATCAGGCGATTTTAATCTAATCGTCTCCATGAGATAAACGCTATTTAACTATGGAAAATAATGTAAATGCGAGTGCTATTATATCTGATGCTTCTCAAGAAGAAGAGCATTCTCCTTTCTATATTGAAAACAAGACGATTTGCCAAGAATGGGAAGCATTTATAAGTCAATTAGATGGATCAATAAAGGGCTCATTTTCATCCTGGTCAATAAGATTGTATGCAGATATACCTAGACAAGAAAACTGGAAAGTTGATATTCGAAAATCTAGTCTGTCGAATACTTCTTTACTCATAGCCCCCGAAAAAAATGTGATAGAGCAAACGATATTCGAAGTTTCTGATTTATATCTGGGTGAATTCAATATCAAAATATGGGAATCTAATATATGGAACTCGCTTAGGCAGAAAGTTAATCCTAGCATCAATCGTCTAAGTGAGCACCTCCTAATTGCCAAAAAAGGCAGTCCGAATCAAAGAGGCTTAGAATTTATTGAAAGAATAAGGCAGGTTCCATTGGAGTATAAGTTGGCATCTTTAGCTTATATGCCTGCTCAAAAAGAATTGAAAATCACTTTCAATTCAATCCTAAGGGACTACAAATGGATAGAATCCATAGTCGGATAAGTATATTCACTATAGACGTTTCCATTAATTTTATATCGTTATTAAAAATAACAGTGTTAAATGGTTTTGCCCCTCCATATTTCAGAATGCTAGAGGGTGTGCTAAGTCAGAGAGAAAGTAGGGTAGTGTATTGTAGCCTTCATTTTCTCGTGCCATCCTGAGTCCTGCGAAATATCTAGAGTTTCACTTTTCTGCCGCGCAGAACGCTAGGGTGTGTGCTATGTCAGAGAGATAATTTGAGTAGGGTAGATTTCATTTTCTCGTGTCATCTTGAGCTCGCCGAAAAATCTTCAGATTTCTTTATGCTTCGCGGAACGCTCTCTAGCGTTCTACGAAGTAGCGAAAATAATAGAGAAGAGGAAAAAAGTCCTGTATGACTACTTTTGTTGTGTGATAAAATATAACAATGTTAATGAGTTTTTTCTCCAATCGGTTTCAAGGCAATCACCTCTTCCGCAAAAGCGAAACTCTCCATCCGCACACTCTGCAAATCTTTCCCAAAATGTCGGTTGGGAAAAGCATGATCTCCAGCCTCTGCGAAAGCTTTTTTGCGTTTCTTTTTACGTGGCGTTCCCAGTAGGGAAAACATCCTTAACATAGCCGAAATGGATACCACTCTGTCCTTGAAGTTTTCGTTTTTGAAATAATAGCCCATAAACACAGGGGCTTTGATACGACGAAATACTTCCGGTCGCATGGTTGATCGTATCAAGCGCTGCAAAGCCAATAAGGCTTCTTCACGATATTGACTATCCCAATACTGATTACGGGTTCGTTTGGTGATATAGGGCCCTTTGTTGAGAATACTGACCAATTGACTGCCCCAGGGACCATCGACCCAATTCATGAGAGGGTTGGCGACTCGAATATTAGGTGAAAAACAGATCAATCCAGCGATATCTTCTGGATAACGACTGGCCAACCAAAGCATCAGCGTACATCCGGTTGATGTACCCATGAGGATGACTTTTTTGCCAAGGATTTTACCTATCTCCAATGATTCTAAGGCATGATCTAGCATCCCTTCTGGACTAAGATCCATCATGGCATCAGGATCAGTCAAACCATGTCCAGGCATGCGATTGAGATACAAATTACAGCCATAGCGTTCCGCAAACTCTCGGTGCAAGGGATCACCTTCGCCTTGACTCGCAGTAAAACCATGTAGATAGACTATGCTGTAATCAGTAGGCCTTTGCTGGCCTTCGTACCAAATGATACGCGCTTCATTATCCGGTCTAATCGGCAATACGCCTTCCCGTTTGGCTAGCCAATTATCTAAAGATGAGAGAGTAGCATCGATGCTTAAAGGTGGGCGATCTGAAACCACCGCGGGCGGTTTTGGGCCATAAAAATAAGCAGCTACCAACAATACAATCACTACCAGGATTACCAACCAGAGCATAAATTTTGCTTAGTATCTCACTTATTCAATAAGCGAAGACGTCTTCTTGGACGGTAATATAGTAGGAGCAGAGGCAAAAATCCTCTTATCGGGCTAGAATGTTGACTAATTGGTATGGCTTGCTTCTTACGATTGGACTGCTGCAAGCTTTTAGGAGCATAACCGTATTTCGTAAAAGCTGCGAAATCTTGATACTTCACCCAGATGAAGCCGCTTTTGCCCCAACTGCTTCCCCAGCTATTCATGATTTGAAAAGCGCCACCGTATTTATCATTATCGTAGGCAATCACACAGACAGCGTGTCCATAATAGTTGCGGGTATTGAGGGACTCTGTTCGGCGCCAAACATTTTGATTTTCTGCGGTTTCAAAAGAAGGCGTACAATTCATGCCAACGATTACTGGTTGTCCCGAAGCTAAGGCATATTTGACTGATTGGATTTTTTCGTTTGATCGAGCGTCGCGATAAAAAAGGCGACTATATCCACCGATTTTGTATTGGCGAGCATCACTGTAGTCGCGGGAATACAATCGATTTACACAAGACTCGGGCACCTGACGCTGTAGAGCCGCACCTTGTTGGGCCATACTAGAGAGCGCCGCTTCTATACTGACCGCTTCATTACAGCTTCGGCTCCGGCTGATCAATTTATAAGTAAAGGCAGGCGAAAACGCATACTGTTGAATCAATCGCTTGTCGCGGATTCCCTTCTCTTGGGCAAACATGATGGTACGGGCGCCATAGGCTACCGCCCAGCCCACGCAATTGTTGTAATTGCCTTGGTCTTCTGCCAATGGAGCAAATTGCTTTAGCGAAGCTCTAGAGGCCATCCTCGCTCCTTCAGGCGTCTTTTGTAAAGGTATCCGTTCATATGCCGCATCATCCATCTGTAAACCAGCAGGATGTTGCTGAGCTAAAAGACTCAAAGGCAAGATGATAAGGCCGAAAATGAGAGCAGATCGATTCATATTTGAGGCAATTTCCTTTTTGAAAACGTTGGCAAGGCTTAGGAAAGTATATGCTTTTCTTAAATTGAGCTTTGCTAACAATTGAAAATATGGAGCTTCGAAAACTACTAAGTTGTCTATTTGTACTGATTATTTGCCTGAGAGTTACGGCTCAGGAAGATCCTTCACGCTGGAAGGTAGAAGATGTCGTCAAACAAAGCACCGCAACAAGTCCTGAATTTTCACCAGATGGCAATAGTTTGGTTTGGACGCATCGTCGACCTTCTAAGAAGAAAGATCGTTTTGTTAATGACCTATGGCTCACTCGTTTGGATGCATTGCAAGACGGAAAATGGCCCACGGTACAGTTGACCCGTTCTGAGGATTCTGACAATAGTCCTTTATTCTCCGCAGATGGCGGAACGCTTTACTTTCTTTCTTCTCGTAAAGGTGGAAAAACTTTATGGGCAATGAGTATATATGGAGGCGAAGCCTTTGCTGTTGATTCGTTCCCCTCAGGGATCTCCTCCTTAAAGTGGCTAGATGAAAACACACTCAGCTTTATCGGGGGAGAAGGACCAACGCTACGCGAAAAGGAACTTAAGAAGAAAAAAGATAATGTCATAGTGGTTGAAGATTCATCGCATATGAAAGTGCAACGAATCTTTGCTTATGATCTCAAAAAGAAAGAAGTACAGCGTCTGACTGATAATCAATTTCCAGTGATGAACTATGCGGTCTCTAAGGACGGTAATTGGTTATTGAGTTCGCATCGTCGCTCTTTGCTTCTGATGGCAAACCAACTCCTTGGTATTTTCTGTGGGACCTCAAAAATGGTGGCAAGACGCAAATTTTGAAAGATTATCAAGAGCCGGGAAGGTTTGAATTCACTGCTGATAATGAAGGGTTTTATTTTTCGGCTACGCAATCTTCATTAGCTGAATGGGATGGGGCAGGCATAAATCTGCTGCATTACTTCCGTTTAGAAACGAAGCAAGCTGAGGCGATTGATTTAGCCTGGGAATGGGGACTTAGTGGTGGATATCGTCTGTACGCTAATGATTTATTTATTCAGTTAGCCAATGGCCCGACAAATAAGTTGACTTATCTAAAAAAGGAATCGAATAGCTGGAGCTTACATCCAGTTGGAGTAGGGGAGATGACGGATCGAGTGAGTGTGATGGCTAGCTCTAAGGATGGAAAACAAGTCGCATTTACCTATTCAACTGCCTCTAAGCCTGTGCAATATCGCGTTGGGCGACTAGCCCAAGGTGCTGTAACGAGCCTCTCTGCAGGACGTGAATTTGCTCAACTCAATAAACATCTGGCCAAGAAACAAATCGCAAAAACTGAGATCGTGAGATGGACTGGCGCTTTGGATGATGAAATCACGGGTATGCTGTATTATCCGCATGATTATGATCCAAGCCGTGAGTATCCTTTGATCGTGGCTATTCACGGTGGGCCAACTGGGGTCGATATGGATCGCTGGAGTGATCGCTGGTCTTATGCCCACAATCTGATGGTGCAAGAAGGCTGTTTTATCCTCAAACCCAATTATCATGGCTCAAGCAATCATGGACAGGCATTTACGGAATCGATCAAGTTCCACTATTATGATTATGAATTGACCGATGTGATGACGGGTATAGATATGCTAGACAAAGCCGGGAAAATTGATCGTGATTCGATGGGTTTGATGGGCTGGTCTAATGGAGCGATTATCACGACAATGCTGACCGTAAAACATCCAGATGTGTTTAAAGCCGCTACTCCCGGTGCAGGTGATGTCAACTGGACTTCAGATTATGGTACTTGTCGCTTTGGGGTAACCTTTGATCAATACTATTTAGGGGGCGCACCTTGGGATGATATTGACGGTAAAACCTATAATCAGGTCTATATTGACAAATCGCCACTATTTGAAATGGACAAAGTCAAAACGCCTACTTTGATTTTTCATGGTAGCGAAGATCGTGCTGTCCCCAGAGATCAGGGCTGGGAATACTATCGTGCGTTACAACAAAATAACAAAGCCCCAGTGCGTTTCTTATGGTTTCCCGGTCAACCACATGGGCTGCAAAAAGTAACCCATCAAAGTCGAAAAATCAGTGAAGAACTGGCTTGGTTTCAGCAATATTTATTTGGCACCTACGAAGCTCCCAATGAAGCCTTCAAGAAGGATAGCCCACTATATGCTTTGCTGGAAAACCAGCGCTCAGCTCGCAATGACAACGGTTTTTATGGCCAAATGCTCAAGTCTAAGCTAATCCCTGAAGTTGTGAGTGTTAAGGTGGACTCGATCTCGATTGGGCGATTTGAATTGACCAATGCGCAGTATCAGGCATTCCAAAAGCGGCATAAGTTTCCCGTTGCAGAGGCTAATTATCCAGTGACGGGCTTGACTCAAGCTCAGATCGAGTCTTATATCAATTGGCTTAACAAATTGAGTGGTGCAACATACCGCTTGCCCAATGAAGCAGAAGCCAAAGCCTTACACAAACAAGCTCATAAGGTTGCCGCTAAAGAAAATAGTCTCAATCGCTGGGCTGGATTTGACATCACTCCGGCAGAGGTGAGCGTTCTGCGAAGCAAGATGGAGGGACTGAGCGCAAAACAATTATTGCAATCAGTAGGCAGTTATGCTCCTACCAAAGTTGGCGAAGCGCAAATTTATGATTTGGGTGGAAACGTTGCCGAACAGGCCGCAAACGACAAAACATATGGCTATAGTGCCTACGATTATGTTGATGATAAGGACGCTGAGGTGAAGCCAAAAGTGATCGGCTATCGCTTAGTTAGGGAGTAGGTTTTCTCCCTTCGGGGAACACTTCCAATAATCTAACGGGACCTAATAATCCGGCAGCTTGCAGACTCCATTCTTTGTCTGTGAACTGTCGGTATTTTTCATCTCCCTTTTGGGCCTTCAGAATCATCGCATTACGAGGAGAGGGACTTATCCAAACTTCGATGGCATTCCAGCCAGGCTTGAGTTTGTGGGTACACTCGATTACAAAAGGGCGATACGAAAGGCGGCCCAAGGACTCTGTATTGAGATAAATTTCAGCACTTTGATAAAGCTCACCCAAGTCCAGAACATAACGAAATCCTTCTAGCGTATCTTGCAAGAAGAATTCTGCCAGATAACGACCTTCTTCGGCGACAAAACGTAATTGCGGCTCAGTCCGCCAATCAAAAAATACGGAATCCGTAAGCTCAAATCGACCCGTTTTACTCGTTTGGATATTGGGTACCATAAGTTGCCAATTTTGCAACTCATGCAAGATCGTTCGTGAACTTTGCGCCAAGAAAAAGGCTAGAGGACTACTAGGACTTAGACTGTCTCCTTCGAAGAACGCTTGCTCACTGAAAAGCAAAAACATGGATCCATATGCTGGTAAAAAGCCCAGTAAATCCTGTTCTGGCTGGTAATCTGCCGCATACACCTTGCCATCTTGTGGGTCTAACCAGTAAGCATATTTAATACGAGAGGGTAGCTGCAAGCGAAAATATCGTTCTTCACTGCTTTGATTAGCTAAAAAACTGACAAAGTTGCCATGGTTCAGTTCCCTTAATTGATAGCGTAAAAATGGGTAACTACCCGCAAATCTCAGAGGACGCTCTACGCTAATCCTTTGTAGATGATTGCGTAAATCCGCAGCTTCTTTTAGCTCACGTCCGGCTTGCCACTTCTTAGTGATATTGGCGATAATTGGATCGCGATTGAGGTAGTCATAAAAGCCTGCTTGAGCCTTTGGCGGATCACCATAGATTACTAAAGGGGCTCCTAAATCAGCTAAGGAATCCAAATGTTGGATAGTCTCTAGACTGATATGGGGGGCGTGAGACAATATCAAATAGGCATACTGCTGCTGACCGATTTGCCAATATCCATCTTCCCAGCGGGCGGATAAGAGGGCTTCATCATTAGTCCAATCCCAATTGATGCCTTGGTTTTCCAGCATTTCAAGCATGCTAGCCGTTTTCTTATACCAATCTTCGTGCGGAATGGGTGCTTTTTCCCCTTGTCCAGTTAAACTGAGTCCCGCCCTTGTACTTGGAACTTCATCCCAAGGCGGCAAATCGCCCTTGAAATACAGCTCTTGATAATCTGTTACTTGATCGAAGGTGCTAGGAAAACCGAGGAAGGGATAGTATATCAAGGCTTCTGCCTTTGGTTTGCCTTGTTGTAATAGATATTGGCAACGACTCACATATTGGTTGAAGGCTCCTAGATGCGGCCATAAAGAATTCGTTTTGCTGAAATTGCCCGAAAAAGTGCCAAGACTATTGCTTGGGGATGAAAACGGACTCCAGCCTTCTTTTCCAAAATCCTCCTCCTCCTTTTGCCAAGGGTAGGGGCTGCCATGATAGACCAATTGATTGATACCCGCTAAGAATAGTTTATCGGCGGCGACCTTGAGCTTTTGAGGCGATAGTGTATAATCTTTGTCTTGATGCGCAAAACTCTCAGCACTTATCAAAGGACGGTCGTACAAATGAGCCCCAGAGCTGATAAGTTTCAAAAATAGTTTTGTTCCTCCAGCATAGTTTTGCCCCACTTCAGGGATATGGCTTTGTCCCGCCGCTTTGATGATGTCAATCTCGGCTCCATATGCTTGCGCTCTGAAATACCAGCCGTTTGCTGCCGCCCAATCGCGACTGGCTTTAACATTGTTTTCGATGAAGAGATCAGAGAGAATCTTTTGATAATCAAAGCGGATTCTTTCGTCAGCTTCAGTCAAGGCATACATTGATGCCCTTGGCCAACGCAGAACTTCGTGCATAAAATTATCGGCTCCAGGTACTGCAATCGCAGGATAGTAAGCCTGTAAGGCATAGCCTCTTCTCTTTGCAAACTCTGCGGGTAAATCATCGCTAAAAATACGCTCCGCTTTATATTCATAATTATCCAAAAAGATACCTCTAATGCCAGACTGGGGTAGTCGCTTTGCTCCTTTTGCGTTTTTGAAAAGGCTATTGAGATGGGCGAGCGTACGAGCAGAATCTATCGGATTTACCACATAGCCCGGATCAGCCGTCGCGCTTAAGGCAGGGCGTTCCCCATTGGGGCCCGTATAAACGGCAATAATTTTCCAATAACCCTTAGGCGCTTCCCAGTTTAGCTGATTTTGCTCATCCACTAACTCGCTCAATACAAATAAGGAATCAGGGTCCAAACTTACTTGGTCTGTGAGATCAAGTGGATCGAGTGAACGTTTTCCCCCTCTTGGTTTTGCCGCGATAAGACAGATCAATCGCATGGCATCCGCATGAAAACCCATCAAATCTTGCTCTATCTCTCCTTCCAATAAGGCACTGATAAAGTAGCCATTAGGCATTTTCGCAGGCGGAACGGGGATGTTGATTTTTTTGCCGCCAAGTATATGAGACTCTCCCCAAAAGAGAGATTGCAGGTTGTCGTTGAGATTGATATGGGGGCCGCCACTCGGCCAACCCGAACCGATAGTGAGATCTAATTTGAATTCACTACTATCACCTAAATACTCCAAGAGGCGTTGCAGATTGCCATAGTAAGCGGGTGATTGTACACTATATAGCCTTTCTCTTTCTTCATCTGTGAGTTCTCCTACGCCCGTGGCGAACGCTTGGATCTCGACGCCACCAAAGCCGATGCTATCTATCCGCTTGATCTCTGATTGTAATACAAGAGGACTGACTAAGTTACCGGGCCACCACCAGCGAGTCCAAGGGCGGTATACTTTTGCGGGTTGTTGAAATCCTTCTAAGCTTAATTCGTCTTTATATGCTAAGGGAAGGCTTGGGAGTGCTTGTAAGCTATCCGGTAGGACTTGATTATTGCTTAGCTTTAAGACGGATGGAGGGTCCGAAATATGTTGCCCGATGGCCCGTTGATGGATTGCATATAAGCGATAGGAGCTGATACTGAGGATTAATCCTAAGCTCAGCAATACCACGCCTATAATGATCCGTCTGTTTTTGGACGTCATAGGGAGTGAAACTACAAAATGTCGAAATGTTTTACCAGTCGTTAGGCCGAAGCCGCTTCATCCAAAAACCAAAACAGCTCTCCTCTAGGGCTTATGTGCGCCGCTGGATAGATTTTGCTTGCTTCTGAGCCTGAAAAAATAGCAGCAACTTTTTCTGTTTTACTTGTTCCTGTAACTAGAAAGGCCACGGCATCAGCATTATTGATGATGGGGCCGGACAATGAAACTCTGATTTGACCACTTTCCGGATGAGTAGCGACGACACAGGTCTCAGGACTGTGCATCAATTCCATTTGGTGAGGAAAAATAGAAGCCGTATGCCCGTCGCTCCCCATGCCAAGCATAATCAGGTCAAAAGCAGGCAATCCTTCCTTATGAGGGAGAGTAGTTTCTATCTCTTCGCCATAGCGAACGGCTTCCCCATTTGGCTCGGCCTCGCCAAGAACTCTATGGACGTTCTCCGCAGGAATCCCTACCTGATCGATCAATAGCTCGCGTGTCATGAGGTAGTTGCTATCCTCATGATCTGGCGGCACACAACGTTCGTCTCCCCACCACAAGTGCAAATCAGACCAAGAGATACGATCTTGAAAATGCTCTGCTAAGTAAGCAAACAATATTTTGGGAGTACTGCCCCCAGAAAGTGCCAAATGAAAGGCCTTGCCGGGGACAATACGTTCTGCTAACCAACTCGCAAAAGTCTCTGCGACTGCTTGCGAGTTTTGTGAGATTATCTTTTCCATTTACAATTCGCAATAAATGCCATCATCAGAGAGGTTTTTGCAAGGATAACGCCAAGTGAGATTTTCCCCCTCGACCAAGTTGTCCGCAACTTCTGGACCCCAAGTTCCCGCAGGGTAACCATGCATTTTTATGTCAGGATTATGGGTCCATGCGCGCATGATTGGATCTACAAATTTCCAAGCAGCCTCAACGGCATCACCACGTGCATATAGGGTCGCATCACCTAACATAGCATCTAGAAGTAAACGTTCGTAGGCACTCGGAAGGTACTGATCCACCATATCACTATAGTGAACATCCATATTCATCGTTTTGACTTCAAAACCAGCTCCGGGTACTTTCATGCCGATCTTGAGAAGTAATCCTTCATCAGGCTGAATACGGATCACCAAGCAATTGAAATTGTCTGGACTACCACTTTGGGTAGTAAAAAGGCGATGAGGAGTTTCCTTGAAGTGGATGACTACCTCGGTAACTCTAGTCGGTAATGCTTTACCTGAGCGGATGTAAAAAGGTACTCCGCCCCAACGCCAGTTATCGATAAAAAATTTCATTGCTACAAAGGTCTCAGTGCGAGATTCTTCGGGCACTCCTTTTTCGTCACGGTAGCCTTTGATATGTTTGCCTTTGACGGTGGATTCAACGTATTGACCACGGATCACAAAGTCTTCAACCTCCTCTTCCTTAATCGGTCTGATAGATTGAAATACTTTCAAGACTTCATTGCGAATAGAAGTCGCTTCGATGACACTCGGCGGTTCCATCGCAATCATGCCTACCACTTGCAATAAGTGATTTTGCACCATGTCGCGCATCGCACCAGAACCATCATAATAACCGCCACGATCACCTACACCAATGCTTTCTGCACCCGTAACTTCAATACGATCGATAAAATTACGGTTCCAAAGCGGCTCAAATATCCCGTTAGAAAAACGGGTTACGAGCATGTTTTGTACCGTTTCTTTGCCGAGGTAGTGGTCGATACGATATAGTTGATGCTCCTTATAGTTGATATTGAGCTTTTCGTTTAGGTCTTGTGCAGTTTTGAGATCATAGCCAAAAGGTTTTTCTATGATCACACGTTTCCAGCCATTTCCTTCTTCTTCTTGGTTCAAACCATGAGTCGCAAGATTGGCCGGGATTACTTCATAAAGACTGGGCGGTGTTGATAGATAGAAAATATAGTTTCCTTGGGTTCCGCATTCACTATCTAGCTCGCTGAGTTTTGCCTTGACCTTGGCATAGTCATCTACCTCCTTGGTTTGGACGGAGATATAGAAAAGCATCTTAGCAAAACTCGCAATACGAGCATCATCGCTGGTATCTGTTTTTGAGAAGTTTTTGATGCCTTCGATCATTTTTTCTCGAAAGGCTTCATCCGAGAAATTGGTACGGCTGATCCCGAGTACGGCAAAACAGCTAGGCAAAAAATCCTGTTGGTACAGGTCAAAAATCGCCGGCACTAATTTGCGGTACGTAAGGTCGCCTGATGCACCGAAAATCGTAAGGATTTGGGGCTCAGCTACAGTCATGTTTTTGGTTTTTTTAGGCTTAGTCTTCTGATTTAGTAACTGCGTGGCCTCCAAATTGGTTACGTAGGGCAGCGAGCATTTTCATCGCATAAGATTCATCTTGACGTGATTCAAATCGCGTGAATAATGAAGCCGCGATCACATGCACAGGAACATCAAAGTCAATGGCAGTTTGGATGGTCCAGCGACCTTCCCCTGAATCATTTACATAACCTTTGATTTCTTCAAGCTTAGGATCTTGACTGAGAGCAAGGCCAGCCAATTCGAGTAGCCAAGAACGTACTACACTACCGTGCATCCACATTTTGGAGATAGCTTCTAGGTCTAAGCCGTAGTCCGCTTTTTCTAGGATTTCAAATCCTTCTGCATAAGCTTGCATCATACCGTACTCGATGCCGTTGTGGACCATCTTGACCATATGGCCAGAACCGCTAGCACCACAGTAATGATGACCGGCTTCTGGAGCGAGTGCTTCAATAAAAGGCTTGATATAAGCTGCGGGTTCGGCAGCGCCGCCATACATAAGACAATAACCGTTTTCAAGGCCCCAGACGCCTCCACTTACACCACAATCAACGTAATGGATACCTTTTTCAGCTAATTGTTCGCTGCGTTTGACGGAGTCTCTCCAAAAAGAGTTACCACCATCGATAACGATATCATTGGCATTGAGGTGTGGGAGTAGTTGGTCTATATTGAGGTCAACAGGTTTGCCAGAAGGCACCATCAACCATACCACTTTGCGTTCTGGTAATTGAGATACAAGATCTGCGTGATCTTTGGCGCCACTAGCACCATGAGAGATCGCTTGGTCTATTTCGTCTTGTGTAAGGTTCCATGCAACGACTTCATGTCCTTTGCGAAGGAGGCGGTGGACCATATTGCCACCCATTTTTCCGAGTCCGATAAATCCGATTTTCATAAGGAGAGGTCTTATTTAGCTTAGCTCAAAATGAATTTAGAACGAAGGTAGAGAAAATAACAACAAAAGGAGTGTCCTATACAAGACACTCCTACTTACAGGAATAGATTAACCTACCTATCCTCTCTTAGATTCTATTGCAAGAATTTAAAGTTTACCGCCAAACTTGAGTAAACTGGAACTGTTTTTCCTTCTTTTTGACCGGGAATCCAATTGGGCATATTGTTGATCACACGGATTGCTTCTTCATCGCATCCCATGCCAATACCCGTTACGATTTCTGCCTGCTTTACACTGCCATCATTTTCGATGACAAAACGTATTAAGACACTGCCTTCTACGCGTTGTCTTGCAGCGAGATCAGGATATCTGATTTGTTGAGACAAAAAGCGATAAAGGGCGGGTTCTCCACCCGGATATTGAGGGCGTTGATCCACTTCTACAAATGGGCCATCTTTACCGATCTCCTCGGGATATAGACGCTGGTTCTCTTGTCTAAAGGCGACTTTTTGCACTTGCATATAGGCTGCATCTTGACCGGTAAGTTGTTCGACCAACTCACCTTTGATTATTGGCCATCCAAAGATCGCCCCAGCTGCCAATGCGAGTACAAGACCACTGCTGATCAAGATGCGTACCCGTTTTTTGCGTTTTTCTTCTGCCTCTTTCTTTTCGATGAAGGCGAGGAGTTCAGTATTCATAAACCCTTATTTTTAGAGTTGGAACTTTTTGCGGAAATCTCTGTAGAAATTATTCCCCAAGGTGCGTGCAAACATCTTATGTGTCTGCTTGATCATTGCTGCCTTGGTGATATCCTCGGAAGTAAAGCCTACGAAGTGGATGCTCAGATTTTTTGAGAGATTCCATTTGCGCTTGCTCACTACGAGGATATTTTCCTCAGATAGGTTTGCGTGCGCTACGGGTAGATCTTCGACTTCCTTGAATATTTGAAGGATAAATTTCAGATCCTGACTACTCAAATCTTCTACTGTACTCTTATCTGTCAAACCCAGCTTCTTAACATATTGCTTTAGGGTTTGGCGTTCGATGAATTCACGGTAGTAATACATCCCTTCCTTCGCTTCAGCCAATTGACTGACGGACTGATAGTATCCCAATTCCTTTTGATAAAGGACTTGGAAATCAGCGCGACGGGCTTTGTTGTTGAGATCTTTGATCCCTAGCACTCTCACTACTTTTGGCTCAGGATCACCTTTCATCATCACTCGCTTAGTCGCGAATTCTGGGTCAGGTAGATTGCCTTTGATGGTGAAGATATCGCTGAGACTGAGATTTTTCTGCTCTAGGATATCAACGCTTTCCCCCTTAGTCATTGTTTTTACCCCATTGGCAACTGCTGTAGCAGGTTCTAGCACCTTTTTGCTGATGGAGCCATTACCATTGCTTTTGGGCGCGCTAATCGGGCTATTGTCGATTTTTGGCAGGATTTCATCAAGCTTGTCTTTGCCTTCGGCTAAGATCGCTTCGATTGCTTCTTCAGTAGCCTCATCACTTTCTTCTGCGATTTCAAGCATTTCTTCAACGCTTTCTTCGCCTGTGATCTCTTGGCTGTCATCCTCTACCTCTTCGGTAACGACTTCTTCAATCGCTTCTACCTCTTCGGCAACGACTTCTTCAATTGCTTCTACCTCTTCGGCAACGCCTTCTTCAATCGCTTCTACCTCTTCGGCAACGTCTTCTTCAATCGCTTCTACCTCTTTGGTAACGCCTTCTTCAATCGCTTCTACCTCTTCGGTAACGACTTCTTCAATCGCTTCTACCTCTTCGGTAACGACTTC
>JBGCFA010000143.1:0-14821 GCA_045106675.1 Bacteroidia bacterium
GCCAAGAATACAGACATGACGATGGAGCGTTCGGTGATATAGCCTTGCTTGGCTAGCATCTTCTCGATACGACTCAATTCAGGATGGGAAATCAATGGGGAATGATTAGAGTGCAAAACTATGAAAGCGCGGACCTAGAGCCCGCGCTTTCGAAAATATTTATTGGACAAATCGCGTCTAGTACTAAGTATTGGGTATTTAGTATCGAGTTGAGGTTGAAATAATCTCAAACCAATCCTCTTTATACTCTTTACTCTGTACCAAATACTACTTAGCAGCTGCTTGTAAGGCTTTGCGAGCATAAACCTTAGCGAGATGTGTCCGATAGTCCTCAGAAGCGAAATGATCGCTCATCACACTTTTGCCATTAGCAGCATGTGCTGCCGCGGCCTCAATGTGAACGTGATTAGCCGGTTTTCCCTTCAAAGCAGACTCCACTCCAGTATCTCTAAAGGGAGTAGAAGAAACACCATTGAAAGCAACCCGTACATCATCGCAGGTACCATTGCCAGTAATCATGACCGCACAACCGACAATCGCAAAGCGAGAGGCTGGCTGCATGAATTTGAGATAGGCCGAACGCGTTCCTGCAGGGGGAATTGGGATTCGAATCTCAGTTACGATCTCGCCTTCTTCAAGGGCAGTATAATACAGTCCCATGAAAAAATCGCCAGCAGCAACACTACGTTTACCACCACTCCCTTGCATCACAACAGTTGCTTCAGTTGTCAGCAATGTAGCGGGCCAGTCAGCAGCAGGATCAGCATGAGCGATACTCCCACCAATCGTACCTCGATTACGCACTTGTACATCTCCAATCAGTTTGCCAGCCTGAGCCATCAAAGGCAAATGCTCGTCTATAAGCGCATGAAAGGCAACATCGGAATGCGTAGAATTAGCTCCTATCGCAATTTCATTGCCTTCTTGACGGATATAACGCAGACTCTTGAGGTGACCAATATCAATAAGATGTTCAGGATCGTTGAGGCGTAACTTTAGCGTGGGGATCAAACTATGCCCGCCAGCTAAGATCTTTGCTTCGTCGCCGAGCTCGTTCAGAAGCCTAATAGCCTCTTCAAGCGTGTCGGGACGATGATATTCAAAATTATTTGGAATCATTGTTGTTTGAGATTTTAAGCTTTACCCTTACCATTTTGCATTGCTCGCCATACGCGCTCAGGCGTCATTGGCATTTGAATGTCACGAACTCCAAAAGGAGACAAAGCATCCATTACCGCATTAACTACGGCTGGAGTAGAACCAATACAGCCCGCTTCACCTGCACCTTTTACCCCGAGAGGGTTGTGGGGACAAGGCGTTACCGTACGGTCAATCTCAAAACTAGGAAAGTCATCGGCCCTCGGCATGGTATAATCCATATAAGAACCATTCATCAACTGTCCCTCATCATCATATATGGCACCTTCAAATAGCGCTTGCCCAATCCCTTGGGCCAAACCACCATGTATCTGACCATCAACGATCATCGGGTTGATCACATTACCCACATCATCAACAGCAATAAAACGCTTCAGATCAACTTTGCCAGTATCAGGATCAACCTCAACTACAGCTATGTGTGCCCCAAATGGGTAGGTAAAGTTGGCTGGATCATAAAAACTAGAGAAATCTAAGCCAGGCTCGAGATCGGCAGGATAATCGTGCGGTACATAAGCCGTCAAAGCGATATCACCAAAGCCAATAGACTTATCGGTACCTCTTACGGTCCATTTGCCTTCGGCATAATCCAAATCACTTTCGGCTGCTTCCAACTTATGAGCAGCGATTTTCGCCCCCTTTTCAAGGACTTTGTCAATACTCTTAACGATGGCACTTCCACCAACAGCTAAGGAACGAGAACCATAAGTACCCATACCAAAAGCGACGGCATCCGAATCTCCGTGAATAATATCTACACTTTCGAGTGGAATGCCGAGTTTGTCAGCGACCACTTGTGCAAACGTAGTTTCATGCCCCTGTCCGTGCGAATGCGATCCAGTGTAAACACTAACCGAACCTGTTGGTTGGACACGGACTTGGGCTGACTCAAATAAGCCAGCGCGAGCTCCTAACGCTCCCACAACAGCTGATGGTGCAATACCACAAGCCTCTATATAGGTCGAAAAACCAATACCCAGATGACGGCCTTTAGCACGTGCTTCTTTTTGATCTTTACGAAACTGTTCGTAACCGACCATTTCGAGCGCGCGATCAAGTACTGGATGGTAATTACCACTATCGTACTGGAGAGCGACTTGAGTGACATAGCCTTCTTGTTCGACTCCGTCGAAGGCCGGGATAAAGTTCTTGCGACGCAACTCTACTGGGTCCATACCCATTTCGAGTGCAGAAAGATCTATCATTCTTTCCAGCAGGAAAGTAGCCTCAGGACGACCCGCCCCACGATAAGCATCTACTGCAGTAGTATGGGTGAATACTGCTTTGAGGTCAATATGAATTGCGGGAGTTGTGTATAGCCCCTGTAATAGTGTACCGTGCAAATAAGTAGGTACTGCTGGTGCAAAAGTAGAGAGATAAGCTCCCAGATTTGCTAATGTATTGATACGGAGACCGAGGATATTACCTTCGGCATCAAAGCCCATCTCGGCAGTCGTCTTATGATCACGACCATGTGCATCGGTCAAAAAAGCTTCGCTACGTTCGCAATTCCATTTGATGGGGCGATGGAGCTTATTGGAAGCCCAGATCACCAATGCCTCTTCAGTATAATGGAAGATTTTACTACCAAATCCGCCGCCCACATCAGGAGCTACGACCCGGACTTTGTGTTCGGGAATACCGAGCACAAAAGCACACATCAATAATCGAGTGAGGTGAGGGTTCTGCGAAGTAGTATAGAGGGTATATTTATCATTGGTAGCGTCATAACTACCGATAGCTGCTCTTGGCTCAATCGCGTTAGGAATCACACGCTGATTGATAAAGTCTAGCTTGGTAATATGATGGGCGCTAGCCATAGCCGCATCAGTCTTGGCTTTGTCGCCTAGCTCCCAATCAAAGCAGAGGTTGTCAGGGACATCATCATGCACCAATGGCGCACCAGCCGCAACCGCCTTAGTAGTGTCAGTTACTGAGGGTAGCGCCTCATAATCAACCACTACCAATTCAGCAGCATCTTTGGCGCCTTCTTTGGTCTCTGCGATAACGACAGCAACCGCATCTCCCATATGTCGAACCTTATCACTCACCAATAGCGGATGAGGAGGCTCCTTCATGGTATCACCATTTTTGAAGTTGACTTGCCATCCACATGGAACACCGATGGTGCCGTTGGTATGAATATCAGCTCCGGTATAAACTGCTACGACATCAGCATGAGCTTCGGCAGCACTCGTATCTATACTATTGATTTTGGCGTGCGCATAACTACTCCGTATGATCTGCATATGCAGCATATCTGGCAGTATAATATCGTCTGTGTATCGACCTTTACCAGTAAGGAAACGTCTGTCCTCAACGCGTTTTACGCTTTTCCCGATATAGTTACCCATGACTGACCTCCTTTTTCATTTTTTTGGCGGCATACTGTATCGACTTAACGATATTGTGATAGCCAGTACAACGACAATAATTTCCTTCGAGAGCGTGTCTAATTTCGGATTCGCTGGGGTCAGGATTATGCTTGAGCAGATCCAGAGAAGCCATCATCATACCAGGAGTGCAAAAACCACATTGCAGGCCATGTTCTTCTTTAAATCCTTCTTGAATAGGATGCATTTCCTCACTACCAACAGCACTAAGGCCTTCTACAGTAGTAAGTTCGGCGCCATTGGCTTGCACAGCCAGGATTGTGCAAGATTTGGCGGCATCGCCATCGATATGAATAGTACAAGCACCACAGCTGCTGGTGTCGCAACCAACATGTGTACCAGTCAAACCGAGGACATCACGTAAAAAGTGAACGAGTAGTAGTCGAGGTTCTACCTCTTTGCTATACGACTTCCCATTCACTTTAACATTAATAGGGATTCCCATAAGTTAAAGGTGAATTAATGAATTGTTTAGTAGTCCAATAAAAATGTAGATTTTGGGGATCTACATCAGCAGAATATAAAGTAATGAGAATATGCCTTTTTGACAAACTGAAGCAGCGCTTTATTTCAATTCAGAAAGGTTCTTAATAATATAATCAGGCTGAACGCCTAAATGATCTAGCGTTCCACCGAAGTGGTCTAACCAACAAACATGGAAGCCAAAAGACTTGGCACCAGCGACATCCCAAGTATTGGAGGACACAAAAATAATCTCTTGTGGTGCTAAGCCCAATCCCGTGGCAGCCATTTGGTAGACTGCTGGATCGGGTTTATAACGTTTGACAGCATCCACACTAAAAATTGCTTGAAAATAATAGCTTAGCTGCGAATTATGGACCGCAGCATTGAGCATGGCTGCATCTGCATTGGATAAGATCGATAGGGCAAAGCGTTCGGCAAGGCCGGGAAGCTGAGACAAAACCGAATCGTAAGCGGCCAGCTCATAATATCCCTGCACCAAATCGGCTCGCATCTCTGCCTCCAACTCGATCCCCAATGACTCACAAGCAAAATCTAATGCCTCAGCCGTAACCGTCGAAAAAGGCTCATAAGATTGCATCAAGGCTCTCAACCATGTGTACTCCAATTGCTTACGACGCCAGACAGCGTTGACATCCTCTGCTCGTTCGCCAAAATGACCGAATAATCTATGGTTTAGGGTACGGACATCGAAGAGAGTACCATATGCATCAAACAGGATCGCTTTGATATGTGGAGGCAGCATAAATTTGAATTTAGAAGAAGGATTGCATTATTTCGGGACAATGAAAATTAGCATAAATCCTGATATAAAGCAGGCCTGCCCTCAGATGCGCTTAGTTTGCCTACAGGCGAAGGTCAAAATCAAATCCACTCAGGCCGATCTTTGGACCAAGATCGAATCCACCACTCAAGAGAAGGCTCAGATGCAGATGGAGGAGATCAAGGACATTCCTGCTATTGCCGCTTCGCGGAACGCTTATAAGGCGCTGGGTAAGGCTCCTTCTCGCTATCGACTTTCGGCAGAAGCCTTACATCGTCGTATCGTTAAAGGAACTGGTTTGTATCAGATCAGTAATGTGGTCGAAATCATCAATCTGACTTCCTTAATCAGTGGTTTTTCGATCGGTGGATATGATGCTAGCAAAATTGAAGGGGAAGTAGCCTTGAGCCTAGGACTGGCGAGTGATGTATATGAAGCGATCGGTCGGGGTATCCTTAATATTGAAAATCTACCCGTCTTTCGTGATGAAATAAGCGCTTTTGGCAGCCCAACAAGTGATTCGATGCGAACCCGTATTACAGAGGACTCTCGGACAATTTTGTTGATATTTCTAGATTTTGCAAGCGATGATGCCGTTTTCGCAGCCGTTGAAGCTTGCAAAACCCTCTTGATCGAACATGCTGCGGCCGAAGAAGTCAATTTGCACACAGTTGTATGATCTTGACACACTTGATAGTCGATTCGAGGACTTTGTTAGTCCATAGTCGGAAATAGTTTCTGTACTCCCTAGTTTTAGGCTAAGGAAAGATTCAGTTAATCTGACTTCCTGAAAACTTTTTTCTTATTGGTCCGTGCAACCCTAGTACAGCCCCCTTGTCTTTAACCCAAACAAAAACTGATTTGCCATGAGTAAGTATTCATCTACTTTTAAGCTTGGGCTCTTGTTACTGCTTCCTATCATCCTTATGAGTTGCCGTAAGGAAGTACCCAAACCGCAAGTTCCTTCTGATTACGTTATAAGCATTCAAAACGAATTTGTCACACCTCCTGCCAAGGTCTCAGTCTTTTTCAAAGTAGAAACTGAAAAAGGTGATCCAGTACCAGGCCTGTTGGAAAACAACTTCATCATTTATGAAAAAGGTCGCAATGATGAAGCACGTAAAGAAATCTCTGAGTTTGAGGCAGAGCGCCGAATCTCAGACAATGACCAAATCTTTGCCTACAGTACGATCTTGATCCTCGATTTATCGGGTTCTGTTACGAGTAGCAGCCTTGCTGAACTCAAAGTTGCCTCTAAGAGCTTTGTGGATGCGATCATGCCTCCGGGAGCTAGTGAGTCTTACTATATGGGTATCTGGTGGTTTGATGGTGAAGATGTATTGCATCCGCTCGTACCATTTACTACTGACGTTACGGTCTTGAAAGGTGGTATCGACGGTATTACCACCAATATCTCTACTGATAATTCAACTGACCTTTATGGTGCAGTAGTCAAAGGAACTCAAATCGCGACTGACGAACTTGCTACCAATAAGCAAAAAGGTATCCTAGCGGCTTCATCCGTAGTCATCTTTACAGATGGTACCGACCAAGCAGGACGATATGCCAAGTCAGCTGCGCTGAATTCTATCGACGAAACCAATGCAGACATGAGCTACTTTAGCATCGGACTAGGTTCTGAGATTGACGAAGATGTCCTTAGAGACATTGGTATCAATGGCTTTGCTTATGCTGATGACAATACAAAGCTTGTTGAAAAATTCCAGGAGATTGCGGGCTTGATTTCTAATGAAGCCAATAGCTACTATCTCTTCGAATATTGTAGCCCAAAGCGTGATGGTAGTGGTACCAATGAATTGAGTATCCGCGCCTTCAAAGACCAACAAGCCGGTGAAGAAACGACCACCTTCAATGCTACCGGATTTTCGGGTGGCTGCTCCCTCTAATTTTGTTAACCAGTTTATAATATCTGCTTGCAGATAAACGAGTTTTTCCCAAGGGCGATCATATGATCGCCCTTTTTTCTTTTCCAGACGCATGCTTTGGATATTTTCCCCATTAAACAATTGGCTGTCAGCCACTTGCTCTTTTTCAGGACGAGAGAAAGAAAAATCAAGCCAAGATAGCTTCAAAAATAAAGCAAGATTGCTATAAAAACTCCCCTCTTTTCATGCAACCTCTCCTCTATCAAATCCGTCTCTAAACAGTAAGCCATGATTCTTGTAGTATCAAGGGCTTATAGATTGACTCGTAGGGTGACGTTTGACTTGCGTCACCCTCATTTTTTTTTAGACGCTAGCGACAATTTCTTTGGCAAAAGCCTCCATTTGAAATTGAGCCGCTTTAGATTTGGCCGCTTCCCCCATTTTTGCTCGTTTGGCCGCATCACTATACAACAACCAAATCTTATCAGCAATCTCTGCCACTTGATGTGGATCCATTTGATAGCCTTCTTTACCCGATTCTACCAATTCAATCGGGGCACCGACAGGGGGCACAATAGCTGGCAAACCATAAGTCATGCCTTCGATAATGGTCATCCCAAAAGTCTCTATCCATCCATCGGGATGTGAAAGATTGAGCAACAAATCAGCACTGGCATAATGAGGATGCATATCACTTTGCAAACCCAAAAGACGAACATTCTCAGGCAGCTTTCGATCTCCCAAAAAGCGTTTGATCTCATCGTCTGTTTGACTAATAATGAGCTTGAAATTCAAAGTTTGCATCCGCTCGGCGAGATCTAAATATTCGAAAATGCCTTTTTCCTTTTTCAAAGAACAAGCCATCATGATTTCAAATTCATCTTTAGCAGCTGTGGGAGTATTTTGAGCGTTCGCTTTGGCGACAAAATCAGGAGCTAATGCATTGTAAATCACCTGTTCATCCCGATCCAAAATCTGATGAAAATTGCGTAGAAATTCAGAGACATAGATGATTTTATTCGCACTGAACTTCATCACTCCAATCAAAAAATGGGTAAAAGCTGCCGGTTGAAAAGCAGTTTCATGCACGTGATAAACAACTCGTTTTCCCATCAGTTTTCCGGCTAAAGCTGCGCCGAACGGTAAAATCGTATTAGCGTAAATTGTTACTGGTTTTCGCCAATACTTGAGCAATCTCACAAATAGTAATAATTGGGCAGAGACAAAGCGAAACAATCGTACATATTTGTTAGCAGACCAACGATAGTGATGGCGAAAACGTTTACTTACTTTGAGTTTATCCAAAAATCCCGGCCCTTCACTACTATAAAGATGCACTTCTCTACCAGCCGTCTCTAAAGCAGTCAAAGCATGCGCTAAAACTTGAGGACTACCTGTGAAATTATTGAGTAGATGGGCCGCGACGATGATTCCGTCAGGTCGTTTTTCGGATTCCACTTTTTGATAGATTTTATGTAGTTGATCTCCTTTTGCCTGCCAATCAAAATATCGTTTGACACGCCATCGTGCCCCCGCAGAAAGACTCTGCCGCAATGATTGGCTATCATGCAACTGACTGAGATTCTTACTGAGCGATTCAATTGTTGCCTCATAGGTGCCATAAGCTGCTTTTAAGCCGCAACTTTCATTGACAAACTCACCTGGGCCACAATTATCTAGACAGATTACTGGCAGGCCATAAGCCATTGCCTCTGGCACCACCATACCCGCTCCCTCATGAGAAGGAAACAATAGCACATCACTACTTTGATAGCGTTGCATCAGCTCGGATTGAGGCATCCAATTGACAAAGTTTACGGCTGATTCGATGCCCAAATCTATACTAAGTGCGCGCAGTTGATTTTCCAGTGGGCCTTTGCCAACGAGCGTGAGCTGGGTCATTTTTTGTCGTTCCGCTGTAAGCGAACGCCAAAAACCAGCAAACGAATGTAGCGTCAAATCAAAACCTTTAACAGAGACAAAGCGCCCGACAGACAATACTTCAAAACGTTCGGGATCATTGGTACGAGGCAACTCATTAGCGACAGCTCCAACCGCTGGAAAAACGAAGCTTTTTTCTTCGTCTAAGTTGATACGCTCCCCTACACTCGTATTGATCGGCAAGATGGCGGCGGAGCGTTCCGCAGTGCGGCGTAAATCAGCACTAAAATACCAAAACAAGCACTTTAAAGCCCAAAATGCACGATCTTTAAAATATGCTTTCCAGCCCCAAATAGGCTTAATGAAGGCCTTGGGAATCTTAGGATGATGTCCGATCGGTCCCCAAATCAAAGGTTTGCCAAGCTTGTGTAAAAAACTAGGCGTCCAATCATTGTGAAAATTCAGATTATGGACCAAATCAAAGCTGATACGTTGTTTTTTGATAAATTTGGGCAAGGTCCTTTGCCATAGGTAAAAATATGGCAAAGCTCCAAAACCACCACGTTTCCAAAAACGAAGATAATACGGGAGGTCATAGCCGATTATATGCAGATTTGTCACCTGCGGTATATCGTTTTCCGCCAAATACTCTTTGATGGGCGCGACATTATTTTCTCGGGTAATCAATATCACCTGCCGATGACGGGCGATCTGGAGGACAAGGTTCCAAGCAGTACCATCTTCAGACCCCTTGCGAGGGTGGATGGCATAAGCCGTAAGGAGAATGGTTTTCATTTAGTTCATTGAAGTAGCAATCCCCAATTTTTGGAGCATTGCTTTATCCTTATGGGCTAAATTCCCATCTATTTGTTTGATTACTTTAGCAGGTACTCCCGCCACAACACTATTGCTAGGGATAGACTTATTGACTACTGCTCCTGCTGCGATCACGCAATTGTCGCCGATGGTCACCCCGTCTAATATGGTCACCTTCGCTCCTATCCAACAATTTGAGCCTATTTTGATGCCTTTGCGGCTTACCCCTTGGTGTCTGATAAGTTTGTCAGGATCGTCAAAACGATGGTTTTCGGGATGACAAGAAAAGTAGGCGCCAATGATGCAGTCGCTCCCGATATCTAAACCTCCCGCACCTCCTAAGTGGGCAAAGTCTCCCAAGCCGACATTATCACCAATGGCTATATGAGACCCGAGGTCATTGAAAGTTTGCGAGATTACGACCCTACTATATGCACCAATATTGACATTATTACCAAGTTTGAGTGGACCTTTCCCGAGAGCACTTAGATAGGCACCATCATGGATTTGCACAAAGCGTCCAAAATCAATATTACGAGTGTTGAAGAAGCTAACATGCTTGCCTATATATAGTGATTTTGGAATTGCACCATAGGCAAGTAACTGATAGCTTCTCAGCCTCCACCATAGTCGAGTCGTTGCCAATGAAATTAATGCCCTGCTTGAAACTGCTGGGTCTAAAGTAAAATCGGGATTCTTACGTTTTGCAAACCGACTGACTAAAGATCGTATCATATCAACTGTCTTAGTAAATAATGGAATTAGAAAAGCTTGATCAAGTATTGGTGGTGTTGACGAATAATTGATTGAACAACAATTTCAACTATTTACACCGATTAAACGAACTATTTTTCAGCCGAATCATACACCGAATTAAAATATTTTATGATTTAGATCTAAACGCTACTTCTATTTTGTTCATCGTCTCTTTGAGATCTAGATTACGAATCGGGAGATAAAGTTGTCGAGGAGATCGGGTTTGTAATTTTTCAAAAAGCGTCAGAAGCGACTTCGTCAGGCTTCTAATCTCAGTTTCGTTTAACTCTTGTTTTCTTGCCAAAATCACCTCTGGATCAGCATATAATAAGATATTGAGCTCATGCTTATAGATAAGCCGATAAAAAGGCGCAGTGATTTTGGCACTTAAATTGATATTAGCGCGGCGACTATCTACGATATAGTCAAAGTAGTAGCGATCATACAATAGAAGCTTACCTTTGCGATTGATGGTCCAATACACATAGGTCTGACCCAACAAATAATCCAGCATATAATAGGCAAAACGTAGGATTGAACTTACACGGCTTTTATTAGTGCCTTGTCTGGGAAGAGTAGTCGCAGCCCGCTTTTCGGCCCCTTCTTTGCCATATTTGATGCTGCTCAGGATCGGTAAAATCGAAGGTCGCTGCCGCAGAACTACCACTTCTCGTCGATACTTTTCGGTCAGCAATTGTTTGGTTTGCTCGATGATCGTAGACTTCCCGGCCCCATCTACCCCACTAAAAGTAATGCTAGGCTGCTTTTGATTAAAACTATCAATGCCTGCTTCAACATAATTTTGTATTCGTCTGAGGCCTTTGTTGGCATGGCTGTGCCGAACGCTTAGCTCTAGATCAACTTGATACCAATCAGGGACAAAGAGGCTTTCAGCTCCAAGTTTTTTCAAATCAAAATGTTGCTCAAACCGCCTTAACACTGTGTTTTTTTCTTCCGGACATAAAGCATTAAAATACGACTGATACTTCTGAGGGATCGGGCTGCGATTCAAACAAAAGAAGGCGATCAAATAGCTAAATGAATCAGCCGTATTAATCACCTTAATCCCTTCATCATTGGTCTCGGCTCGATCCAAGAGTTCCCCTAGGGGTAAAAAAATCTGATCACGCCAACGCAGTTTATAGAGTAGATCCAGCTCCAGATATTCTTGGTTGGAAAAATATACCTGCACAAAACATCCATTAAAACGGGTCGAAAAACGTACTTTATCAATACCAGGACCCGTTTCGAGCAAATTTTTCCAATTCACCAGCTCTTTGGGTTCGATCAATAGATCAATATCAGAGGTAGTGGGAATATCGTCTAGTGAGTTATAGAAATATTTGAGCACACCATATCTCAAATCGTTTACAGAACGAAACAACCAATGCAAATAGGATTTGCGATGGGTCGAAGTAGGGATATAAGAAGAGGTTTCTACATTCATTTTACATTGCGATTAAGGGCATAGTCCCAACAATCCAAAAGCCATTGCACTTGCATATGCAGTTTAGGTTCGTCCATATAAATGCGGAGATAATAGGACACGAGATGGAGCAAATAACGACGCAACTGCTCCTCAAAATTGAGCCCATATTGCTCAAGCAAAGCTTGCATGCCCGGCAACCGTTGAGCGCGTAATAATTCCTTTTCTATTTGCTTATTTGATTGTCGTCTAAGCAATACTCCGGTTTGAATCAGATAATGAAAGGCATCGTATAAAATCGGCATATCTGGTCGAGCTAACTCCCAGTCATAGACATGCAAAGCCTTCTCAGAATGGTACATATTCCATGAGGTGAAGTCCCCGTGGGCCCAAGCGACTTTTACACTTTCGTCAGGACTAAGGCGAGCGAACTCGATATCGAGTCTGTTGACAATCCGCATAATCTGACGAGGATTCAAACTTTGATCAACAAAGTCCAACAAGCGTATTCGCTTCATGTTTTGAGCGATTTCTTGATAGTAGCTTAGATTTCCCAGCCTTGCTGAACGCTTAGTGGTGGCATATAGCTCTTCAAGAGCTTTGATATGACTGACGGCCAAGCGGTTGCCTTCTCTTCCGTCCTTCGGACGAACGTTAGAAAGCAGCACACTCCCCTGCCCTGCTATATGTTTGACTTCCGGTACAATGAGAGTTTGTAATTCAAAAGCCTGAATCTGATTGAGGATTTCGGCCTCATTAGCGACATTTTCAAATGACTCTTCAGTCAAAGGTATTTTCAAAAAATGGGTTGTTTGATTCCCTTGGTTGATAGCGACAATCCCCTTGCGATTTTCTCCAACCGTGCCTGTGAAGATGGCATAGCCATCATGCTCCACTTGACCAATCGCTTTTGCCAGGCTACTCTGCTCAAACTCTCCTAGCCATAGCTTACCATTACTAAGCCGTTTTTGTTGCCCCGTCATAAAGGCAAGGTGAGTAGCAATTTTATATCCTCTTGCTTTCCAATGAGCCGAATTATACAAGGCCAGATGAACGGGATATTGCTGATCATCTGGAAATATCCAGCGGATAGTGCCATTGGGATTACAGATATATGAAAAAGCTTGCCCGTTGCTAGCATTTTCCCAATCAAGTTTCAAGTCCTTAGGAAATGCAATGCGCTGATTATCAGCCAATACTTGATTGGGGATACCTTGCCAGATATCTTTGATTAACTGGGTTTCTTTAAGCTGCAATGCTACGTTCATAAATCCCTTCTTTTTGCGTAAAAAATGGGCGATCGCTTGTCTTTAGGACAAACATCATCACCAAAAAAAGCCACAACATAATGCCGTAGTTAGCATCACCAAAAATGCCGAACTCTGTAAATGAGTTGACAAGTATTCCGAAAATCATTCCCATGAAAATGTGCCTGAGATATGGATCTCGCTCTCGCATAAAAGCTCGAAATGTGAACAACATCTGGCTTCCACATACCACAGCTCCAATCATACCCAAATTGAGCAATAGCTGCATGAAGGTGTTATGAGTCATCGCTCCAGGAAAGGAATGAATACTCGGAAAATTGGTATCATAATGAATCCGCATAAAGCCATAGCCATATAGCGGTCTGTCTGTGAAACCATAGGTAAGTAGATCAGCCCAAAATGGTAAGCGTCCGGTCATACTCATGACTTCACCGACGTCTCCATCTTTGACAAAAATGGTAAAGAATACCACCGGGGCAGCTATAGCTCCGATCACGATAGTCGGCACGATCAGTTTTGCTCTACCAGAGATCATCACAAAGTAGAGCGTCGTCATAAAGTAGCTAATCAAGGAGGAACGACTCTGAGTTAGCACCAATGCTACCAGAATAATTATCCAAGCAATCACTTTCCAAGTGGATAATCCTGTACGCATCAAATTGACATACAATCCACCCGCTCCTACGACACAAAGCATCCCGAGTTCATTGGGATTGATCACCCAACCTCCGAGTCGTTGTACCTCTCCCCCATGCGTTCCTCTAAAAAAAGTATCCGGTACTGCAATCGCACCGATCAAAAAGGAAAAAGCCACCCATGAGATCGAAACCCAAAGGACATAGTCAAAAGGCAATTTTATGCGAATATGTGGCTGGTCATTAAAAGCCAATAATGCCTTCCAATAAAAGAGGACGAAAAAGACACACTCTAAATCCATCGCGATCTGTAAACCCGACCATCCCGGATCAGAAGACCAAAGCAGTGAAGCAAAGCCCGCAAAAAGATATAAGAGGTAAAACAGAAAGGCGAGTATATTTTCCCACTTAAAACGAGTCTCAACCCCGTTTTTAATGATATTTTTCCATACTAAAAAACATACTCCCGTAAGTGCGGTTCGCAAACCTGTTTTAAATATCCTTGTGATAGTAGGATTTTCTGACACCATAAAGTAGGTGTTGATCCGAAGGATCATCACTATTATGAAAAAGACAAAGAGAGCCTTTCCACTTTTTTCTACTAATGTTTGGGCTTTATTCATAAGCAGCCAGCACACGCTCGGCAATCCGGTTCCAATTAAATTCAGTGGCAACCAGCTCTTTGGCGTTTTGGCCTAGTTCTTTGATCTGTTGGGTTTCCCAAGCCAGCTCGACTTGATGCAGAGCATCTGTAATAGCTTCTACCGTATTGGGATCAGCTCGCCAACCAGCATTGTGTTCTTCAAATATTCCTGCCAGATTGGTTTCTGGACTGAGGATGCAGGGCAAACCTAATCCAGCCGCTTCGAGCACCCCAGTGGGCATCCCTTCATTGCGAGAAGTATGTACAAATGCATCACTATGGGCCAGTAGTTTCAATTTTTCATTACCATACTTGCTTCCCCAAAACACTACTCTCTCTTCTATGTTCCTATCTTTTGCTTCAAACTCAAGCCAAGCACGATCTTGGCCATCACCAATTATCCATAGATGACATCGTCCTCTTTCATCCTTATGCGCTTGCATGGCAGCAAACAATAAGTCTAGCCCCTTCGTTCGAGCATCGAGACGGCCACAAAAACTGATGATTGGGTCTTGCGGACGATCCATCGGGGCCCAGTCAAAGTCTAGTTCTTCAAGGTTTTGTCCATTGGGAATCAATACTTTACGACGAAGAGGGAGTAAGCGATCCACCGCGTGGAACTGCGTCACTCCCAGAAATTGTACCGCGGCTGCGTGCTTTAATACAAATGCATCAAATATCTTGAAATACCATTTCTTCTTTAGTGAATTGAC
>JBGCFA010000144.1:0-29446 GCA_045106675.1 Bacteroidia bacterium
GCAGTCCTCGGTTCTCCGACTTTGGACGATCCTGAAATCTTGCTCAAAGAGATGATAGAAGCAGATAAGCAAAGGGAATTAGAGCGCAACCGTCAGAGCAATCCGTTGCGAGATGGACAGGAAGACTAAGTAGTTTATCAAAAAATTGATTGCCAAAAATTTGAAGATTTATACACACTGTTCTAGCATAAGACGAGCTTTACTGTGGCTATTATTCATAGGCGTAACGATACCGTCGATAGCACAGCAAGATTCAACGGAGGCCTACAGCCTTGACACGATGGAGATCGTTAGCTTCCAGCGTCAAAAACAATCGATTAGGCGTTCGGCTGCAGCCGTATCCATCCTCAAGCAAACGCAACTCAACCAACTCTCAGCGCGCTCTACCCCTGAAGCACTGATGCACATTCCGGGTGTTTGGATGCAAAAAACCAATCATGGAGGTGGTTCGCCTTTCGTACGAGGGCTTACGGGTAATCAAACTTTGCTCATGATAGATGGCATCCGCCTCAACAATAGCACCTATCGCTATGGCCCTAATCAATACCTCAATACGATCGATCCTTGGAGTATTTCACGGGTAGAAGTATTGCGCGGCAGCGGTTCAGCACAATATGGCAGTGATGCTTTGGGAGGAGTGATCCAGATGTTTACGCCTACGCCCTCTTACTCAGCAGATGGTTTTAAGATCAGTTCCTTTTTGAGAGGAAAATGGATGAGTCATGGAATGGAAAAAAGTGCTCGCATTGGCTTTGAAGCGAGTAATGCAAGCTATGCCATGAGCATTGGTTTGAGTCTCAAAGACTTTGGGGATATGCTCGCAGGGGGTGATCTCGGCTATCAGGCACCAAGTGCTTATACTGAGAGAGATGCCGATGTCAAAGCACGGATCAAACTAGGCAAAAGACAAGAGCTAATTCTTGCTTACCAAAGTGTCAGTCAAAACAATGTGGGGCGCTACGACCAAGTAGCACAGCGAGGATACCTCTTGTATGAATTTGAGCCTCAACAAAGACAATTGTTCTATACTCGTTGGCTAGGAGAAACCGACAAGCCCTTATTTTCGAGTTTCAAACTCACCCTCTCGCAACAGATTAACGCGGAAGGCAGAATCAAACAAAAGCTAGTCGAAGACTTTCAAACCTTAGAACGAGACGAGGTCATCACGCGGGCGCTAAACTTCGAGTTCAATTCGATACTATCGAGCAATTGGTCGGCGGTTTCGGGGGTAGAATTTTATCGAGATCTTGTTTATAGCAGCGCCTACACCCTTAGTTTGCCAGATAGTGTGCGGCGAGACCAAAGAGGTTTGTACCCTGATGATGCAGCTGCGCTGAACGCTTCCCTCTTTAGCCTACACCAATGGGATTACGGGCAGTGGCAATACAGCGCGGGATTACGCTACAATGTATTTCGTTTAGAGACTTTTGACCCTGAGTTTGGGGATCAAGATGTACGTCCTCAGGCCCTAGTCGGGAACGCTGCGATCCAATATCAGTTCAAACCTTCATTGGGGTTTTTCATCGCTTTTAACAGTGGTTTCCGTGCCCCAAACATCAATGACCTCAGTAGTTTTGGTTCTTTTGATAGTGGGATAGAAGTACCGGTGAGTCAACTCAAGCCAGAGCGTTCTTATTCTCTAGAGCTAGGCATGCGTTACCAAGATGGTCCACTTAGGTTAGCGTTATTTGCCTATCGCACCTTATTGACCAATCTCATCGCCAGAGTACCTTCGACCTATCAAGGAGCTGATAGCCTCAATGGGGAGGCAGTGTTCGCCAAGGCGAACGTCGATCAAGCTTTTATCCAAGGTTTGGAAGGCGAAATCGGCTACCGCTTTAATCAGTATTGGCAACTCAATGCTTTTGCGACCTATACCTATGGAGCTAAGGCTACTGATTTGTCTCCCCTCAGGCGAATTCCCCCCTTTCATGCGAGTGTACAATTTCGCTATATCCGACCGGACGGCTGGTTTGCAACCTTGGAATGGCAGGCTGCCGCAGCGCAAACGCGGCTTTCTAGTGGAGATATCCGAGATCACCGTATTGCAGATGGTGGTACGCCTGCTTGGCAAATATTGAATCTCTATATAGGTTATCAGTATCAATTTCTTCAACTCACGCTCGGCTTTCAAAATATTAACAATCAAGCCTACCGCATGCATGGTAGTGGGGTAGATGGCTATGGACGTAGTCTATGGCTGAGTACAAATCTCAATTTTTGATACACTCCTTTTATAAAAAATGGGCAATCATACACTGAGGTGTATAACCGCCCATTTTTATTCAAAAGTATCTTTGCTTAGCGGCATAACCGCTAACAAGATGATGTTTAATCCTTTCCAGTTCCGATTCCGATTGACTTTTTGCAAATACACTGAGGAGTGGTCCAGTCTGAGTAGCCCCCTTTACATACGGCACGGACACTCCATGAAGCACAGAGGTAGCTTACTTGTGGTATGAAGGAAGTAGTGCCAGCAGGGATATTGATTAATGGCAATGAATATGGCAGAGTTGAAGTCTTTTCACAGCAGTTGGGATCATTAATTGTGATTTGGACCTGATATCCAGTAGCTCCAGCCACAGGGTTCCAGCTTAGAACAGAATAACCATTCGGAGCAAGTTTACAAACAGGTTTTGTCGGTACTGTACAACAGCTATATGAGAATGATTCCTCCCATATACAGCCATTACAGCTATTGGTAACGCGGACAGTATAATTCATGTCCACATCCGCAGCGAATGCCCAACCCGTAAATAGTAGATTACCTTGATCATCAAACCACTCGACCACATAACATGGATCTCCCGGTAGACCGATAGGGCTATTGTTTTCTTCTACCCATACTGGTTACCAGCCGTCAATACAAGGATCACAAGCTAATGGGGGAGCGCTTTGTGTACTACTGCTGCTACTATGGCTCAGTGAGCTTGCGCTTATTGCACTTAAGGCATCCGCACGGTTTTTTGCACTACCAATTATACTTGGCTTAGCTGATCCGATATCAATCGTGCAGCAAGAACTGAGATTTAGTGAATCACAAACAGAAATAATGGTATCACATACGCTAGCGCAGCAGCCTCTGGAATCTTTTATTTTGAGGCAAACAGAAAGATCATTTCCTGGATTCTGGATGGTTACCGTTGCTGTGCTCGGATTAGGCTGTCCCAGACCGCACCACTCATAATCCACAATGCTCACATTCGCAGGAAGTCCCTGAAAGTCAGCGCTAAGGGTGATAGAACCATCAGGATTAGTAGTTGAGATGATGCCTTGTAGAGCGTTGGTTTGACAGCTGAGTTTGACATCATCCAACAATACCCTTGTAACGCTTCCAGATCCAACATTTTGAGATTGGGCATCAAAAATAAGTTGAGAATAGGCTTGATTGACGGTGAATTGATACGACGAGGATTGCCAAGTTACACTTGTAGCAGCGCTTCCTACGAATTGGTTTTGGTAACTCGACCAATCGATCTCAGGTTTTAGGGTAGTTTGAGGAACCCCATCTGCTACCCTAACTTCTATGTTGCCGGGAGGGTTAGGCTGATTGTTCCACAATTTTATTCCCAGGGCATTCAAAAAACTCACACAATAAGTAAGATCAGGATCAGCTAAAATATCCACATCAATAGCAGCAGCTTCTCCTAAATCAGGATCCTGGAAGGGATTTTCATTCATATGTAGAATGTTGCTACCATCAAATCCAGCATTAGTGTACATGGAGGATGTCATCGGCAAGTTTCCATCCATGATATTAGGAGTGCCACGGACCTCATACCAAGGTGGGACCGAATTCCCAACGATAGACAAAGCATTAGTCGAGCCAAGACTCCCATTGAAATTTTCGAAGCTTCCGTTTGTAACGAGATTGTCACAATCTTCACAATCAAGCTCACAGTTTTGCGCTAATAAAGGCGAGACAGGCGTAGAACTCAGCTTTGAGTTCGTATCCTTCTCAGGAGCAAATTCTACTTGCTCACTACAGGAATAAAGTCCCAATGCACTCAATAGGAGTAATGCATAAAGACCATTCTTGATGCAATTTTTCATTTAAGGTTTTTATTTAGGTGATAAATAACAGACTAATTAAACACCCCAAGCAAAACCAAATTCAATTCATGATGCTTGGCCTCACAGATCAAGTTTTCCCTAACTGATCCTAGGAATAAAAGGGTGTATGTTTAAATCAAAAAGCAGGCGTACGGCATCATATTGAAGTTTTCACAATCTCAATTAGCCGTTTTACTCACTTTCATGTATAGGGAAACACGCTTAGTCTTTTTTCACAATCCTAATTTTTCATGCTAGTACGCTACCACTAAACAATGGACTATATTTATAAATGGAAAATACTTTAGCCCCAAACACTTAGCATAAAGAATATTTTACAACAATGAAAAGTTCGCTAAACTTTATCAAAAATACTATTCTATCCCAATTTTAGAATAGCGCCCTCAAAAGCCCTGAAATCACTTTGCAAAAAAGAAAGGAACCCCTGCTTTTACAGGAATGTGAGTAAGCCCCTTTCAGAAAAAAATCAGATATGCTTGTAATTTAAAAATCATCCTCCCCTATTTTGGGTTTAATACGAGCAACTTATCTTGACCAAAAAACTAAGATGATACAATTAGTAATATTTGATATGGCCGGGACCACGGTCCAAGACGATGACTTTGTGGCCGAGTGTTTTATAGCCGCCCTTGGCGAACGCGGCGTCTCTATTACCGCAGAAGACGCTCGTCCAGTTATGGGGATCCCCAAACCCCTGGCGATCAAAAGTATGATCGATCACAAGCGTTCGGCAAGGCCGGCCTCCTCTGAAGAGATCGAGTCCATCCACCAGAGCTTCATCAAAGCCATGATCCATCTCTATCAAACAGATAGCCGCGTCAAAGAAATTGAAGGCGCCTCCGCTGTATTTGCCAAACTCAGGCAAAACAATATCAAAATCGGCTTAGATACAGGCTTTAGTCGTGATATCGCCCAAACGATCATTGATCGCCTTGACTGGAATGAAAAAATTGATGCTAGCGTAACGAGTGATGAAGTGGCCAATGGTCGCCCCGCCCCTGATATGGGCCTCAAATTGATGGCACAGCTTGGTATAGACGATCCACAACAACTGGTCAAAGTAGGAGATACCGCTTCTGATCTAGGCGAAGGAGCTGCCCTTGGCGTGGCTTACAATATTGGCGTTTGCAGTGGGGCTTATAGTCGGGAGCAATTAGCGGCTGAACCCCATACTCATATATTGGACTCTATTCGAGAACTCCCTGCCGTATTGGGTTTGGGATGATTCGAAACGGCCCGATACAAATAAGGTAGCGACACAAGATTTGTTGTGTCGCTACCTTATTTGTGTCGCTACAATCCTTATGCGCTTTCTAGCATCTCGATATTTTCTTCGAGCTGATCAAGGTGTTTGCCAAAGGCTATTTTGTTCATCCAGCGTGCTAACCAATGACAGAGAGGAGTCATTATCACCAAGGTTAACACAAGGGTCATCCAGACAAAAGGCTTATCAAAGACCTCTGAGACACTATGTTTTTGGGTAAAGGACCACATAAAGCCCAAAGTGGCAGAGATAGGATAAAGTATCAGTCCGATAGTCTCTTCATATTTGAGGATAGTCTTGATGCGATCTCGATACGATCTCAATGCATCCAATAGATTCCCATCCATGGGCAAGTCTTTTTTGAGCAGATTGTATTCTTGCCAGAGGATGACACCCCCGATCACATAAGCCAAGGTCAATACCAAGAGGAGTATTCGGACGATCGTTTGCTCGACAAATGGCATTACCGCCAAAAACATGATTACAAAGCCGACGATAAACATCATTTTTTTGAAGACTCCCTTGCGCAGTTTAGTGGTAGGAGAAGTTGACTCTTTATGAATCATACTTTCAAAGCCTCCCTCTTCGATGACATTAACTTCAAAGGATTGCTGCTGTAATTCGTTCCAAGTTTCTCGCAAATCCATATCTATAATAATTTTTTTAGTTCAACAATTGATAATAACACCCGCCTATTTATCCTCTCCTCCTAGTTTTTTCACAATGCTTTGCTTGATCCGATGTAGTTTCACCGTCGCATTGTTTTTGCTCATACCCGTGATCTCGGCAACTTCTTCATTGGGATAGCCATCAAGGTGGAGCACGATGATCAGTCGATCGATCTGGTTGAGGCCGCGAATCGCAATCCAAAGCAATTCGGATTTTTCAGATCGTTCTCGCGGATTCTGTGGTACTTCAAGCCCTTCCGTCGATTGCATTTCGGGATTCCGAGTCTGTTTTCGGCGATAGGTGAGTACGGTGTTGAGCGCTACTCGGTAGAGCCAAGTAGAAAATTTCGAGTTACCGGCAAATCGTTCATAAGAACGCCAGGCTTGCAATACAACCTCTTGAAAAAGGTCTTTTTGATCTTCTGGATGGTCAACATAAAGTCGAACTACCTTGGCAATAATACCTTTGTGATCGCTTATCGATCTCAGAAAATCTTGTTCTGTGGCAGAAGTTTTCACCGCAGAGGTATCAGAAGCTTGTGCCATGTCCATGAGTAATTGGGAACTTATTTCCATAATAATGTGGCATAAAAGACTGCGATGATTGATCAATCGTAGAATAAGTATCCCACACCCCTACAGAAATTACAGAGAGACAGAAAAAAATTAATTTTCTCTTTTAAATTTTTGCCCCTGCCAGTAAAAATAGGCCATAGAAGACAGTGTGCCTACAAAACCGACGATGGCCAAACCATAACTTAATTGTGTAAAAAAGTTGGCCCAACTCAAATCTGCAGCACCAAAGTCTTTATAAAGCAGTACAGTGACACTGCCCATATAGCCAAAGGAGTCTGCGAGATAAATCAAAAATCCGACATTACTCACGTATCGAAAGGACGCGATCAGACGATCAAATAATATACTATTGAAAGGAATATATGCGAGGTAAGTGCCATAACCCGTCAAAAACATCCACCACCATTCATCCCACCAGCCAGCATGATAGCCATAGGTCGCCAAACCCGCCAGCATCGTTCCTAAAAGGATTGCAATATGATTAATCCTCAAGGCTTTGACATTGTCCTTGACCAATACGATCAACATCAAGATCCCCAGGACTCCCAATGAAACCGGTCCTTCGATACCCGAAAAACTCACCCCATGATCTTTGCCTTTGAGGGAGATCAGTATGTCCTCCATGAAATTGTCGCGAAAATCTCGATAAGCCGTCAACATGGTATAGACCACGACCAATAGGATGATTCCTACGGCAAAACGCTTGAAAAAGGCCCATCTTTCGGCCCCTGACATAGGCGCTCTTTTGGTTCGGAGCGCAATATCTTCTTCGTTTGGCGGAGGCATCTGATTGAGCATCCACACAAATATCAGCAAGGGCACCGCAAACAATGCACCAGTCAAAAAAGGCATCCAAAATTCACTGGCGCCGAGACTAATGATCCATTTACCGACATCTTTGACAAAGCCAGAAGCAAAAGTAAAACTCGCACATAAGCCCAAGCCCATCACCTCTGTAAACTTTCTCCCCTCCAGATAGGAAAAAACCAATCCCCAAATCATCCCCAGTGGTAAACCATTGAAAAACAAGCAGATAAAGTTATACGGCCGTGGAATAGTCGCAAAGCCCAAGAGTGCGAGTTCGGCAATGCCGATCAATATCAAAATACTCGTTACTCGTCCCGTAGTCTTCATCTCAGAGACCACTTTGATCCCGATAAACTTCGAAAGCATATAGCCCAAGACCTGGGTGATGACGAGGATTTCCTTATAGTTTAGTCCCCAAAAGCCTGCTTCGTCAGTAAAAGTCCCGACCGTAAAAGCCTTGCGGAAGGCATACATACAGGCATAGCTACAAAATGCAGCAATGATGGCATAGACCGAAAACCAAATCGGCGACGCATTTTCTAACCAATTTCTGACTTTACTCATCTTTGTGTGTTTAGCACTTCAATCCATTGACATCAAATTCAAAAGCTTGCCATTCTCCATCTTTCAAAGCCCAAAGCTCCTGATAATCAGCATTTTTTATTATTTCTGCGGCCTCGCCGAACGCTGCCACCAATTCATTTGGGTGATGAGAGTCTGCATTCAAACAGATTCGAATCCCCATCTCCTGCATGGTTTTGATGATCCAAGGGCTAGGATAAGTACCGCCATCACGCTTTTTGTAGGCTCCTCGCGTATTGACCTCCACGATTACATCTGCTGATTTTGCGACCTCCAGTGTTTCGATCACCAAATTTCGATACCAATCAGACTCAGTATCAAATAGTTGATCCTCCTCACTTTGCATCTTTATTTTATCGATATGTCCCACGATATCAGGACAATCTACTTCGATCATTTCCTGAGTCAAGGCGTAGTATTGGGTGATCGCGGCGCGAACGTCTCCCTCAAATATCTCCTTTACTCCATGCAAAAAGAGGGTATGTGGTCCATCAATTTCCCAAGGCTTGCCATCGGCAAAAGCGTTCACGAAGTGGACCGAACCCACAGTATAATCCAGATCAGCATCCACAATATAAGGCGATGAGGGCCCCACTATCTCTGGGATATAATCCACTTCCAAACCGACATAAAGTTCGATTTGGTCGGTATATGCTTGCTGTAATCTCCGCGCCTCCGTGATATAAGTTGCCAATTTCTCCATGGGCATTGCCCAAGTCGTCTCAAATGATACAGGGGCATGTGAGGAAAACCCAAATACCGGCATCCCTAAACTGACGGCTTTCTTTACGTGTGTTTCAAGGGCCTCTTTACCATCACAAAAATGGCTATGGCTGTGAAAATTGGTCCATGGCATAGGCCGTAATATCGAATTAAGTTTCTGCTTTCCCGCGCCTTGTTACAGATTTTATACAATTTTTATAGACGCTTAATCCTGTGAAGTGGATTATCAAACACAAAAGCCTTTGTTTAGCAGCTATGCAAAAACACACGCAAGTTGCGGTCATCGGTGCGGGCATTGTTGGTTTATCGATCGCTCGCGCTGAAGCACTCAAAGGCCATCAAGTCACCGTATTTGAAAGAGATGCCAGAGCCGTAGGCGCTACCATTAGAAACTTTGGTATGGTTTGGCCCATTGGACAAGCTATCGGCCCTGCTTTGGATAGAGCCTTGCGGGCGCGGACGATTTGGGGCGAATTTGCTCAGGCAAGCGGGCTCTGGCACAATGCTCAAGGATCTTTGCATTTGGCCTATCAGGAAGACGAAATGGCCGTTTTAGAAGCATTTCAAATGTCCGTGGGAAGCACGTATCAATCTAAACTACTCTCTCCCAGCGAAATCAAAGCCCTCTCACCAGCTACTAAAATACAAAGTTTGTTAGGAGGTTTATGGTCCGGCACCGAAATGATCGTGGACCCGAGAGAAGTCCCCTCTACCCTAGCCCATTGGTTGACAGAGACATATGGCGTGAACTTCCAGTTCGGCACGGCCGTCAGTGAGATCAGCGAATCCACTTTAGTAGCCGCTGGCGAAGGCTGGGACTTCGAACGAGCTTGGCTATGTGGTGGCAGTGATTTTGAAAGCCTATTTGCGGAAACCTTTGCGAATAGCGGCCTCGCCAAAGTCAAATTGCAAATGATGCGCACCCTCCCCCAACCCAATCAATGGCAAATGGGACCAGCCCTTGCAGCCGGTCTGACCCTGACACATTACAGTTCCTTTGCGCATTGTCAAACTGAATTAAATCACCTAAAGGCCCGTATCAACACCGAGTCTCCTTGGTTTGAGCAGTGGGGCATTCACGTCATGATGTCTCAAAATGGTAAAGGAGAACTGATTTTAGGCGATTCTCATGAATATGCCACTGCGCATGATCCATTCATTCGAGAGGACATCAATCAATACATTTTGGATTATCTCTATGGTTTTGCCAAGGCTCCTGATTTCCGGCTTGCCGAACGCTGGTATGGAGTTTATGCAAAACTACCCGGCCATACCGAGTATGTGAGCCAACCATTGCCCAATGTGAGGATCGTTACAGGCCTCAGTGGTGCTGGTATGACGCTTTCGTTTGGATTAGGGGAAGAATTGGTCGAAGCCTTATAATTTGTGTAAATTTCTCCTATGAAGCTTCGCCTCTTATTTCTCGCATTTATCATATTAAGCATTGCTTGTCAATCAGAATCTCAGGAGAGTAGTTCTTCCGTGATTAATGAGCCGATTAATCAAGAAGGTCTTGACCTATCTACCACCACTCCTATTCAAAACACGCCTTCGAGAGTCCCTTCTAGCCCAATCACTAAAGGCCAATACGGGTTTTCTCAACCTGAAGCTGCTGAGATTATTTATACCCTAGCCAAAAACATGGATACGCCAGAGGGGATGATTTTTGTGCCCGGTGGCGAACTAGAACAAGGTTCAAATAATGGTCTGGCCAGAGAGTTGCCCGTCATGCAGCGGAGCGTCCAGGCTTTTTTCATGGACCAACATCCAGTCACGGTCGGGCAGTTTAAAGAATTTGTCAGGCAAACAGGCTATTACACTCAGGCAGAGCAGTTTGGTAACTCTATCGTATTTGATCTGGCACAGGCCACTTGGACCATGCGAGACGGTGCTAATTGGCAATATCCACTCGGTCCTCAGCATACCAAAGCTCCTGATAATCACCCAGCAACCCATATTTCATGGAATGATGCGCAAGCCTACGCCAAATGGGCGGGTAAGCGATTGCCGACTGAGTCAGAGTTCGAGCACGCGGCGCGGAACGGTAAAAATACCAGAACCAAATATGGTTGGGGAGAAAACATCAAACAATCAGGTGCTTATAACGCCAATATCTGGCAGGGCAACTTTCCTTATCAAAATACCGGAGAAGACGGCTTTTTATATACTTCGCCCGTTGGTTCCTTCAGTCAAAATCAGCTCGGACTTCAAGATATGAGCGGCAATGTATGGGAATGGTGTCAGGACTGGTATCAGACTTATGGCCCTAACTCAGAGTTGACCTATGACAATACCGATACGCGAGAACCCGAAAAGGTCATACGCGGAGGCTCTTTTATGTGCGACCCTAGCTATTGTCATGGCTATCGGGTATCAGGTCGCTCAGGCTCTACCCCAGAGTCGGGCTTATTCCACACTGGTTTTCGATGCGTGAAAGACCTAAAAACTACGCTTTAGCCCTAAAAAAGTCTATTGCAGCTTCGATTTGGGGAGCAAGATCATGCTTGCCATCATTGAGGATATAGAAGTCAGCCCTTTTCAACTTTTCTAGTTCGGGCCATTGTTTATCCATGCGTTGCAGAACGTTTGCCTCCGTCGTGCTATCGCGATTGCTCACCCTTGCTAATCTGATTGATTTAGGTGCATAAACAGAGATAACGCCCTCACTGCTTTTGTAAGCACCTGATTCATACAAAATCGCTGCTTCTTTGAGTACGAAGGGATGCGGATAGTCTGCAGGGATCCTTGCAATCCAATTAAGATAGTCGCGGCCTGTCGCCGGATGCACTAAAGCATTGAGGGCTTGTAACTTTTCAGGATCGCTAAAGGCAATTTGTCCAACATGAATGCGATTAAGGCTACCGTCTGCCAGATAGGCTTCACTGCCAAAAAGATCCCTCACGCCAGCAATTAGTTCTTCATCTTTTATCATCAAGCCTTTCGCACGCTGATCTGCATAGTAGACAGAGTAGCCGCGTTCCTCAAAGAGGCGACAAACATAAGACTTGCCACTGCCGATGCCACCAGTGATGCCTATCCCCATCCTTTTCATTTGCTAACGATTGTATAAGTAAGTTCTAATGGTTCACGTCGGATCAATTGGACTGATTCGGGTAACTCGAGCTGAGGAATCAAATAAGGCCAATCAGGATTTAATTCTGAGTAGGGAATTTCGATGCTTAACTCACTCAGCTCAGCCAAATAACGATCATAATCTCGCGCAGGAATCAGGCACGTAAACTCTATGTATTGGTGGCTGAGTCTCACAATCTGTATTTCGTCTGGCAATCTGGGCACAGATACCGGCGTTTTGAGCGAAAATTCTCGATATCGCTGAGGCTTGACCGAAAGACTCACCTCATTAGGTTCAACCGCGATGGAGGGAAAAGTATCGACTACACTCAGGGACAATGATCTTTGGCGATCAATTTTAGGCGTTAATTCCTCTAGTGTAAACCATTGAATGATCGTATCTAAGGTCCCTGGCAAGCCTGTCAAGGTTACCGAATCAGGTTTGAGAACGGGAGTCTCAACCAAATGGTAGGAAGTCGCAAGATTGAGTTTTGTCTTTAGGACTAAGGGTACTTTACGACTGACTTTATTTTCGTAATTGAAGTAGAGTCTCTCTGGGCTTACATTAATAACCTCCACCCCTGCGCCAAGCTCTTTGGCAAGTTGGTTGTTATAGTTGGGAAGATAGATATATCCATCATCTAGATTAGCATATCGATCGTCATAACGGAGCGTGAGGGTATCTCTTCTGAAGCGAAAACTCTCCCCAAGCAATTCAAGGCCATTACCTTTAGCAGTGACGCTGACAACAGGGTTTACGAGTTCTTTGACAAAGATTTGGGAGGGAAAGTCAAAAACGTTAACCGGATAGGTGAGCGTAGCAGAATACTCTTGATTGAGGGTTACAGAAAGCCAAAGCAAAATCGTCAGCATAAATACTGCGACCACCACAATCCATTGGTTTTGCTGCCCGGAACGTGCTTTGATAAGTTGACTGAAGAGTTTTTTCAACAAACTGACAAATGCTTAATAGACCAAAAGGCTTGGTCAAAAATTAAGGGGAATAAGTATGTAAACCTATTCCCCTAGCATTTTTTTGAGCAAGTATTACTTCTCTTTTTTCTCCACTGGAGCAGGCACTGCTTTGAGAGCAGATTTGTCAAACCGCATTTTGGTATTGGTATCGACACGCACTAAAGCAGATGAATCATCAATGCTCTCTACTTGACCATAGACACCACCGATTGACATCACTTTATCTCCTTTAGCGAGCCCTTCACGGAAGGTACGCTCTTCTTTGGCACGTTTTTGCTGAGGACGAATCATGAAAAAATACATGACCACTAAGATCAACCCCATGAACAGGAATCCCTGTGAACCACCAAAAAGGCCACCGGGAGCTGCTGCATCACCGCCGCCATCCTGCAATAAAATAAATAGACTTGTTAACATATTTTCAATTCTGATTGGGTCGTAAACGTATAAAAAAACGGACAAAAGGCCAAGTTTAGCCTCTTGTCCGCTTAATTTTTGCGTATTAAGGTCAGACTAGTTGGCCGGAGCCGCTTCTACTTCACCTTTGATACGTAGCACTTGGCTAAGGTTACCATCGAAGTTACCAGTAACAGTAACAGTCTTGCTTTGGATACCCGTTTTACCGGTAGTATTGAAAGCTACGTCGATAAATCCTTCTTCACCAGGAGCAACTTCTTCCTTACTATATGAAGGAGTAGTACATCCACAAGAAGGCTTAACATTGGTAAGAGCCAAAGGAGCATCACCAGTGTTCTTAAACTTGAACTGGTGCGTTACTTTAGTACCAGCTGGAACGCTTTTGAAATCGAATTCCATGTCCGTCCACTCAATAGTGGTTTTGGCCATGGCTTCAGCTTTTGCAATATGCTCAGGCTGCTTAGGCGCTGGTGCAGTAGGCTGCGTAGGAGCTGCAGTGGCAGCAGTAGCAGCAGCGGCATCAGAAGAAGCAGTTTCTCCTTTATTAGCAGTACCAGACGTCTGGCAAGCAACGAAGAACAAAGCAAAAGCCGAGGCTAAAAATAATACAGACAGCTTTTTCATAATCTAATTAAAAATTGTTTTACAATTGAGATAGCAAATATAACAACTATAAGTTTAGTTCAAAAGTTCTAATCCAAAAGATTGCTTACTTACTCGATAATGGCAATCCTTACAGATTGTTTATCAAATGTTGGGTAAACTCTGCCGTATTGGCTTTTCCACCAAGATCACCTGTTGCCTGCTCTTCATTTCCTAAGGTCTTAAAGAGGGCTTTTTCAATTTGGTCCGCCACGGCGAACGCTTCTAAGTGGCGTAGCATCATGATTCCAGACTGCAATAAAGCAGAAGGATTGGCAATACCTCGCCCTGCGATATCAGGCGCACTACCATGCACCGCTTCAAAGATTGCGTAATCTTTACCAATATTTGCTCCAGGTATGATACCAAGTCCACCAATCAAGCCTGCTCCTAAATCAGAGAGGATATCGCCAAAAAGATTGGTAGTAACGACCACATCGTAGCGATCAGGATACATCACCATCTGCATACACATATTGTCGATGATACGATCATCAACTGTGATTTTGGGATATTCACGAGCGATTTCGCGACCAAGACGCAAAAAGAGGCCACTCGTTTTCTTAAGAATATTGGCTTTATGAACAATAGTAACCCTTTCGCGGCCTTGGGTAGTGGCATACTGCATTGCAGCGTGCAGGATCCGACGGGACCCTTTTTCGGTTACTCGAGCGATCCCATCTGCGATACCATTACGTTCGTCATAGATCTCAAAGCCTGAGTATAGTCCTTCTGTGTTTTCACGAAATAAGACCATATTGACGTCGTCAAAACGGCTTTTGACTCCAGGGATAGTGCGGCAAGGTCTCACGTTCTGGTACAGATCAAAACGCTGACGCAAGGTCACGTTGATACTGCGAAAACCTTCTCCAACCGGAGTAGTCAAAGGGCCTTTGAGGGCGATCTTATTGCGTTCGATAGATTCGATCAGGTCATCAGGAATCAAGTTCCCACTTTCCTGGAAGGCTGTGAGGCCGGCGGCTTGTTCTTCAAAAATTACAGGAGCCTTTGCGGCTTCAAAGATTTTAACCACTGCTTCAGTGATCTCTGGGCCGATGCCATCACCCGGTATAAGCGTTACTGTCGTCATGAATAGTTTCTGCGGAATTGTTTGGTTTATTTTTAGACGCAGAATGATTGATCAGGCCACGTCCTTTTTTAATGATTAAGCCACCTTGTTGAAAATCGTTGAATAAACTGTCCAAGATGCCATTGATAAACTTACTACTCTTAGGAGTCGAATAAGTTTTAGCTAACTCTAAATATTCGTTGATAGTCACCTTAACAGGGATCTCTTCAAAGTTGAGCATTTCACAGATCGCCATATGCATCAAGATCCGATCAATACGAGCAATTCTATCTAGCTCCCAATTTTCGGCTTTACGTTTGATGTACTCATCATAAGGCTCCTGATTCTTCATTGAATCATAGTACAAAGCCTTTAGGAGCTTGGCGTCGCCAGATAGACGTTTTTTCTTTTCTAGCTCCAATACCTCTTGTTCGATTTCCTTGAGGAGGATATCAAAAACTGATTCGGGTTCTTGCCCGGAGGTAACACATGCATAAATGGCCTGCATGACTTTGGCGCGGATCTGTCTTCTCGTTATCATCTGTGTGGGTATAAGCGTTCCTGTTTTAGCAAAAAAGCAAGTTATGTCCGAGCGCATCGATACGACTTTGCGCCATATCTAGAGCTGCTTGGTGGGTAGTAATATTTTTATTTGAGGCAATCGCAAAGTTTTCCAGCGTGCGATCATATATTTTTTCGGTGAGTTGTCGAGCTCGATCATAATTATATTCTTCTAGCTCTAAGCTAACGTTTATAATCCCTCCGGCGTTGACCAAAAAGTCGGGGGCGTATAAGATGCCGCGTTCCCGCAGGGCCTCAGCATCACTGACCTCATCCAACAATTGATTGTTGGCAGAACCAGCTATAATCGCACAGTTGAGCTGCGGGATTGTATCAGGATTAAGGCTAGCGCCTAAAGCACAAGGGGCAAAAACGTCCAATTCCATCTGATATACGGCTTCTTTTTCAATGATCTTAGCGCCAGTCTTAGCTACCACTGCTTTCATTACGGATGGATAGAGATCGTAGATAAATATTTCTGCCTTTTCTTTGGCGAGATACTCAGCTAAGTCTGCTCCAACTGATCCTACTCCTTGGATAAGAATGCGTTTACCAGCTAGTGAATCGCTGCCTGTCAATTGCTTGATACTGGCTTTGATCCCAAGGTAAACACCATAAGCAGTCATCGTACCCGGATCACCACTACCGCCAGCATAAGCAGGCATACCCGTCACAAAAGGGGTTTCGTGATGAACATGGATCATATCCTCCGAAGTCATACCAACGTCTTCGGCAGTATAATATTTTCCGTTAAGATTGTTAATGAATTGTCCGAATCGGCGAAGCAGTGCTTCGGATTTGTGTTTTCTAGCATCTCCAATGATGACAGCTTTACCGCCGCCTACATTGATGCCTGCGAGTGCATTTTTGAGGGTCATCCCTCGAGAAAGTCTCAGCGCATCGGTGATCGCCTCTGCTTCTGAAGCATAATTCCACATTCTAACGCCTCCCATGGCTGGGCCTAGCGTAGTGTTGTGGACGGCTACGATTGCACGTAAGCCACTAGCATTGTCATTGCAGTGTACGACCATTTCGTGATCGTAAGTCTGCATTGAATCAAAGAGCGAAGGACTTTGCTTTTTTTCAAGTAGCTGCAAGTCGGACATATCAAAGGGACGATTTTGCGGATAACAGTCTTCAAATTTACAATTTGTTTTGGCAAAAACAGCAGGAGTGATAAAAAAGTCTACAGAGAATTAGTTGCTTCTATTCGCTATGCGAACGCTTTATCTTTTTATGAAGTAAGTCAAGCCCCCCATTAAGACGATCCCCAAACCAACGAGACTTTCGGTAGGCCGTTCATATAACATAAAGCCTAGAATCCATAAGCTCACCAAAAGGTATATCAGTTGAGCCCATGGTCGAAAAGGACTTTTATATGTATTAGGACCACGCTTGAGCCACAGTAAAGCGACAATGGTCAATGTCCCCATAAGTTGTAATACAAAGCCCGCGTAAAGCATTACTTGCTCAAAAGTGCCACTAAAGAGAAGAAAGATACTGATAAGCGTTTGTAGCCATAAGGCCCTTGCGGGAACACCTCTAGCGTTCTGCGAAGCAAGAAAAGACCAGAGACGATGCTCACGTGCCATCGCAAAAGTAACTCTTGAGCCTACCCATAAATAGCCGCTAATTGTGGCCAATAATTGAATGGCAATGAAAGCACTTACCCATCTGGCCCCATCAGTCCCGAGTACATTGGCAAAAGCGATGGTGGCCACTTCAACTTTAGCCGAAAGTTGGGCAACGCTCGCTTGACGCAGGAAAACCATATGCAACAACAAATAAACCAACACCACCCCTAAAGTGCCCCCGATCAATGCCTTGGGGAGTTGTCTAGGCGGGTCTTCTATTTCTTCGACGATGTAGGCGGCAGAGTTCCAGCCCGTATAGGCGTAGGTTACATAAATCAAGGAAACCGCAAAACCGGGTAGCCAAATCTCTGATTGCCAGCCACTCCCCCACTCTTGCGCATTGCCTTCAAAGGGCAAGAAGTAGTAACCCAAAACGATCAAAACGAATACAAACACAGCCTTGATCAAGGTATATAGATTTTGTACCCAACTACTTTGGCGAATACTAACCGAGTGCAGTACACTCATCAAAACGATTGCTCCTACAGCCAAGACTGGAGAAGCCCAAAATTCTCCAAAGGGAGCGAGATATTGATTCATCGCCAATGCAGCGATGGCGACAGGAGCTGCAAAGCCTACTGTTAGGGAAACCCAAGCATATAAATAGCCTAGAAAAGGATGCAAAAGACGGGAAAGAAAAATGTAATCTCCGCCGGATTCTTTGAAGCTAGTCCCTAATTCGGCATAAGAAAAGGCTCCAATCAAGGCCAACAAACCGCCTAAAGACCAGAGCAAAATGATGGTCCAACTGTTTTGAACTTCTACTAATTGGTAGCCAAGGCTAGTAAACACTCCAGTGCCGATCATATTGGCGATTACCAAGCTCATAGCAGTTTTCCATCCTATCTTCTGTATAGGGGCATTTTGAGGCTGCTCTTCTTCTAACATTTTGCTTGATTTGTAGTTAAGCGTGAAGTAATGCAAAATACATTTTACATTCTGCCTTGAGATTCGTTTTTTTGCATGTAAACGTACTCTGCCACGATTTTTGAATATGAGCAACGAAGTATTTCCGAGCAAAGAAAGCATCAACGATAAAGTCAATGCGACTTTTTTTCCGAAGCACCAACACGCCATCTATAAGCAACTAGAGGATAAGCATACCTCTGTTGAAGTAGAAGACGATCCATTGGGTACCAAAATGGTTGTAAACCTTGGGCCTCAACACCCGGCTACTCACGGAGTGTTGCGCTGTGTATTGGAGTGTGATGGAGAAACCATCCTCAAATCAGTGGTGGATGTAGGCTATCTACACCGCGGGATCGAAAAGATCGCCGAGAACAAGACCTATCAGGAGTTTATGCCATACACTGACCGTATGGATTATATGTCTCCTTATTCTAATAATGTTTCTCTCTGCTTGGCAGTAGAGAAACTGGTAGGGATAGAAGCGCCGATTAGAGCGCAGTATATCCGTACCATCGCTTGTGAATTATCACGCATTTCGGCTCACCTTCTTTGGTTGGGTACAATGGTGATGGATGCAGGTGCGATCTCTATGTTTTTGTGGACCTTCCGGGAACGTGAAAACCTTTACACTATTTTTGACAAGCTTGCTGGTGTGCGCTTTACGGTGAGTCATTGCCGTATCGGTGGTATCCAATATGATCTCCAGCCGGAGGTATTGCAGGATATCTTGGATTGGAAAGCCAATGTCAAAGGTGAGATCGCTAGCTGGCGTAAAATGCTTGCCAACAATGGTATCTGGTTAAACCGTAATAAAGGTGTCGGTGTCATCACTAAGGAAGAGGCTATCAGTCTTGGTTTGACAGGACCAGTATTACGTGCCTCTGGTGTAGCCCATGACTTGCGTGTATTTGAGCCCTATTTGGTTTATGACCAAGTAGAATTTGATATTCCGATCCGTGAAGAAGGGGATTGTCTAGCACGCTATCTAGTGCGTATGGATGAAATGGAGCAAAGCCTCCGCATTCTAGATCAGCTTTGTGAGCAGATACCAGCCGGAGACATTAGGGTTGACAATGCAAAGCATACCTTTGTTTCTAAAGACGAAATCTACTACTCTATGGAGGGTATGATCCACGACTTCATGATGACGGACGTAGGAGTAATACCACCTGAAGGAGCAGAAATATACTCAGCAATTGAAGGTGCTAAAGGCGAGCTCGGTTTTCACATCAAATCTGATGGAACTGGTTCACCTTGGAGAATGAAGATCAAATCTCCTTCCTTTACCAATCTTCAGGCCCTAGAGACTATGCTCGAAGGTGCGACAATTGCCGATACGGTAGTATTGATCGGCTCACTTGACCCTGTAATGGGTGAGTGCGATAAGTAGTACTAGAATACAAACTTGATACTTGTGTATCAAAACAAAGATGTGCCGTGCTGAAGTATCATACTCAGCACGGCACATTGACGTTTGACAAAGATGGTTAGATAATCTCTTTAGGAACTAATATCTAATTCCGGTCAACTCTTCAGACATATCCCAAAGTTGCTTTGCCTTAGTCATATCATGCGATCGCTTATTTGATTTTACTACGATTGGGTATCCCCTCATTTCAAATAATCTTCTAGGCCCGTAATAATCACCTGATTTAGCCTGCTGATCGATAGCAGCTCTTAGGGTTGGCAAAGTGCCCATTTCTACGGTTTGAGCAACGATATTGCCCAAAAACTGAAATACTCCAGAATGTCTATCTAATTCCGTTTTAGTCCATCCGGGGTGAGAAGTAGTTACTAGCGGAGCCTTGGGATCACCCTCGAGTTTGTGGGCCAATTCATAGGCAAAATAAAGGTTTGCCTATTTACTATCACCATAAGCCTGCCCAGTTTTGTATTCTCGACTAGCCCAATCCATATCATCGAAATTGATATCCCCAGTTCGATGAGCTACGCTCGAGGTTACTACTATCCGAGAATCAGCAGTCTTCTTGAGCAAAGGCATCAAGTGTCCACTTAGGGCAAAATGGCCAAGGTGATTAACCCCCATTTGTATTTCAAAGCCATCTTCAGTGGTTGAAAATGGACAGGCCATTACACCTGCATTATTGATCAATATATCTAAGCGTTGGTAGGAAGCCTGAATTCCATCGGCAAAAGACTTCACAGAACTCAAACTATTTAAATCGAGATGCCTAATCTCAATTTCCGCATTGGGAAATGTTGTTTTGATTTCTTGCGCAACGCCCTCTCCTTTTTGAATATTACGGACGGCCATTATTACAGTGGCGTTTTTTCCGGCTAATACTTTAGTTGCCTCCTTGCCTAAGCCACTGCTGGCTCCGGTAATAACAACGACTTTAGCTTCTTGGTCGGGGATCTTATTACTATCCCATTTGGGGTTTGACATAGTTTCTGATTTTGCGAGGAGTATTATCCCGCTTTTAGTTCTGGGTATACCACAAAACTCGCTTATCACAATCCAAGAAACGTAATCATTTCACGGAAGCTTGAACACATTTCGCAGAATTTGCCTAAATCTCCCAATTCACGAAATACATATCGATCTCGCCGATAGTCTTAGCGGGGATGGCTCCCCTATATTCGCAGATGAAGTCTTGTTGCACTAATTCAAAAGTGCGGCCTGAGATATTGATCCGTCCGACTTTCCCCTCGCTTTCGAGACGGGAGGCAGTATTTACAGTATCGCCCCAGATGTCATAAGCAAACTTCTTTTTGCCCACAACCCCTGCCACCACCGGACCAGTATGGATACCTAGCCGAGCTTGGAAATACGGTTTGCCAGCAGCTTTACGTTTTGCCCCATATTCAAGCATATAGCTCTGTATTTCCCATGCAGCTTGGACTGCATGAATTGCATGCAGAGGATCAGGGTTTGGTAGACCTCCCGCGCACATATAAGCATCTCCGATCGTTTTGATTTTTTCGAGGCCAAAGCGGGTGACGATTTCATCGAACGCACTAAAGCATTCGTCCAACTCTTTGATCAAGGTTTCAGGACTTAATCTTTCAGAAAGCTTACTAAAGCCCTCAAAATCCGTAAACAAAACACTCACCTCCTCATAAAAATGCGTATCTGCCTTTCCAGTTTGTTTGAGTTCTTGGGCTGTGGCTTCGGGAAGGATATTGAGTAAAAGCGACTCGGCTCGTTCTCGTTCTTCCTTGATTTCACGATTGGTTTGAGCGAGTTGGCGATTGATACGCGATTGTAAGCGTGAGCGATATAGTAAGCCCAAAGCGATCAGCAAGAGGATCCCCGCACAAGCAATAAAAATAATCACGATTTGTTGGTTGGCCGTCGCATCAAGTTCGGCCTCAGCCTTGGCTAAAGCGAGTGCTTGCCGATTTTCGGAACGCTCATGTTGAAAAGCCAATTCAGAGATTTTACGGGATGATTCCTGACTGAGCAGTGTATCACGTATAGCACTCAGATTTTTCCATGCATCTACCGCTGCTTCATAAGCTCCCAGTTTTTCGTAAGCCGCCGCGAGACTAGAGTAGGAATAACGAATATCATCTTTGAGGCCGATTCTTTGGGCAATCTCTAAGCCCTTTTTGAGATTGCGAATCGCAAATTCGGCTTGGCCCATCTGTAGATAAGTTGTGCCAATATCATTATAACTATCGGCCATCCCTTCCTGATCATCTAATTGCAATTGTATCTGAAGACCTTGCATGAAATATTGGAGAGCGGAATCGGTCTTTTGTTGCCGTCGAAAGATCGACCCCATATTATTGAAATAGTCGCTTTGCCCGAGTAAATCGCCTTGGTCCAGGTATATTTTCCCTGCCAGTTTTTGATACTTTATTGCTCTCGCATAACGCTTTTCTTTACGCCAAGCACGGGCGATATGGTTATAAGCATCGGCTAACAATATGGAATCCTTTTCGGCCAAGGCAATAGATTTAGCTTTTTCATACGCTGAGCGCGCTTCATCATAAGCGCCTATTTCGGCTTTAACGATGCCTTGCCACAACCATGAATTGCCTTGCTCAAGGACAGCCCCGTATTGGGTCTGGATATTGAGGGCTTGAATATGATAGCGTAGTGCTTTAGGGTAATAACCAAAGCGGAAATCAGTTTTGCCCAGCAAAGAAAGTACAGAAGCTACTCCGAGACTATCTTCTTGTTCTTCAAGGATGGCGAGGGCCTCTTGGCCGTAATTTAAAGCCTGTTGATAACGGCCTCTTTGCCAACTGATCTCCCCTAAAAGTAGGTTAATGCGCCCATCTTGCAAACGATTTTGTTCTTTATCGACTTGGGCTTTGGCTTCGAGGGCAAAATCCCAGGCGCGTTTGGGGTCATTGCGGAGATAAGCACGTGAGATAGTATGTAATAATTCCAAGCGTTCCGCCGGCGGTAAATCCCCCTCTAACTGTAGCAAAATCTGAGCGGTATCCAAAGCTTGGGGATACCCCAGAAAAGGACACAGCAGTAAAAGGAGGGCGATAGAGGATTTCCATAGCATACTTCGACCGAACTTCGAAATTATTTGGGACAATCCATAGGAATTTCCCGACGAATACTGGCTATTTCTAATAGGGAAGCCGTAATTTGTGGTAGTGATCAATATTTATGCTTGAACTCCTCAAAACTCAGTTAGGCCGACTACGTCTGATAGCGTTCGCCGAAGGCGTCTCCTTTCTCCTCATCTTGTTTGTAACGATGCCGCTCAAATACGCTTTTGACCAGCCATTGCCGAATAAGGTGATCGGGATGATTCACGGAGTATTGTTTGTCCTCTATATCGTATTAGTACTTATGGTCAAGATCGAGAGAGACTGGTCAATCAAAACCTTATTGCTTGCCTGGGCAGCTTCGATTATTCCTTTTGGGACATTTTGGGCGGATAAGAAGTTGTTTAGAGAGACGGCTACTGCCGAACGCTCGTAATCAAAGGCGGGAAGGCCGTAATCTCTTGGGCCGCTGAGGCGATTTCGATTTTTCCTTCTGTCTGATTGATAGCTTCTAAGATTTGCATAAATAGGCGATCTTTGGTACCTCTTCGACTTTTAAAATCCACGACATATCAAAGGGGGAAAGTAATCCAGTTTTCATCAAATCCCATGGCAACAAAGGGTTCCAATCGGGCATTTTCGATTTGGTATTGGTCGGTCATCTTGGTCCATGAAGCAGCAACTTCTTTGGCATAAGAGCCCAATTCTGCGTTGAGGATATCCAAAAGTATTTGTCGCGCCAACGCATGATCGCTATTGGTCTTGATCGGAATAGTGATTTCGTCCCAAAGAGAGGGAAAGTCCCCAGAATAGTTAAAAACAGGCTCCTTGAACACAACGCTGTTGGCCACCCGTACCAATTTACCGTTGTAGAGATCCCCATTGACCCAATCGCCAATTTCCATTACGGTCGTCCGTAAAGCGCCAATATCAATGACGTCGCCCTTAATACCGCCAAGTTTTCCCGATTCCCTATTTTATAGAAACTAGCAAAGTTGATCGCCAAATAGCCAGCAATCCTAGCGATGACCTCTTGTAAAGCAAAAGCGATACCTGCTCCGGCTACTCCCAAGGCTACTAAGATTTACCCGAGTGCCCGTAAAACTACCATCTGGGGTCGCGATCAATACTTCCACAGCCTTGCCTTCATCCATAGTAAAGCTAATACGAGCATCTTTGCTGATCACATAGAAGGTATGATCCCCTAGGGGAACGATGGCCTCTTTGGCTAATATTTCAGCTTCGCCGAAGAGAATTCTTCATATATAAACGCGATAGACTTTCGCCATAATGAAACCACGCTGAGGAGGACTCCGGAAATAATTCAGTAATTTTTTGTAAAATCAGCATCGCCTTTTTTGTCTGCTCTTGATGCATCAACATCTGTGATAGCCCTAATAAAACGCGTTCTTCCCAGACAGGTTCTAAGCCATAATACTTAGCTACCTTTTGTTCATACTCCTCCATCACAAGCACACCACCATCCGCTACCCGCTCTATCAGCTTATTGTTGCTCCCACTCTTCAAAGATAAATAGCAAGCCCTCATAGGTGCTTAAAAAGGGGATTGAGCCGTGAGTCTCCTCCGGCATATGCTTGAATTTCCAATGAAAATCTTTGGGCCCTCTTTCTTCTAGCAAGGCGGACAATTTCTGAGCTCCTCCCAGCATATCGCCTCCTTCATTGCCGATGGTCATATATAGATCGCCGACCAAATCTTGTTTTTTGTCAAAAAACGCTTCTGCTTGTGCTTTAACTAAGTTTTGCTGGTCCCACCACAGACTTGGACTAATGGCGAGATAAGTGTCAAAAATACCTGGATGATTGAGCATCGTATGGATGGCAAAAAGCCCTCCAAAAGAGTGTCCAACCAACATTTTGTAGTCTGTGGTACGATACTTTTCATTGATAGCCGGCATTAATTCTTTTTCAATAAAGGCCAGCATATTATCCGCTCCTCCAGAGGTGGGGAAGTCTGCTTTCGTATTAGCCCCTTCTGGAGTGAGGTCTCGCGTACGATGGTCTGTATTGGGTATACCAACCACAATCATCTCAGGGATGCGTTTGCCTCGCGCCAAAAAGATCACACTCGCAGTCGTATGGTGAAAGTTTCCTTCTGCGTCGAGTAAATACATGACTGGGTAAGATTTCTCACCTTCCTCATACCCTTCTGGCAGGGAGATAATATAGGGTCTTGCTTCGTCTAAAATTTCGGATTGCAGCGAGAAACGACTACCAATGTCGAATGCTTCACCAGTATCTTGTCCATACAAGACAAAGGTGCCCAAACAACAGATAAGGACAGGAAAAAGGGATTTAAAGCTCATGGGATATACTTTGAGCTTTAAGGTAAAGAAATAAGACAGTGAATGAAATACCCTATCTAAACATCGACTTTATACTCCCCCAGGTGCGCTGGATGGAAGTCGGATTATGTGAGACGGAGACATGAAAACTCTGGGTTTTACTCCCTACCACTACTTGCAATTCATAATGAATGGTACGAGAATCAGTTTTAAAAATCCCATCATCTAAAAATTGATACTTGAGATTACCGTTGGCAGAAACAGTACCGACGAAAGTATAGTCAGGCTCGTCGTTCATCTTACGGAACAGACGGTACTCAGAGACGTTGTTTTCTGATTGAATTTCCCATTCAAGGAGTATATCGGAGCCGTCTGTATTGATGTTGAAATAATTCATCAAGACATTTTGCCCGAATCCGAGAGAACAAATTCCACAAAAGAACAGATATACCAGAAAAGTCTTCTTCATGCTAAAATCAGATAGAACAAAAATAAGGCTTTGTTTCAGAAGAACAAACGTCTTATATGACTGTTCACGAAAACTTAACGTTTACAGTTGGGTCAATGACATTTTTTTACTGGTAAAAAAAAAATACCTGCTCGGGAATGATTTTCCAATTATTAGTATCTAATTACTTTATACCACTCTAACAAATATGCAATATCAATGCGAATACTGATTACTTCTCTATTCTTTATCGGGCTTTTCATGCCGTTTAGGAGTCTTCTGGGGCAGGATTTACCACAGGAGATGCGCTTTTCACCCGATGGGGAACGCCTCGTTTTAGGTGGTCAAGCCACCACTGGATTTTATGATGAAGGCGACATTCCTGTTATTGAACTGACTTTCGCTCAAAGTAATTACTGGACCCTGCTAAGTAATAATTATGACACTGGAACCGATCTCATGGCGACGGTGAGTATTGATGGAGAAGTCTATGATAGTGTGGGTGTACGTTTTAAGGGTGCGACCTCCTACTTTCGCAACAACACCCAAAAGAAGTCTTTTAATATCACTCTCAACTATCTCATAGAAGGTCAGGATCACAAAGGCTATGAAACCCTCAATCTCAATTGTCATTACGAAGATCCATCCTATCTGAGAGAGGTATTTTACAATTCCATTGGTAGAAACTACACTCCAGCTTTGAAAGCTAATTTTTCACTTCTACGGATCAATGGACAGGATTGGGGCGTTTATGCCAATACCCAACAACTCAATGGTGAGTATCTCAAAGAGTGGTTTTTGAGCAATGACGGTACTCGCTGGCGGGCCTTGGACCCTGATTTCACCCCAGGAGGTGGCGGTGGTGGTCCTGGAGGTGGTGGACCAGGCGGTGGCGGTAACCCTTTTGGTACAGGGACTTCAACACTCAATTATAATGGCCCCGATTCTACTGACTATAATACAGACTACACTCTCAAAAAGACCCAAAAGATCGATCCTTGGGCTGATCTGATACGGGCTACTAACAAACTCAACAATCTGCCTCTTAATCAATTGGCGGATTCCTTGCCACAATACATTGATGTAGACAAAGCGCTTTGGTTTTTGGCCCATGAGATCGCCTTAACCGACGAAGACAGTTATATCTGGAAGGGTGGTATGGATTATTACGTTTACTGGGAACCAGAGACTGATCGTATCGTGCCACTTGAATATGATGGCAATAGTTGTATGCAATTAGATGCTACTACTTGGAGTCCCTTTTACAATGAAAATGATGTGCGTTTTCCCCTTATGAACCGTCTTTTTGCGATCCCAGAATTAAGACAGCGATATCTCGCTCATTTACGGACAATATTGAATGAATATTATGTCGTGAGCGAAGTACAGGCGAAGATAGATGCCTATGCCTCAGTTCTGGATAGTTTAGTGCAAGCAGATCCATATCAGATATACTCCTACGGCGAGTTCCTCACGGAGGTCAATAGCCTCAAAAGCTTTTTGAGCACCCGCCACAATTATCTTAGTAGTCATAGCGAAGTCAATGCCAGCGGCTTGGACATCCAACAAGTATCATTTGCGACCAATGGACAAGCCCATGTTCCGCCTACGGCAACTGAAACAGTCCAGGTTAGCACTGCCTTAAGTGGCACAATGGGAGTCTATAAAGCCTATCTATATTATGGCAGTGGATGGGTGGGAGCGTTCCACAAGGTGGAGATGCTTGACGACGGCAATCACAATGATGGTAGCGCGGGTGATGGCGTCTATGGTGCCGATATTCCTCCCTTTGTTGCGGGAACATATGTCCGCTACTATATCGAAGCAATTGCTAATAATACCACTCTCACGGCCACTTATATGCCCAAAGGAGCGGAGCATGACGTATACATCTACCAAGTCAAACTCATCAGTGCGAATAGTGATCTGGTGATCAATGAACTGATGGCCTCCAATAGCAATACCATCGCTGATGGTGAAGGGGATTTTGACGACTGGGTCGAACTCTTCAATCTAGGGACCAATAATATTGATCTTAGTGGATATTTTTTGAGTGATGACGGAAGCGACCTAACCAAATGGCATTTCCCGGCAGGAACGAGTATAGATGGTGGTAGTTATCTGACGATTTGGGCAGACAATGATGCAAGTCAAAGTAGCCAAACGGAACTACACGCCGATTTTAAACTTTCGGCCAGTGGAGAAACCCTTTATCTGCTTAATTCGGACACTATTTTGATAGACAAAATCGGCTTTAATACCCAAGTCAGTGATCAAGGGTTTGCAAGAGTTCCTAATGGGATCGGCGCTTTCACCCAACAAAATCCAACCTTTGGTAGTAACAATGATCTCGCCACTCCGATAGAACCGGAACTAGCTTCTTCAGCAAGATGGGAACTATATCCAAATCCTAGTCAAGGAGTCGTGCTGCTGCGTTTGTTGGATAGTCGCACAGACGAGAGCGTGAGCATCTATGACCTCAAAGGGCGACGAGTTGCTAACTTTGTGGCTCAGGATCAAATGAAGTTAGATTTAGCTTATCTTCCTTCCGGCCTATACTATGTTCGGTATCAAGGACTGAGTCAAAAACTTGTACTACAACATTAAGCGCCCTGTAAATCAACCACTTAACACTCTTGTAATGTCGATGCGAATACTGATCGTTTCTCTATGCTTGATTGGGCTACTCATCCCGTCTATTGGTCTTCTGGGGCAAGATTTACCAGAAGAGATACGGTTTTCATCCGACGGGGAACGCCTCGTCACGGGTGGGCAGGCCACCACTGGCTTTTATGATAAAGACGACATCCCTATTATTGAGCTGACTTTCACTCAAAGTAATTACTGGACATTACTAAGCGATAATTACGATACTAATACTGATCTGATGGCGACAGTGAGTATTGATGGCGAAGTATATGATAGTGTTGGGATTCGCTTTAAAGGATTGACTTCCTACTTCCTCAACTTTGGTCAGAAAAAATCATTTAACATCTCCCTCAACTATCTTATAAAGGGCCAAGATCATAGAGGCTATGAAACGCTCAATCTTAATAGTCATTTTGATGATCCCTCTTATTTAAGAGAAGTCTTTTACCACTCTATTGGAAGAAATTACACACCTGCACTGAAAGCAAACTTTGCCTTACTACGCATTAATGGACAAGACTGGGGCGTTTATGCCAATACTCAACAACTCAATGGCCAATATCTATCAGAATGGTTTTTGAGTAATAAGGGAACGCGATGGCGAGCCCTAGCGAGTGAAATTGGACCAGGTGGTATATTTGGCGAAGGCACTTCGACTCTCAACTACAATGGGCCTGATTCTACGGATTATAATACTGCTTATACCCTCAAGAAAACCCAAAAAGCAGATCCTTGGGCTGATTTGATACGAGCCACAGACAAACTCAACAATCTCCCCCTAAACCAACTCGCAGATTCGCTAACTCAATACCTCGATGTAGATAAAACACTTTGGTTTTTGGCACATGAAATCATTTTTACCGATGAAGACAGCTATGTCTTGAAAGGGGGGATGGATTATTACGTTTATTGGGAACCAGAGACTGATCGCATTGTCCCACTTGAGTATGATGGCAATAGTTGTATGCAATTATTTAGTGGGACTTGGAGTCCTTTTTTCAATGAAAATGATGTCCGTTTTCCTCTCATGAATCGCCTTTTTGCAGAACCAGAGCTAAGACAGCGTTACCTAGCCCACCTACGTACGATCTTAGATGAATACTATATTGTCAGTGAGACACAAGCAAAAATCGATGTTTATGCAAGCCTGCTTGATAGCTTAGTACAAGCTGATCCCTATCAAATTTATTCCTACAATGAGTTTCTCTCAGAGATTAGTAGTCTCAAAAGCTTTTTGAGTGATCGTCATAATTACTTAAGTACTGATAGTGAAGTCAACGTCAGTGGCTTAGACATCCAGCAAGTCAACTTCTCAACCAATGGCCAAGTCCGCGTTCCTCCGACGGCAACAGAGTCAGTTCAAATAAGTGCAGCTCTTAGCGGCAGCACGGATGTCGAGAAAGCCTATCTTTATTTTGGTAGTGGGTTAGTAGGAGCGTTCCACAAGGTGGAGATGCTAGACGACGGCAATCACAATGATGGTAGTGCCGGAGATGGTGTCTATGGTGCAGAGATTCCTCCCTTTGTTGCGGGAACATATGTCCGCTACTATATCGAAGCAATTGCTAATAATACCACTCTCACGGCTACTTATA
>JBGCFA010000145.1:0-30300 GCA_045106675.1 Bacteroidia bacterium
TATTTCCTTCATCACCATAAAGCTCTCTACTCGACCAATATTGTCGAGGGTCGCTAATTGTTCAGAAATGAATAATTGGTAAGAGGTCATATCCTTTACAATGACTTTTAATAAATAGTCAAAGCCGCCTGCTATATGGGAAACTTCTACAACTGCATCTAGCTCTAATACTTTTTGTTCGAACTCTAGCAGATAGGGACGAGAATGTTCCTTAAGATTGACACTACAATAGGCTAGTAGATGTAGACCGATTTTTTTGCGGTCTAGTAAGGCAACATAATTTCTGATTAATCCATCCCGTTCAAGTCGTTTGACTCTTTCAAAAACAGGAGTAGTGGTCAAATGTAGCTGAGTCGCCAATTCTTTGGTGGTCAATTTGGCGTCTTTCTGTAGCAGCTTGAGGATTTTACGATCGACGGCATCTATTGGCATAGAATGATTTTCTTTTTAAGGAGGAAGAATAAGCCCGCATTAGAAGAATATTCTACAATGAAACACTTTTCTGGCTGATAAAACCAAAATATAATTTAAATATAGAACAAACAACCATAATACCGATCTTTATAATTCTCATAGCTGAATGTATTCAGCTATGTCGTTTTCATAAATCCTCTTACACATGAATGCAAAAGCAGAAAGTCTCATGATGTCCTATGGATATCAAGCAAGATGGTCAGAAGGTGCGATAAAGCCGCCCATTTTTCAAACCTCTACTTTTGTATTTCCAAGTGCGGAGGAAGGCAAGGCATATTTCGAACTTGCTTATGGCCTAAAGGAAAGCGAAAGCAAGGATGATGCTGGCCTTATATATTCTCGCTTAAGCAATCCCAATCTAGAGATTTTTGAAGATCGACTTAGTCTTTGGGAAGGCGCAGAAGCTTGTGCTGTATTTGCAAGCGGGATGGCAGCCATTGCCACGACTTTGTGGCAATTTCTTAAGCCAGGAGAGACTATGCTTTATAGTCAGCCTATTTATGGAGGCACAGCTCATTTGATCGAACAAATATTACCACAGTGGGGAATTAATGCTGTTGGTTTTCTACCATTTGAATCAAAAGAAGAAATCATAAAGAAATTAGAGGACCTAGGCGTTGGTAAAACCTCAACTTTAGGTATGGTATATGTTGAAACCCCTGCCAATCCTACAAATGATTTATTTGATCTAGCAATGCTCGCTGAGTTAAGACAGCACTTTGCGACTAGCGGACAATGTCCTTTCGTGGTTGACAATACCTATCTAGGACCACTATGGCAAAATCCACTTGAGCATGGTGCAGATCTAGTCCTTTATTCTGCCACCAAATATATTGGTGGTCACAGTGATCTCATCGCGGGTGCTTGTTTGGGAAGCGCTAGCTTAATTCAAGAGATCAAGGCGATGCGGACCTTTATGGGTACTATGGCTTCTCCTTACACAAGTTGGTTACTTTCAAGAAGCTTAGAAACCCTCAAGATTCGGATGGAAAGGCAAGCTGAGAATGCACGGATTGTCGCTTCCTTCTTGAAGGCACATGTAGAGATCAAACAAGTACATTATTTAGGGTTTACTGAAGATCTTAGTCCAGAGCAAGAGGCCATTTTCACTCAACAGTGTAAAGGTCCTGGAGCAATGATCGCATTTCGGCTGAAAGGAGGGGAAAAAGAAGCCTTTTGCTTGCTAAATGGATTGAAGCTGATCAAACTAGCAGTCAGTCTTGGGGGAACAGAGTCTATCGCTCAACATCCCGCCAGCATGACGCATGCAGGACTGGATTTGACAAGCAAACAAATTCTAGGTATTACCGACGAATTGGTTCGCTTGTCAATCGGAATTGAACATCCAGATGATTTAATAGGAGATTTACGGCAAGCCCTAAACAAAATAGAAAACTTTATAGAATTTACGGCTAGCGTACATTAAGTGAGCAGAGAGTTTACAATAAATGACTTCGGATCTCTTTGGCGAGATTAGTCATTTCTTCAGGGCTCATTTCGACACGAGGGCGGTCAAAACGCAGGTCATCTATTTGATTGATAGGGACCAAATGAATATGCGCATGAGGTACTTCGAGGCCAATGACTGCGGTTCCAATGCGTTCGCAAGGCACCACTGCTTTGATAGCTCGAGCGACTTCGCGGGCAAAGAGGTGAAGTCCTACGTATTGATCTTCTTTGAGATCAAACAGATAATCGACTTCAACTTTAGGAATCGCCAAAGTATGGCCTTTGCTTAGTGGACGAATGTCAAGAAAAGCAAGATAGTCTTCGGTTTCGGCGATTTTGTAGCAAGGAATTTCGCCGCGAATGATTTTAGTGAAGAGAGAGGCCATGGAGTATTAACGAGAAATTTCGAGGAGTTCAAATTCCAGTTTACCGGCAGGTACATCGATAGATACGATATCGCCGACTTCTTTGCCCAGTACAGCTTTGCCGACGGGCGACTGTATAGAAATACGATTAGTTTTAATATCTGCTTCCTCTTCAGAAACGAGGATATAGGTAAACACCTTCTTCATTTTGAGGTTTTTGAGCTTTATAGTAGAGAGGATATAAGCTTTGCTGAGATCAACTTCACTTTCATCCAAGACTCTCGCGTACGCAAGCGCATGCTCCAATTTGGATATTTTCATTTCGAGCAAGCCTTGCTTCTCCTTAGCTGCATCGTATTCGGCGTTCTCACTGAGATCACCTTTTTCACGTGCTTCTTGTATTTCAGCCGCGACTACTTTTCGTTGTGCGCCTTTCATGTCGGCGAGTTCTGCTTCCAGTTTATCCAGCCCCTCCTTTGACATATATTTCACATCACTCATAGTAGAATAGGTTTAATTATATCTAACAATTGGTTCGGTCTTAAATAGAAAAAAAAGACTTGGGTCGGCCAAAAGCCAACCCAATCTATATTTTATTGTTTTATGGTATTCTTAGATGTCTATACGCGCGCCCATCGTCAAAGTTCCACCAAAAGGGTTACTAAATCGATAACTAGCGTCTAGCGAAAACTTTGAAAAGGTTTCGTTTCCGCTGGCATCATACTTCCCAGTTCCAAAAGGCACTTGGAAGGTTGCTCCCATGGCGCCACCGGTGTGTGCGTTATAACGACTATCAACACCAACAATCTTGCCAAAGATACCAGCTTCGTATAAGAATGAGCCTCTTATAATTACGTAATCTTTGTACTTATAAGCAAGTCCTAAACCACCTTGGTCAAGGTAATAGGAGTTAGAAATAAAGCCAGCTAGTAAAGAGACGGTATTACTATTTCCGATGAAGAAGTCGTAAGAACCACCCATACTCAAAGTCGCAGGCAATTCAAATGCTGCTGTTGGAATATTGATTCGAGAAGAAAATGGATTCTTAGGTTCAATCGGCACACGACCAGAAAGACCATCACCACCAAATCTCATAGTCGGCCCAACGTTCCGCAAAGCGATCCCTAATTTCAAGCGATCTTTCTCACCAGTACGGTATTGAATTCCAGCATCGAAAGCAACGCCATTGGCGATGACTTCGGGAGTAGATTCATGAATGATTCGCGTCGTAAAGCCGACATGAATACTCTCAGTCAGTTTATTGGCATAGGAAAGACCAATATTGATATAAGTAGGACTAAAAGTACCTAAAGTACCGTCTGGCTGAGCGACAGTAGTACGGACAAACTCACCCATACTAAAGGCGTTTACCAATACTCCGAGGACTCCATTTTCATTACCTAGTCCTTGGGAGAAGCCAAAGCTATTGATTTGGATATCACTTCCCATAAGCCAATCAGTACGCGCAAACATCAATTCGGTGCCGGTTGTGCGAGCGATACCCGCAGGATTGACCCATGATGCTTCGATTCCGTCTGAACTAGCGATATTTAACCCTTTAAAGGCCGAGCTACGTGGCATCGAATTGATCAACAATTCTGCTGCCCCAGCCTGTCCAACACGCTCTGGTGGATCTTGGGCCCAAAGGGTACTAGCGGTAATCACTAGCATTATAAACAGCGTAAACTTTCTCATTTCAGTTTAGCAAATTATTTGTGTAGAAAGTGCTAGCGTTCCGCGACGCGGAACGCTAGACTGTAATCGTTATTAGAAGGAATCCAAGTCAATTTGACGCATGACGGCAAAGAGTTTGACGATTTTCTCGCCAAGGTTCTGACCATCTACATTTCCATCGATATGGATGATATATACACCACTACCAACTGGCACACCACTTTGGTTTTTGAGATCCCAGTTTAATTCTGGAGAATCAGAATCTTTCGTAAACTGCTTGACCAAGAAACCATTGAGGGTAAAGATACTTACGCGGCACTTTTGAGGTAGATTGGTCAGTTTTACCTGATTATCTAGCTGACCACTTTCGTATGAAGAATACGCATAGTATGGATTTGGCACCACGTTGATGAGATCTAAAGCATTTTGAGCTACTTCTGTTTGCTCTAGTAAAGCGGCCTCATCGACAGTATTGAAAGCAAAAGTAGGGATGTCGTTGGTGTTTTCTCGCGAGCGGAACGGCTGATTGACACGTAATGATACGCGTGCATCAGTCGGGATCTCAGTAGGATTGTCAAATTCGAATCCACTAGCCGTCAATGGTACACCCGCCCAAGCAACATGCTTATAAACATTGGCGAGGTTGTATCCAGTTTCATCAAAGAAGATTGCATCGGGAAATCCGCCAGTACCAGCATAATTGGCATTTTGGAGGGTATCTTTCAAGCGACTAAACCCATCATCATATGGTAAATCGGTAACCCATACATAGTGGCGTCCACCTACTCGATCTAGATTAGTACCAAATGAACTAGTAGGGTTGAACATCATGTCATCACCATTATTGAGCTGATCCCATTCACTTTCTCCAAAGAAGATAGCTAGCCGTTCACCAGTATTGACATTGATCGCATAACCAGGGAACCAACCCATACCATGATCTGAAACAGACTTGGTTCCTACGTCAGAACCGGTCTGATCGACATTGTTACGCCATTTGGCGGCAAGCTGCCAAGCACCTGAGCCAAGCCCAGAGTTAGGCGAAGTCTCAACAACTACACAACGCGACCATAGGGCAGTATTGGCAGTAAATACGATATCGACATCAGGCAATTCTTGTAGATTGATCATTGTCTCTGGACCCATCTGACGGTTACCCGTAGGAGATTTGACAGGAGGACTCAAACCAATATCACCACCACCTTGCAAATCATTGTTGAAAGTACGAGCCAATACAAATGGGCCCCAACGACCGCCTAGGAAGGTTTCGAAATCGCCAAATTTGTCATAAATACCGAGAGTAGGAAAGGCACGCTCGTCAGAACGAATCCAGTTCCAGATTCCTCCTAAAAATTCATCATTGTCTTGTAGACCAGTCAACCATGGCTGAGAGAAATCATCAAAGGTTAACTGACCACCGATAACTCCTTGATTACCGACTTCGTCCAAAGTATCGCCAGCAATCCCGACATCGTTCACGATAACAGAGAAACCGCGATCTTCAATAATCCGCTCCGTTCCAACCAATGGTTGAGGACGAGGGTTAGAACCATCGTTACGTTTACGGAAAGTAGAGGTATAAATCGTTGTAAAGGGGCCGTTTTCATTATCACTCTCACCAATCGACCAATCTGCAAAGATCGAATCGACTAAGGATGAATCTTCTGAAACGTACTCTATACTTACTAATTGATCTTTAAGGACTTCAAGCTCATAATAAGCAGGCTGGAGTAACTTCGGGTCAATCACTTTGACCTCAATTGGAGCAGCACCACCTTGGTAGGTAATGTTCTCCACACTACCATTTTGCAAAATAGCGGCTTCAGTCTCTTCAGATAGGCGTACAAAATTACCACCATTACCGATACCGGCTACTTGTGTAATAGGTAAGCCATCACCGTATTCAGACCCTAGAATGGTTCCATTATTTTCAGGATCAACTGGACGTGGTAATGCAGCAGCTAGCCTAAAGAAACGGTTACCTGGGACAAAACGACGACCATCAGAGGTTTCTTCATTATAAGCATACGCGATTACACCATAATAGTATGTTGAGAAATTGCGTAAGCGAGTATCTGCGCCAGAAGCAAAGAGATCTTGCGTTACTCGAATAGAGTTAAATATTCCGTTGTCTTCGCCCTGTACCATCACTTCATCAACCACAATTGGCTGACTCAAACCTTCGACCTGGCGTTCAACACGGTTGACAATAGTACCGATACCGTCTTTGACATCACATTGAGCTACGATACGAGCGCGATCTGGATCGTTGAGTTCATTAGGACCTACAGTCGCATCAGTCAACTGATAAACGATATAACCTTGAAATTCAAATACCGAGTCAGCTTCACCAATTGCTTTTAGAACGGGATCAGCTTGCGCATAACTTTCATTGTAGTTATTACGAACTAGACGTAAGGCTTCAGGATAATTCCAGCTCAGCAACAATTCTTGATTGTACTCTGAGATAGCAAGCTCTGGAGCATCTGGTCCGTCAAGTAATTGAAATCCATTGTCAAATAGTGCTTGAGCAACATCATCCGCAGAGAATAGCTCACAGACTGAACCGAATTGATCATTGAAGAATCCACGCGCCCAAACGACCCCAGTAACAATCTGATTGACTGCGCCCGGCTGCAAAGTAAAGGGTCCAGCAGACTGGAGGAAACGACGATCTTCATTACGTGGGTTATCTGCATTGTCCTCAGTCCAACCAATATCGGAACAAGGATCACCGGGGAACATAAAGTTCGTATTGGGTCCCGCACCAGCTGGTGGGTAACCATTTCCTTGGCCACCATTGGTATAATTATCTACGATAGGTAGACCATCTTTCCAAAACCCAGTGAGGTAACCATAGTAATGCTGGGCAACCTCTGGATTTCCGATTAAGGAAAAGTCATTGTTATAGTATACAAACTTAGACATGATGATGGTTTCGTTAGGTTCATCGATCATACCATCTTTATCATTGTCTATCCCATCCATAGGGTCAGCGAGTGGTCCTTGGAAGAAATCAACCCCAATTGCAGGTGGGTTGAGACCGTATCCATTGGCTCCATCATCATCGGCATCAGCATTATATGAAAAACCAAGGCCGCGTAGTGTATCACAACCTACAAAGTCATCATTGAATTTACCGACATCAGAATCAACCCATTGTCCCATATAAGTTTCGTTCAGGACATTGGAAGATCGGTTGACAACTGTTTGACGGTAGAAAGTCATGTCATTGACTGCATTAGCCGTCGTGAAGGCAAAGGCCAACATATGGATTTCAATTCCGATCGGCTCACCACCTGTTTCAGTGTGAACGTTTCCTTTGTCATTGACAATCCACCAGACAGCTTGATCACCATCAATGTTGGGATAATCTCCCGCAGAAGGATCATAGGTAAATGGATCACCATCGACATCTATAAATGGGGCTGCATTGAGGATGTCGCCATTGGCGAACGCTTCTAGTGATATTCCATCAGCATCTTCACCTAAGTTAGAGTTTGGATTACCGATCCCAGGCCAATTAAAGACATTGGGAAACTCTGCAGGGTTAAATGCTTCTACATCACGGTTGGCAAAAGCAGCGCGGAAGGCGTCAATCTCAGTTTTATTGATCTTGAACATCCGATCATACTTATCACAAGTGAGGTCATCAGTTGAGGCAGTATTATTGGTCAAAGGTCCAGGCCAAAAGTCAACGCCAGATTGACGATAAGTCTGGGCAGCAACACGTAGCTGCCCTGCATCATCCAAGCCACCAATCCAAAGAGAACTAGCGAACATGGAGTGGCGATTACCGCCTTTAGGTACTTCATAGCGTGGATCTCCAACGAGATCCCACCACATATCACCTCCATTGTGAAGGAGGCAACGGACGTTGTTGACATCAAGCTGAGCTGAGGCACTAGGAGGAAGACAGGCTTCGGAGATACGAAAACCATTGATCGTCCGCTTAGCTAAGCCACTAGGGGCTTTGGCTTGCATACCTAGTGTGCCGAGACACAGCAGTATCAACAGAAAATATCGATTGAAATTATTCATCATTTCTTTGGAAATGTTTTCCTAATTGCTTGCAATAGACTAGAAATTGAACATCATACCCAACTGAATACGACGCGGGACGGAGAAGTTGTTTGGATTCGCAACACGTAGCGTATAAAGATCTACATAAGCCTGCGGATCAATTTGTGAGACTGTCGCTTGACGTCCAGTATCACTGCTGAGAAATCCATCATCATCTGCAAGACCTGTAAAGCGGTAAACATTGATGATGTTACGTGTGTCAAAAACATTAAATACAGTCACATAAACATTGAGACCGTAAGCACGTGTCTGAAATTCTTTACCATCGCCACCAGTCTTGACATTGCCGCCAAAGTCGAACGTCTTGTCGATACGTCCGTCAATACGAAACTGCCAAGGCTTACGTACACCATTAGGCGTACCTTCTGTCTGGTTGACAATATTTACTCCACTCGTTACAGAAGGAACAGCAACTGCATTTTTAGTAAATGGAGTACCAGAACCGATGTAACTAGTAAGGTTTATACCGAAATCACGCAATGGATAAATATCTTTTCCACCGATGGTCATTTTAGGTCCCCAGCTTTGTGGACGAGAACCAGAAAAACGGTAGTCAATATTGGCGGTGAATCGATGACGCTGGTCATTGTTTATCGGAAGAGGCACACGCAATACACCAACTCCTTCAAGGAAGTTTACAACCGCACGAGCAGAAGAAAAGTCTGAGCCAGTGGCGTCAGCAAACTGAAGGGTATAAGACGCTTGTAAAGCGACATTGCGAGTACGGCGCATATTGTAAGCAAAGGAGAATCCTTTTACTGTACCAAAATCCAAGTTGTCGTAAGTATCATACGAAAACGGATAAGCGTTCGCAAAGCGACGGAAACGAATCTGGTTACGTAACTCACGATAGTATGCTGAAATCGTCAAGGCCATATTGCTACCCAAGCGCTGCTTGAAACCAGCCTCATAGTCAATCGTGATTTCTGGACGTAGATTAGGATTGATAATAGTTGAAGTAGGACGGTTTTCTAAGAAAGCATAGTCAGAGATACGTCCCGCCAATAGGGAGCTTTGCGTTTGGAACAACTGTCCAGGACGCTGTGAAAGCACATCATAGTGAGCAAAGAAGGAAGCAACGTCTGTAATCGGGAATGAAAACGAGATACGTGGCATCACGACTGTCTGAGGAGCATAATCCTCAAAAGACTCAACGCTAACTTCAGAGTTCTTAGCCGCTGGCTGAACGCGTCCTCCACTGATACCGGCAATCACATTTGAAGAAACAGGAGTACCATTGGCATCGAACCAAGCTTCACCATTACGATAGCCGACAACGTCTGTAGGATTATTGGCATCGTTCACGTAGGGAACAAAATCTTCACCCACACCAGAAGGCAAGGTGAAAGAAGGAATCCCTAAGTTACCAGAAGCAACTTCAGAGGCCGAAAAAGTAGGATAGAGAGAGAAGTTATCTTTCAATACCAATTGGTTGGCATCAAAACGGTCAACTCGAACTCCTATATTGAATATTATATCTTCAAATTCGAAGCGATCCTGCAAAAAGGCCGATATATAGGTCGGAGAGAACGCATTTTGCGGTCGATTTTCATCGGTAAAGAATGCGGCTTGATCGACCGGGTCTTGGCGATTGCCGAGATAGTCATAGCCGTAATATGAAACAGGTCCTAGACCATCAGCCAATAGTTCATCAGCTGTAAACATATCGAGTGAATAGGTGTCAGGACCATACTCATCAATGTTGACCCATTCAGTACCGTTCACTGGAAGGCCTAGTTTTTCGCGAAGACGAGCATCAAAAGATTGCTGATCACTTTCCTCATAACGACGAGGAACGATCACTGTATCTTGCCATTCGCCATCACGGGTTACAAAATCATAAAGGCCTGGATCATCTTCCAAGTTGAGAAGGTGGAAGTTAGCATACTGACGCATCCAGCCCCATAGAGAGCGAGTAGCGAGAGAGTACTGACGTTCGACACGTTGCTCAAACTCAAAACCGGCTTTAAGGTTATGACCTTTAATCTCAGCAGTAGCTTGACCTGAAAGGCGAAACTGCTCAAAAGCGAACTTTTGAAAAGAAGCCGATTCAGAACCTAAACCATTGAAGAGAGAGTAGACACTACGAGAACCAGAGCCATTGAGGATTCCCTGACGGAACGCAAATTCATTAAGATCATTTAGAGAAGGACCATCATTGGCAGCACTGTAATCAAACATCGCCTGATTATGATTGGCGAAGACCGGATTTTTAGAGTCGGTACCATCAAAGCCCAAATTAGTAAACCCGTAACCTAGCGTTCTCCAGTAAGGAGAAGAAGATGTCTCATCAGGTTCAGTATTATAGCCGTAAAAAGGAATCTCATCATAAGTAAACTTCCCTACATAACCGTAGTCAAAGTAATTGTCTCGGTGAGTAGAATGCTGGAAAGTACGCTGATAAAGAGAATAATCACCCTGAATAGAGTAAAAGAAGTTACGTACGGCAGAGTTTTCGTCGCCAGCAAAGGATTGCTGAAAACGCAAAAACGCACGGTAGTAAGCTCCTTCGAATTCACTTTTATTATCAGGTGAGAAGAGCATATTACCAATACCCCACCGATCAGTCTTGATATACTCGACATTACCACCTGCTTTAATCAATACATTGTCAGCAGGTTGAAAATCAAGTCTTACCAGAGCACGAGCGCGTAAGCTCTCATTGTTCTGCTTGGCTTTGATCTGCTCGATCTGGTCAAGGCTGATAAAGTTTGCCCGCGAGCGGAACGTTTGACCATCTTCAGATGCCTGTACGGGAGTCTGCTGCAAGTCAGATAAAACCTCATCTTTAAGTTTGTAAACCCCTAATGCTGCTGGATCTGAATCACGATTGTAATCAACCTCACCATTAAGGAAAAAGCCTAGCACTGAGGTTTTGTACTCATCTTCTTGGCCTTTGTTTACTCTCTTAGTGATCAATGGGCCTGTCAAAGCAAGACCTGCGAGATTACGACCATAAGGGTCGAGATACTCAGAGGTAACTAACTCTAAATTACCAGAGAATCTAGGCGCTGGGTTGGCCGTAGTAATCGAAATAACACCACCGGTAAAATCACCAAACTCAGCGGGTGTACCACCAAGAATTACCTGGAGCTGCGCAATCGAAGACTGAGGCAATGCGCTCTGTCCCCTTACTTTCACTCCATCAATGTAAGTTACAGTAGCAGAAGAACGTTGCCCGCGAATACTCAATCCTTGATCTCCTTGATCCGATTGGTAAACACCAGGCGAAAGGGCGGCTACAGTTGCGATATCACGTGTCGCCTGATTATTGATTTGCTCTTGACTCGTCACGGTACCTACTGTAGGGTCATTCCCTTCAAAAGGCCGCTCAACTACGATCATAACCGTATCGAGTTTAGCATCTGTAGAACCAACGAATCGGATATCCAGATTTTTAGTTGAGTTTGCGTTAACAGTAACGCCCTCCATAGTTTGAGAGGAGCCGAGGTACTTGACCTGTACCTTATAAGTTCCCGCTTGCACGGGTTGAATACTGTAAAAACCTTTCTCGTCGGTTTTGCCACCATAACGAAAAAGGTCGCCCTGGAAGACCAAGACAGTACCATAAGTTACTGGCTCACCGTCAGCGGTGGTAACTTTACCTGAGAGCTTACCATCTTGGGCCATAGCGTTGAGCCCGAAGCATAGTAACATCGTCAGAAATGCTGAATTAAGACAGAGTCTGCGTAGCATACTTTTCAATAAGCGATTATTTTGATTGTCGTCCGTAAATGGAATAGCTGATAAAATAGGCAATGAACTTTCTGATTTCCAAATAAAGGCCAGATTTTCCCCCCACTTAAAGCAGTCTTATCCGTATACAGTTCTTTTCGTTTATAAAGGTAGAGAGAGATCTTAGAGATCCCATCCAGAAAGATAGACTTGGATTACACATTTTTTACTATTTTCTGCATAATTAACTAAAAGTATTTCTCTGTGAATTTGATCTACGAAATCTTCCACAAACTCAAAAATCAGGAAATAAGGCAGCTAAAGCACAAAATCCAGCATGCTTCCTTTGAATATGAGAAGGTGGGCAAACTCTTTGACTTGGTTACACAGTATGAGGAGAAGGAAGAATCATTTTATTCGCAAGCCTTATACAAAAAAGAGCCTGACAACACTTTTCGTGTTACGAAATCAAGGCTCAAAAGAATGCTGGAAAATGTAATCCTTCAAGATCGAAGCTTGACAGGATATAGCTCTGCGTCTATTAATGGCCGTTTACAAGCCAAAAAGAAATTATTGCAAGGAGAAATTCTCTTGGGCCGAGGTGCTTTTAAGGCTAGCAAAAATTTATTATTTCAGGTGATCTCCACTGCACGCAAATATGATCTTTATCAAGAATCATTTCAGGCAGAGCTCTTACTTTATCGTCACCATAGTGTCCTGACTTCCCTCAAAGACTATGAAAAACGTACCGATGCTTTACTAAAAGCCAATCGGATGCAATATTTGATCGACGAGGCACTGATCATCCAATACTATATCGCTAACCTCATGCGCAATAAGACGCTCAAAGAGGATGAGTTAGCTGTGGTGCGTGAGAAAATTGATCAAATGGCGGCTATCGCTGAAGAAACGCAACATCCGCTGGTATTGAGTGGTTATTACCTGACCGAAAACTTTTTTTACCAAACCGTAGGTCAGTTTTCAGAAGCAAGGGTTTATGGCGAAAAATATCTTGCTCAATTACAAGCAGGCGACGGCGCGACCTCTCCTCAACGCATCGCCAATGCTTTTGCCCAATTGGCCAAAGTATCTCTGCAATTACAGGAAATTGACAAAGCTAGAGCATATTGTGAGGAAGTCCTTAAGCGGGTCGAGCAAGATAACACCAATTATCTCATTGGCTTAGAGCTAGCCTTTCGGATCGAATTTTTTGATAAAAAATATGGTAAAGCACAATCAATTGCCGAAGAGGCTTTAGAACATCCTCGTATTGAAGCCTCCAAGCAAATCAATGCTCATTGGCATTATTATCACGCTTGTATAAAATTCAAAAAGAAGGACTTCAAAGGCGCATATCAAGAGTTAGATTATACTACGCCGCTCCTGATGGACAAATATGGTATGAATCCTAGCCTCAGATTACTAGAGATCATGATCTTATTTGAATTGGGGCATTATGATATTATGGAAACCAAGATTTTGAATCTTAGGCAATACATAAAGCGGACGCAAAAGAAAAGTCTCTTCCGTCCGCAAAAGTTGATACAGATCCTAATACAATGGTATAAACGCAGCTATGACTTTGAAGCGGCTGCCAAAGCAAACGCTGGGCGCTTGGCCGAGTTGATCGCTTATCATGAAGAACATCCATTTGACACCTCTGAACTCGAATTGATTCGATTGGAAGAGTGGATGGCACAAAAGAGATAAGCGTTCTGCGAAGCGCTAGTGCTTTTTAGGACGAAACTGAGTGTCGTCTAGTACAATGATCGTACGGCGACCCGTATGATGTACACGTTCCATCCCTGGCTCATTGGTCTGCACAGTGATTGTTTCGACCTGAGTATTTACATCACCCGGATGAATGTTGGGACTGTCAGCTCCGGCACCACCAAAGATCCAGAGCAGGAATGCCAGAAGAAATTTCATAATAGAGTATCGTTAATAAAGTTTGATGCCAATATGAATATAGCCTTTGAAGCAGGAGTAAGCGATCACAATTTTCGCAACAGATTACACACTTATTGACACGAATTGTCAAAAGTCAGACTCTCTACGAACGAAATAAACAATTAGAGCGTTGTTAACCCACTTACTTGCTTACATAGTTTTTCGCAGGATCGCTCCCGTCCTATATCAGCTAATGGCATATTGATTACAGCTAATAGTCACTTTTCCCTGCTAGGGAACGTCAAAAATCTTAAACACCTAGCCATTAAAATATTTTATATTAGCAAAGCATACGCTCAAAATTTATACAAATGAAACGACAGTCCCTCTTAATAATCCTCAGTCTAACGGCCATCATTTTGGTCAGTTGCGCCAAAGTAGTCTTCACTGGCCGCCGACAAGCAAAGCTCATCCCTTCGAATCAAATCAATACTTTGAGCTTTCAACAGTATGATACTTTTCTGAAAGAAAATCCACCCGTCACAAGTGGTGCTCAACTAGCAATGGTCAGAAGAGTCGGTCTCAAGATCCAGCAGGCCACCGAAAAGTATTACCGTGCCAACGGCATGGCAGACAAGCTTGCAGAATTTCAATGGGCCTTCAATGTCGTCGATGATCCTAACGTCAATGCATTTTGTATGCCTGGTGGGAAAGTCGTCGTCTATACCGGTATCCTCCCGATCACTCAGGATGAGGACGGACTCGCAGTAGTTATGGGACATGAAGTAGCCCACGCTTTGGCACATCACGGCAATGAGCGCATGTCACAAACTCTCGGTTTGCAAGGAGCCCTTTTAGCGGTTCAAGCTGCCGTTACGCTTGGTCAAGGTGCGCCGGCTGATACAGCTGAAGCAGCCAGAGATGCGCGTACGAAAGGAGCGATCATGCAAGCCGCTGGTGCAGGAGCACAAGTAGGCGTTTTGTTGCCTTTTAGCCGCAAACATGAGTCTGAAGCAGACGAGATCGGCTTATACCTTATGGCGATAGCCGGTTATAATGTAGATAAGGCAGGCCCATTTTGGGAACGCATGAGTGCAGGAGGAGGAGAACGTCCACCTGAATTTATGTCGACTCACCCTGATCCTGAAAAACGCTCGCAAAAACTACGTGAACTCGCGGTCAAAGCCAGAGAAATGGCAGCCCAGTATCCTTAATCCTTTCTGGTTGAGGAGTCTTATAGTCTAGCAGCACCGCTTCGCGGAACGCTTAGACTCATAGATATCTCGGGATGACAATATAAAATTTGCCTAGCCGACATAGTTTGAGAAGGTTTTCTGCCTTGGCAGAACGCTGAATTCAAATTATGTCGGCTATTTTGGTTTATCAAAAAAGGCTAAGCGTTCCGCGAAGCGGTGGTCTATATAGCTTGTCGATCGAATTGCCTAGCCTTTCTCTCTCAATTGATAATCTGTATCTTTGTAGCATGCATAAAATTCGTATTGATATCATCTCAGATGTTGTATGCCCTTGGTGCTATCTTGGTAAAGCGCGTCTCGAAAAAGCGATCGCTCTAGCGGGAGATAAATTTGAGATCGGAATGTATTGGTATCCTTATGAACTCAACCCTGAGATGCCGCTCTCCGGAATGCCCTTTAAGGAGTATCTCAACCAAAAGTTCGGCGAAGGCGAAAAAATCCAAAACATGATCGCCAATCTCACCGAATTGGGCAAAGAGGCTGGCATTGAGTTTAACTTTGATCAGATCACGCATATACCTAATACTTTTGAAGCACACCGTCTTTTGTTTCTAGCGGCGGGCAAACCAGAGCAACATCTGCTCTCGACTCAATTATTTGAGGCTTATTTTACCCGTGGTGAAGAGATTGGCGCAACCGATTATTTGGCTAAAATGGCTTTGGATCTGGACGTTCCTGCCAAGGTGATCGGAGAGTTCACGAATAGTGATAGAGGTAAAAAAGAAATATTGACCTTGGAGCAGGACTACCGGGGATCAGGCATCAATGCAGTGCCTACTTATATATTTGATCAGAAATTTATCGTTCAGGGGGCCCAAACTACTGAGGTCTTTTTGCAGATATTTGACAAGCTAGCCAGTCAATAAAGTAAAACTACAATTAGCAGCTGTTCAACATTTTACAATTAGATAACCTATGTTCTCGCTCATAATAAGCGGGAATCATTTACCTTTGCACTCATACTCCTAAAAAACCTCAAACCAATTCCTTTTATGCAAAACAAACTTACTCTCCTATTCCTTATCGGAATGTTAGGGCTGAGCTATACTGCCTCTGCGCAGTGTAATGATCTATTCATCTCTGAATACATCGAAGGCTCCAGCAATAACAAAGCAGTAGAAATCTACAATGCGTCTTCGGCCGCTATGGATTTGACTGACATCCAGATGCACCGCTATAACAATGGTGCCACTACGAATCCTGATACCCTCGACTTTATGGGTATGCTTATGCCTTATGATGTATATGTAGCCGGCAATAGTAGTGCTGATCCTGCAATCACAATGGTATCTGACACCTTGCATTCTATCACATTTTACAATGGTGATGATGCATTGGTATTGCTCAATGTTGCCACTGGTGATACTCTAGACATGATTGGTCGTGTTGGAGAAGATCCAGGTTCTTGGTGGCCAATCAATCCTGACACTTCAGGTACTACGCAAAACTTTACCCTTCGTCGCAAAATTGCGATCAATGACGGAACTACTGATTGGGCTGCTTCAAGCGCTAGTCAATGGGATGTGTTTATGATCGACGATTTCGGTGATATCGGTATGCACATGGGCGATTGTGCTTCAGCTGCAGCTGGTTGCAACGATCTGTTTTTCTCTGAGTATATTGAAGGTTCTAGCAACAATAAAGCCATTGAGATCTACAATGCAGACAATATGGCTATCGATTTGACTCCCTATCAAGTACACCGTTACAATAATGGCGGCACCACTAATCCAGACACACTTGATCTTGAAGGTATGTTGATGCCTTATGACGTTTATGTTGCTGGTAACTCTAGTGCTGATCCTGCAATTACGGCAGTATCTGATACGCTTCATTCCATTACATTTTATAATGGTGATGATGCTCTCGTACTACTCAATGTAGCTACTGGTGATACTGTAGACGTGATTGGTCGTGTTGGAGAAGATCCAGGTTCTTGGTGGCCGATCAATCCTGATACTTCAGGTACTACCCAAAACTTTACCCTACGTCGTAAAGCTTCTGTCAATCAAGGAACTACTGATTGGACCGCTTCTAGCGCTAGTGAGTGGGAAGTATTTATGATCGATGACTTTGGTGATATTGGCGCTCACGTTTCAAATTGTGTCATGCCAGCCGGTTGTGATAATTTACTTATCTCTGAGTACATCGAAGGTTCTAGCAATAACAAAGCAATCGAGGTTTATAACGCGAATGCTATGCCGATTGATTTGACCCCCTATCAGATACACCGCTACAACAATGGTGGCACCACTAACCCTGACACGCTTGATCTTCAAGGTATGTTGATGCCTTATGATGTTTACGTTGCTGGTAATTCTAGTGCTGACCCGTTGATCACAGCAGCATCTGACACACTACATTCTATTACATTTTATAATGGTGATGATGCCCTAGTACTACTCAATGTAGCTACTGGCGACACTCTTGATATCATCGGCCGTGTAGGTGAGGATCCAGGTTCTTGGTGGCCGATCAATCCTGACACTTCTGGTACTACTCAAAACTTCACACTACGTCGTAAGGCGACTGTCAGTCAAGGCAATACTGACTGGACTGCTTCTAGTGCTGGCGAGTGGGAAGTATTCATGATCGATGATTTCGGAGATATCGGCATGCACACCTCTAACTGTTCAATGACTATGGGTTGTGATGATCTACTCTTCTCTGAGTATATCGAAGGTTCTAGTAACAACAAAGCCATTGAGATCTACAATGCCAACGATATGGCTATCGATCTGACTGACTATCATGTACACCGTTACAATAATGGTGGTACCACTAATCCTGATACATTGGATCTACAAGGTATGTTAATGCCTTATGACGTTTATGTAGCGGGTAACTCTAGCGCAATCGCGGGTATCACTAGTGTCTCTGACACCTTGCATACGATCACCTTTTACAATGGTGATGATGCCCTGATTCTCCTTAACGTAGTTACAGGTGATACGCTTGACATCATCGGTCGTCTGGGTGAAGATCCAGGTTCTTGGTGGCCAATCAATCCTGATACTTCAGGTACTACACAAAACTTTACGCTACGCCGTAAGTCAACTATCACTAGTGGAACAACTGACTGGACTGCTTCAAGCATGAACCAGTGGGACGTATTTATGGTTGATGATGTGAGTGATCTTGGTAGCCACAGCAGTGATTGTGCGCCAATCCCTGTATTTGCAGAAGTTGATTTTGTCATGACAGCTATGACAGTCAATGAAGGAGACGGTACCGTTTCTTTTGATGTTGAAATCACAAACTCAGGAGCTGATACAGTTGCTGTAGCAGTGATGCTAGACGCTAGCTCAACGGCTACCAATGGTACTGACTTTGCGTGGAATGATACAACGATCAACTTCCCAGCAAACGCGACTATGCCTGTTAGCTTGAGCCTTAGCTTGACTGACGATACAGATATCGAAGCCAATGAGACTATCGTACTGATGCTAGCCAATGCTACCAATGGCGCGATGATCGGAGATACAACATTGACGATCGAAATTGAAGACAATGACTATGCTATCTACCCAATCGGAGTAATCAACAACGATTCGGATGGTGATGGCCTGACTGACTCTTTAGGAGTACGTTGCCAGATTCAAGGTATCGTTCACGGTATCGATCTTCAAGGTGGTGGTGCCGTCCAGTTTACCCTTATCGATAGCACTGGTGGTATCTCTCTTTTCTCCGGAAACGACTTTGGATATACCGTACTAGAAGGTGATGACGTAGTGGTACAAGGTACTATTGAGCATTTCAATGGTTTAGGACAAATTTCTCCTGACACTTTATACTTCGTTAGCGCAGCTAATGCACTAGTTATACCGATGCCAGTAACAGTATTGGATGAAGTAAGCGAAAGTGAGCTTGTAGTATTAGAATGTGTAACTCTTGTAGATACGCTAGATTGGCCAACATCGACTGGTGGTAGTGTCAATGTAGATGTTACAAACGGCGACAGTACTTTCACTATCCGTATCGATAGCGACACTGATCTAAACGGTAGCCCTGCTCCTACTTCTTACTTCAACTTAGTAGGTATCGGTGGCCAGTTTGACAGCTCTGACCCTCGTACTTCAGGATATCAACTCCTACCCCGCTACATCGCTGATGTAATCGAAAGCGGCGCTCCAGAAGCGGGATTTGCAATGGCAGCGATGAGCGTCAATGAAGAAGATAGCACATACGCTATCGAAATTGCTATCACCAATAGTAACCCAGATTCTACAGAAGTAAGCGTTGCGCTAGACGCAACCAATACTACTGCAACATTGGGTACTGACTTCAACTGGTCTGATAGTACGCTTGTATTCCAAGATTGTGGAGACGGCAGCGCGACTTTAGGACTTAGCATCGTTGATGACAATGATGTGGAAGGAGATGAGTTTGTGAGCTTGGTGATCACTTCCGTTACTAATAGTGGAAGTGTCAGTATCGATACCCTTACGGTAACGATCACTGAAACTGATAGAATCGAAGATCTTCTTCCTAAGAACGCGATCCAACTCTTCCCTAACCCTGCCAGTACGCAGCTTTCGCTACGTTCTGACTATCGTTTGGAAACAGTTCGTATCACTAACTTGATGGGACAAGAATTGATGCGCCAAGATCTCAATCAGCCACAAGCTGACTTGAACATCGCTCATCTACCTACAGGTGTGTACTTAATCCGAGTGCAAACCAACGAAGGTAGCTGGACTAGTCGCTGGATTAAGCAGTAATGCTATACAAACAATAGCGATGAAGCAGCATAGCTTCTAGTCTATTGGTAAATAATAAAGCGAGAAGAGAGGCCTTACGGTCTTTCTTCTCGCTTTTTGTATAGAAATATTTCTTTCTCTCCCCCCTATGCTAGTCTGCTTGGAGCGACTCCATACAAGCGTTCCGCGAACGCGGCTAGGGGAAAACGTAACGGTCCAATTGGCAATTGCTGTCAGGATGCGCCTAAACAACAAGAATCTGAAAAGTAGAGGCGTATTGCATGCGCCTTTTCGACCCAAGCGTTCCGCGCAGTGGCAAAATAAAGTCAGGGCTACTGCAAAGCGTTTTATTTTGGTACGATCGTTACAATCACCCTTTGGTAGCGAGTCAATGATGGGCTGCCTTTATCGGAAACTTTCAGGATAAAATGAGCGTTTGCTTCAGTTTCAACTTTAGGAGCAGTCACGGCAACCCCGTGGACATTTTCTGCACCCATTTTGATCTCTCCTTGATAAGAACCCGCCTCAGGATAATGAAACCAAAGATAACTAAGGTTATCACCGTCAGGATCAGTAGAATCGCTCCCATCGAGAAAAAAGCTTTCGCCGGATTGTACCCTCAAAATGGTCGGATGTTTTAATGCAGCTACTGGCGGATGATTGGCTGCCTCATAAGAAGCTAGACACCAATCCATACGAGCAGCAAAATCATTTTGAAAGTCATCTCTCCAGCGCCATAAACTCACTTTGTTGTTTTTGAAACTAGTTGTGTCTTTGCCAACTGTCCGCCCATATTCTCGAGGAATAATAGGAGTATAACTATCGATTGCATTTGTCCAGATAGCTCTCGTTTCGGCGGCTCTTTGCACAATCGAACCGCCTTCTTTGATGGTCTCGAAGTCTGGCTTATACAGCTCATAGCGTCCTCCCCAGCCGCCCCATTCAGGATGTTCGGGAGCGTTTAGCCCATTATTTATTAAGGACAAAAATGCAGGTGTATCCCCTTCAACTCCCCAAGCCACATCAGGATAGGCCGCGCCAAGTGGACCATGTCCTTGCTGAATATGCTTTGCGATCCAACTATTACTGATTGTCTCATTGTTGATGCCTTTGACATAGCTGTTGATACCCGTCCAAGTGGCACTACCGTAGTGATCACCCGGACTCACGATGTAAAATAAATCAGGGAAGTTATTGCGGATCCAAATACCGCTATCGTCCTGATCAGAGATGGTATACACTCTAAGCTTGGCGATCAATCGTTTGGCCTCAGCGGAGGACTTCGTTCTTTTGATATTATCCAAGGCTTGAGCGAGGGTGTTTACGCCTCCCCATACAGAAATCCATAAGGGTCGATCGTCATCTTGTTCTAGTATCTTGATGATCCAATCAGAACCTTCAGAGTCCATCTCTTTGCCAACGCCTAACATGCCATATTTAGGTAGTCCACTCTTGACGAGACTTGATAAAGCTTGTTCATCAGGAAAGCCGGGTTCATGTTTGAGGAGATTGGGATGCACCTCACCATAGGCTTGAATCACCTTTTGGATTGAGTTGGGGTTGACTTCTGATTGGTGCCAACAGGAGGTTGTGGCAATTAAGCCTTGAATATCTATCTGATTGGCGTACAAAAATAGACGTACTAAAGATTGAGTGTCGTCGGGATCAGCCTCGATATCAGTCAGGATGATTACTCTGGTATTTTGATTCTTTTGTGCTTTTAAAGATGGCGCAAAGAGGATCAGTGAAAGTAGAATGATAGAAAGTATCGTTTTCATATTCTTATTTCTTCTGTGTAAAAACGGAGCTTTATATACTGATTGTTTTTTTGTGCCCTTAGAGAATTTTTGAGCTTCATCATTCATTTACCGCCACTTAAACGCAAAATAAGAGCATGCTTCGTTGGTAGCATTGCGTACTCCATGGGATAATTGAGTATCCATAAAATAAAAATCGCCTGCTGAAGCGGAGTACTCTTGTCCATCAATGGTCATTTCAGTACTACCGGATATCACAAGGATAATTTCCGCTTCCTCATGAGCATGTGGTTTATGGCTTGGGCCTTGGTTGTTTAATTGAGTCAGGTGCATTTCAAAGCGTTCGCACATAGCGGTAGAGCGATCAAAATAGGGTCGTCCTCCCCCTCTAGTGCTAGGATTGAACCTTAATGAATCTGCATTTAACATGAGTGATCCCCCGGCTGTTTGCCCTCTTCGAATGTCCATTTTGAGTTTGGACTGATACTTCATGACGTAATATGTCAGATTGGTTTCGCCCACATTGGCAAGCGAATGCATTTGTTGAGGCATCAATAAAATCACTCCTCCGGGGCCTAAAATTGCACTTTCTCCTTCGATGGTTACTTGCATCATCCCTTCTTTGACGATGATACATTCTTCAAATGCGGTATTTGCATGCGCCGTACTTGGTTTCGCGCCAGGAAATTGAGTGGTAGCGTGAATTTCTAAGTATGTAAAATGGGCAGATGTTCCTTCTAGAATTTTTCTAGACTCCCTTAATGCACCTGTTTTTACCGGATGATCAGCCCACTTATAGACACCCGAACTGACAGGATCTAATTGGTCAGTCCGGTCCCAATCCCTTTGCCATTCAGGGTATTGTTGCAAAACTTTGGCAGGAGCATTTGTGTACCAGCTATAGCCATTGCGTCGTTCGTGGCTAATTTCGGCGAGGGTACTCTTCTTGATGCCATCACGGCTACAGAAATAAGGTTTACTACTTTCTAAATCGTAAAAACGTCCCCATAAGGGCGGAGCAGCTTGATCTTCGACGACAATACGATTCTTTTTGCCATTCTGGTCTATTTCCTGCTCCAGTTTTATCCCCTCTATTTTATGTGCTTCAAACCATTTTACCGCTCCATTGATTGCGGCGATGATCTCTGGGGAAGGATTGGCGACCTTCATCAATAATAGGACTATATCCACCGATTCAGCACCACTAAAAGATGCCAGTTCATAGCTCCGAGCCTGGGCAGGGGCAAGGGTTTTGACATCGTGTTGGGCGCACCAGACAGTCAATTTATCGTTGACCTTGATTTGGGTTTTGAGAATACAATCAATCCCTTGCTCAAATGATTTGCGGACTTTGGTTTTGGTGAGTTGATCTAGTTTTAAGGCAGCAAATAACTCTTTCTCAGAAGCAATTTCGTCCAGAAACTCCATGATATTCACCATCGCATCGTCATTGAATGTTATATGACTATAATAGCCTTCTCTCAATGGATAAAACTGAGGCCATCCTCCATTATCGTATTGCGAAACAAAAATATATTCCAGCCCCCGTTCAAATGCCTCCTTATATCGTTCATCTTTGATTTGGGCGTACATCTTAGCCAGAAACCTGAGTTCGGTGATTGTTGCATCATTGTCAAATGTCGCCCCTATCTCAGCTTTATCCTGAGTATAATGAGCTTTCTCAGAGGCAGAAAATGGACGATGGTATGCTTTGTTTTTCTCCCAACCTCCAATCTCCTTTTGGCTTAGCAATACATTTTCAGCCACTATTTTGGCCTCCCCAGAGCCATACCAAGTTTCGGGCATTTGGGTGGCGACTTGTTTCCATTTTTTGTCGAGATATCCGGGTTCAGATGACTGAGCTAGCGAAGCCAATGCACTCAACAAAAGGCAAACCACAAGGACTAGGGTATTTCGTTTCATAGCGATTCCTTTTAACATAATGTCGCTTTTATCTTTGAAAAAGACCCTTAAACACCTTAATCAACCGTTTGTATTGGGTAAATCCTCCTATACCTTAGATCAAAACAGGTACTATTGAGTACCTAATTCTTGCTTAGGTGAACAAGCTATTTAAAAATGACAGTTATTCTGACTGTGTCAAAATCAAGGTAGCAGGATCGTCTTTCGGAGAAGAAAAGCTTGCACTTTCTGTGTAATTCCAAAAGCATCCTTTGCATTGTGAATGCCCTGCCTTAAATACTTCTAATAAATGGCGATCCATCAAAGCCTAAGATTCCTACTGATTAAATCAATCAGAGTATCTTATTAAAGGAATTTTTACTTACTCTTTATTTCAGACAAGTTTTGCCCCTATAGTTGGCACTATTTGTTTAATATTATTCACCTGATTTATTTTCCCGATGCGACTTTGTTTTATCATCTTTTTTGAGCTATTGACGATACCATTAAGCGCCCAAAATATCGTGCTTAATGGAAAGATACAGGAAGCCGCTAGCCAAGAAGCAATCCCTTATGCCAGCCTACGCATTGAAGGCTATCCTTATGGGAGTATTTCCAATGCGGAAGGCCGATTCAGCATAGCGTTCCCCGCAGGGATAATAGAAAAAGGCGCAATCTTGAAAGTAAGCTGCCTCGGTTATGAAAGTAAAAGGTTGTCTCTCCAAGGACTCGGCCCTGCCGAACTCGTCATTGAGCTAGAGGAAAAAACCTACTCTCTGGAAACAGTTACGATCTACTCGACAGAATTAGATGCGAGAGAAATGCTGAGACAAGCCCTGCAATCTGTACCGCTCAACTATCCGCAGCAAGACTATCAATTACAAAGCTTTTATCGGCACTATTGTCGGGAGGGGGGCGTGTATGGGCGCTTGATAGAGGCCACGGTAGAAATCAATGATGTGGGAGGACATGATCGCCTATATCGTAATCCTGAGCAAAAATTGGAGATGCGCTTGACACAATTGAGGCGAAGCTTTGATTTTACCCGTTTTTCGGCCTTCCAACATATACCGATTGCGCTCAACCGGACTTTGTTAGCAGATATTGTGAGTTATAGTAGTCTGATCTCGCGACACCTTCACAGTCCGAGATTTGTATTCAACTATCAAGACACGACCTATTTTGACGGTGAGGTTGTGTATCTGGTTGAGGCTAAAGGGAGAGCGGAAGGGCTGAGACTGGAAGCTCAATTTTATATTCAGGCTTCTGACTTTGCTATCGTAAAAGTAGATCACCGATATTTTAGCCAGTCAGACCGTAAGACGTGGCGTTACCAAAGGGAAGATCATTTTGTGGCGGATTACCAACGGTATGAGGGCAAATACTATCTCAGTTACTTACTGAATGAGGGCCAATATCGAGAACAACAGTTGGATAGTCTCGGCAACTCTCGGTACAGCGAAGACCACTATCATCATGTAGAGATGATGACGCAAGAGATTCGAACGAAAAACTTTGCAACATTCAGAGGCAAAGAGCCAGAAGAAGCAGAGATGACTAATGTCCCTTATGAAGCGGGTTTTTGGCAGCAATACAGTGTGTTAGCAGCCACTCCATTAGAAGATCGAATCGGAGCAGATTTGGCAAGTCGCATGCCCCTCAGTCAGCAATTTGCAGGAAAAAAATTGCCAGCTGGCCTTCAAGATCAACTGGCATCCCAATATTTTGCACAATGGCTAGAACGCCAAAGTGGTCGAATAGTGATTGTCGGATTTTGGAATAGTCAGTATGATCCTAGCATAAAGGAACTTCTTAAAGCCCGGAGATTGATGAAACAATTTCAGGAGCTGCCTTTTTCCTTACTGCTAATTTCGACTGATACGGAGGATGCAACTTGGCAAAATGCGATTCGCAAGAAGCGCCTTTACAATATTGATCATTTACGAGTGGGCCATGGTCTAGCTTCTCGTCTTTGCAAGGAACTGGAGGTTTCGGCGGAGCCATATTTTATTATGTATGGCCCCTCTGGGGAACGCCTCCTCTCAGGCTCAGCATTGCCAAGGCCTGATCAAATCAAGCTATACTTAAGCAACGATTAAGGACGATACAGCGCAACCAACTCAATAGACTTTCCATCTATATGGAGTTCAGAGCCTTTGATTTGCTGAAATTGGGAATGATTGAATAATTCACCTGCCGCACAGTAACTATAATTTAGGAAGTAACCCTGATTGGTGAGACTATCGATCACAATAAACTCAGCGCTTCGCAGGTTTTGCACACTTCCTCCTTGCTTGGAGACAAAGGATTTGACGTGGATTTTGGCCCCCGTCTGATTAAAAATCAACCCATTATTATGGATATTATTGACGATGATCTCTCCCTGATTATCCAGTTTCCCATTTTCAGAGAAATGTAAATCGTTTTGGTCCGAATAAAGACTGGCTCCCATATCAATCTCCAATAAACCTTTGACCTCGAGGTCAAAGCCTGTAAGATAAGCCATGTCTTGGATCACGATACGAGTATTGGCTTCTACGACTGTGCCCGGATATTCAGGGTGCCAATTGGCAGGATTTTCATAGAAATTATCTTCGATAGCAGAAAAGAAGTAGTGTTGCGTGGCTTCATCATGGCGCATTTGCTCAATTTGCTCATAACCTAAGACACCAATGACAGCACTCAACAATAGACCTCTGGCTATTAGCCGAAGGTTTTGTAAGCGTTGACGCGTAGCGGTTTGTAATGTAAAGCGATTGTTCATCTAGTTTAATAATAGTTCGGGAAATAAGTATTACAAACACAAATAAATACGATTATTCGCAATAAATAAACCTTTATCCAGAACAATACTTACATTAAAGAAAAACCGTTGATGTTATGTTCATCCTAAGAAAATAACCGTTGGGGAATGGATAATTGCGAGAAATTAGCCAGATTTGTGACAAATAAGCAGTAAGATGACAGCGAGTCCGAAAGTTGGTCGTGCCTTAATCATAGACGACGACGAAATCAATAACTTCATCTGTATCAAAAACATACGAGATGCAAACTTTGCAGAGCATGCGAGTTTTTGTCTTCGTGGCAGAGAAGCGTTGGATTTATTGAGCGAAGCCGCAGGGCAAGAAGAGGAAATCCCTGATGTGATTTTCTTGGACATCAATATGCCCCTGATGAATGCGTGGGAGTTTTTGGAAGAGTACAAAAAACTCCTTCCAAGTTTAGGTAAGAAGGTCAAGCTATTTATCTTATCCTCATCAGTCTATCGCAAAGATGTAGACAAATCCACCACTTACGACGTAGTAAAAGACTATATCGTGAAACCTTTGAGTAAAGCAAAACTAGAGAAGCTAATCAATCAGTATTTTCAGGACTGATCGAATTTGTCATAATATAAAAAGCTCCTCTCATTGGTATGAGAGGAGCTTTTTACGTATAAGATGTCGTTGTACTCTATTGCTTGAGTAGCTTAAAGAGTTGCGGTTCTGCCTCACCGGTTCTTAACTCTAAGATATAGAGTCCAATACTGAGATTGCGGTCGGCAAGTTCCCAACGATAAACACCCTCACTCACAAACTCATCAGATGCAATGGTTTTACCACTCAAGTCAAAAAGTCGTACTTCGTAGCTAACGCCATCATCACCGGGGAAGATATCGAGATAGTCGGTAAATGGATTAGGCGCAACTGGCCCCAATTGAGTCGCTGTCGCTTCCCAGTTGATGATTACGATATCTGAAGACGAATAATCCCCTTCGACGGTAAGTAGGCGTAGTTGATATTTATTTTCGCCTTCAATTGGGTTAGGATCAAAAGCCTCATAAGTCGAAGCATTATTAGCAGTAACAGTCGCAATCAAACTAGTGGTGCCATCAGTCGCGATTTTTTCTACCTCAAAGCTTTCCCAGTTATAAGTACCGCCCACATTCCAAAACAGTCTATTACGATCAACCAAAGGCTCCCCCTTAAAATCGAGATCGTTCCCTGAAAGGGTAATGGGAGTAGCAGGACTACCTACTCCAAAGCCTCCAAAACGGCCATCAAAATCCGTTGTCAGTGTAACAGCGTTCGCTCCTAGCGCCTCAGCAGTAGGGGCTTTACGTTCGATATCGCCATCGGGAGTATTGTCTACTGGCGTAATACGGCTAATGGCTCCAGGGCTTCTAATCACTTCGATCTCATTGAAAAAGTCTTTGCCCGTAGCATTTTCCCATCCTGCGATCTCGTCTCCAGTATAGTACATGGTCAAACGATAAGGCGCATTGTCGCTAGGGTTATCAGCTGTGAGTAATAAGGTTTTGGAGGCAAGATCATTGGCATCAGAGCGTTCATCCCAAAAATCTACAGAGCCTGCTCCAGCTCGATCTATCTCGACGGAGACACAGCCAAAGTCATGCGCACTTAGGTTTTCTATTTTCGCGAGAATTTCGCCATTGCCTCGATGGAAATAAATGGCAGCATCTGGGCCTAATTGATGCAAATCTTTAATTCCTTCATCGCTCGCAACTTTATTAAAAGTTGAAAGCCCATCTGAAATGGTTACAGCGACCTGAGAATTATCGCCAAGAGATACTCGCCCACTAATAGGCAAAGTTACATTGACCTTGATGTTTTCGATGCTCTCGACTTTACCATCGTTGATGATTCGAAGACTGACATATTGGGTATCTATCACGCCAGCGGGCAGGATAATGATATTAGAAGGACTGATAACATAATCATCTACATCTACCGTTGATGATGGATCGATTTCTAATACGACGGGCACAGACTCAGCAGGAGGGCCATTGAGAATTAATGCTATCTGGACTTCTCTGTAACCATTACAATCATCTATTCTACCACTAGTGGAACTCTCGGTGAGAAAAGCCTGAGTCGGCAATACAGTCAAAGCAGGAAGTTCAAGGGAGGTAGTCGTAAAGAAGCCTCTACCAAATGTTGCAGCTAGAACAGTTTGATCATTTCTGATTTGAAGCATACTGACTCGTGTATTGGGCATACCATTGGCAGAGGGTACCCATTCTACATTAGGAGCATTGAGCGATTCCGTAACCCATACTCCTAATTCAGTAGCCAAGACTGCTTGATTGTCATCATTAGGATTAAACAAGGCCCAACGCACAGGCATATCTGGTAAATCGCCTTCGCGATTGAACCAAGTGCCACCGGCATCATAAGTCTCCCATACACTGACAATACCATAATTACTAGCCGTAACGAGGAGGTGATTATCATCTCCGTTTTCCATGGCTATGCAAGAAATGCTTCCACCAGGACCGCCAGATGGATTCAAACGTGTTGCGGTAGGATTAGCAGTATGGGCATTATCTACCCTCACTACACGCCCGTTGCTCAAACCAACAAATACTCGATTAGGAGCATTGGGAGAGACATTTAAGTGACGGATTCGGCCTCCGCCGAATTCAGATATACTGATCGCAGTTTCACTGCGAGCAGCGCCAATATTTGAAATCCGATATATCTGCCCACTTGCGTAAGCAGCATACAAAATATTGGCTTCTCCATCATAATCAGAAGGATTGATAAAGCTACCATCCTGCGTACCGGAACCCATGCCGGTGGAATTTTGCCATGAATTCGTAGTTAAGCGGTAGTTTTGATAGGTGGTAGCCGTAATTTGAATATTGGGTTCATCTTCATCGATATGAGCAAAGCCACCATCTCCGCCATAAGCCCTGTTGGTAGCATTTAATCCCGGCTGAGTAAACTGTTGTGTACCATTATCTTGAGTTCCACCAATAAAATAATCTTCTCCAGCATTTGGATGAATCGCCCCGGAATAGAATTGAGTTACATTATAGCCTATATTCTTTTCGACGATAGTATTACCACCATTGTTCGAACGCCATACTCCTCCATCATTGCCAAAGTACATGATAGAAGAATTGCCAGGAGCATAAACGATTTGATGCTGATCGGCATGAACGTAGGGGAGACCTGAACCTCCAAACCATTGGGTCATCTGGGTCCAGCTTTGCCCTCCATTATTTGATCTAAGTAGGTCCACTCCTCCTATCCAAACTACATCTGGGTTATTAGGATCTACTGCACAAATAAGGTCAAACCAAGCTTGATTACGAGTAAAACTACTCATTCCGACAGCAGAGGGATTATCAACTGCGGTCCATGAATCACCAGCGTTATCGGAACGATAAATGCCTAAACATTCGCTCGAGCTAGAACTTTGAAATAATGCGTACAAGCGGTTGACATCAGAGGGAGCACAAGCAATTTCAATACGCTCAAACCCACTGCTTGGCAAGCCCGCGCTTAAACGATTCCAATTATTACCGCTATCAGTAGACTTATAGATTCCGCCTGAGTTCTGCACACCAAGTGTACAATACATATCTCCATTAGCCGCTATTTCGATATCCGCAGCGCTATTATTATTCGCACCTTGTAAACCACTACCGAGGATTCGAGTCCATGTATTCCCACCGTCGGTGGAACGCTGTAGTCCGCCGTTCCGCGTAGCGGCAAATACAACTCCACTAGCATCTACGACTAAATCTTGGGTGTAATAGAAAAACGCATTAGTAGTAGAAGGTAATTGAGTCCACGTATTACCTCCATCAGAGGATTTCCAAATGCCAAGCCCTCGTAAAGCATCAGCGTTAAACCAACCCTCGCCAGTACCAAAATAAATATTATTAGGATTCAATGGATCTTGAGCGATAGCATTAACCGCTAGGTTTTCAAATAAATCATCAATCGCTTGCCATTGAGGATCTCCTCCCGCAATATTGGTGGACTTGAATAAGCCTCCTGAAACGCTTCCAGCCCATATAGTATTGCCATTAGGGTCATTAGCGTCAATTAAGATTGAACGAGTACGCCCACCGACATTATTAGGTCCCCTCTCATCCCACTGTAATGCTGTTATATCCCCACGAGTTGAACTAGCGTTGAGACTCATTCGTCTTTTAGCTTCGGCCCAAGCAGGAAGTAGGCGCTCACGTGGTACTGTATTGGTATTGGGATCTTTGGTTAGTTCAAACTCCATTTGAACATTAACACCCCCAAAAAAGTAATCGCATTTCTCATATTGTAGT
>JBGCFA010000146.1:0-13866 GCA_045106675.1 Bacteroidia bacterium
GTGCTTGTAGGAGGACAAAACTATTCCAGCTGCGATAGGCTAAGCTCTGAGACGCATCACTCAGACCGACAACATTGGCTTGATCAGAAACCGAAAACACCGCTTGAGCATCCCTACTAGCAGTAAAGCCGTCTCTGTTATAACGGGCCTGAGATAGATTGTTGAGGTTCCGGTTGAATGAGAATCCAGATCCTAAAACAAAAGCTCCTTTCGCTTTATTGATCCGATATTGCAATGTCAAAGGCACTTCCAATTGTATATTTTGCAAGCTTGGGCCTTGATCATAAGACCATGCGCCCTCAGCTACAGAAGTTGGTGATGGAATACTATTATAAACGACATTAGCCTGTGTCAACTCTCCTTGGTTAGAAAGCCCAAAGCCTAATCCTGAGCGTAGGCTCCAATTTCCCGTCAACCGATACTCCCCTACTATTTTCACTCGACTTTCTTGGGTCGGATACGAAATCAAAGTGGCTTGATCTACTTCGTTTTCGCTGAGTCCTATATTAGGATTTCGTGTATATTGAACATAATCAGCATTACTTAGCTCGGCAGTATTGCTTGCTTTGTTCGTAGAGAGATTAAGCATTGGTTCATTTTTAAAGGGACCATTGACATCTCCAATTAGGTCTTGCCCTGCTTGTATATTTACCGCCCATCGCGGAACGCTTTCGTCTTCTTCGGGAAGTTCATCCCACCAAGTATCCTTTTGAAAAGTCAATATCACACACCAGCCGTCTAAGCAGCCGTCCTTGGGGTTGGGGTTGGCAATGATCGGTTCTTCGTCTATCCAGCGATCGATCGTTTTGAGAGCATAGGTTTTGGCAGTATTTCCGCCATTTTGCTCTACAACATTATTCGTGATCACAGCTGTTTGCTCGTTCTGCGGCGCAGAACGCTCAGTATCAGGCGTTCGCACAGCGGCTCTCTCCACAAAATCCGGAGTAGTGCTTAGCTGTGGTCGATTATTTTTATCATTTGAAGGAACGGCAGCCTCATTGTCAGTCAGACTAAGATTGTTGGGTGCAACAGCTTCGAGACTTGAGCCTTCCTCTTGTATCGGAAGATTTGTGTCTTCGGTATTGCTGAGCGTATTATCAATCTCTATCTGAGGCTGTATAGCGGCATTACTTAGCCATAGCCAAACAAGTAGACTTGCTGCGATGCTAACACCAGCGGCCCAAAACCAGATGATGCCACGTTTTTTTTCTTTTTGAGGAATCCGGGATTGAATATTGCCCCACAGTTCCGGACTCGGTGGTATCGAGACCGCTTCAAACTTCTCCCTCAGTTTCTGTTCAAACTTATCAACAGACATCCCGATATAAATTTGTTTCCATATAAGCTTCACTGACCCGTTTTTTGAGGAGTGCTCTCGCCCTGGTGTATTGGGATCGAGAGGTACTCTCCGAAATATCCATTTGCGCTGCGATCTCTGCGTGAGAATAGCCTTCTATCGCATAGAGGTTAAAAATCGCTCGGTACCCAGCCGGTAGCGCTTGAATGATACGGTATAAAAATTCTACTTCTAGATGGTCCAAGGCGTCTTCTGCTACCTCTTCCGTGATCGCTTCGTTGATTTCGATTTGCTGTAGATAGTGCTTTTGCTTGCGCAGTAGGTCGATAGCATTATTGACCATTAAGCGACGTATCCAGCCCTCCAACGAACCTTTGTCATTGTACTTGCCGATTTTTTGAAAGACTTTGATAAAACCTTCTTGCATCATGTCTTCCGCTTCTTCTCGACTACGCCCATAGCGATAACAGACCCCCAACATTTTGGCGGCGAAGCGTTCGTACAGCTGTCGCTGAAACTCTGGCTTTTGGTCTTTGCATCCCTGGATTATCTCCTGGTACATATCGGCGATTAGCGCGTTTGATTGATTGACGGGACCCAATGTCAATCTGCTGCATAGGTATAAAAAAATATACAAAAAAATGCTCCACCGAGGTGGAGCATTTTTTTAATTATCTAACCAAAAGGAATTTATCGGTTATTCCGACGAGCGGAATTGACTTTCGGAGGTGTGAGGATCATTAAGGCAGAACTGAAATCGCATCTTCCATGCGGATCTCGGTCTGAGTGTCGGCTTGTGCCTCAAACGTCTCTGGAAGAGAACGGAGAACGGCCAAACTTCCTGCCAAGGCCAGTACTAATAGACTGGTGCCAATTACTTGCTGAATGATTCTCTTTTTCATTGTAAATATTGAATTGATTACATTCTAATTTACGTGGTTCCCGCCAAAAGTTTAAGTGATTTCGTGCCCTTTTAGCAAGCGTGTATTTCGATCACAAAAGCGTGATAAATTATTGAAAGGATGAATTAAATAATTGATTCAATACTTCCTGGTCTCAACAATTTACTAAAGCTTATCGCCAAAGCTAGTAGTCAAGCCTACTCCTAATACATGCTTAAATTGCATGCCTACTTCAGCACCATCAACAGTGATATCCTTGTCATAGATCAATTGAGTGAAGAAGGTAATCCCTAACCACTTAGTTGCCTGAAGGTTCAAAAGGTTTTCCCAGTTTACATCAACCGCTAATGGATCTTGCAGATAATTCATGAAGAAGTCAGCCTTAGTCTGGTAAGTCAAATTGTCCCAAATTGCTTTTTGGTAGCGGATGTTCAAGTAAGCTCCTAGCTCATAGCGATAAGCTTGGTCAACAAACTCAACAGGCATATAGCGGCTACGCAAAGATTCATCCGTAACAATTGTAATTTTCGAGTTGATCGGAGAGAAGTACACACTCAAGTTGTCATTTGGCTTAAAATCGATACCCGCACCAAAATTAAGGTAAGCAGGATTGAAGGCACGAGAGATGGCTTCTCCTACTGGTATACCGTCTGCGTCGAACTCAAAACCTTGAGCAAATTGTGTACGGAAGTTAAGCAAAGCAGCTAGCGCGACTTTGTCGGTAAGGTTATAGCCATACTTAGAAGTAAAGTCAATACGGTCATCCCCTTTGCGAGTACGAGAATCGCTCAGAGAACCTTGATTGATTACACCAAAAGCGAGGTCTAAGTTATTGTTCCAGCTTTTCTTACCTTCCACAAAGTGGGCATATAGGTTGACCAAAGAGCTAGCAGCACGAGTATCGATACCACCACCTTGCCAGTTTTCGCTCAAAGCAGTGTTATTGAAGGTAACACTAACGATCCCTCCTTTTTTCCAAGCTGTATCAACTACAGCTTCTTGCGCAAATCCAGCCGCAGTAAGTATTAAACAAAAGCTAAGTAATAAGGAAATCTTTTTCATTTTTTGAAAATTTGAATATTTCGTAATTCGATTAGGGTTGTTTCTACAAAACAATGTTTGGGACGGAAGTCCTTAGCGGACGTCACATCATTTTGACAGTGCAAAAGTAATAGCTAGCTGAAATATTCAAACACCAAGACGGATTAAAGCTTACTAAATAGAATTTTTTACCACAATAGCCATCCCAGAATTGGGATGGCTATTGTAAGATTTTATTTATCTCATTACTAACTAGAGATTATAATCCACCGAGCCTCTGTATAAAAACCACCGGGAACTAGTGTGGCAACCCCAGCAGTAACGTTGAAGGTATAATTGAAGGTTACCCCACATCCATTCGTGATGGTCAATACATTCCCTGCAGCCGTCAATGTACTGCCAGATAATCCTGCTTCTGACATTACTTCTACATTGCCTGATCCATCAATATAGAGTAAACCTCCTGTAGAAGTACTCTGACACTGAGTATAAAAATTCACCATTACCAAAGCACCGTAGGTACCCAGGTTTAATGTCTTCCCTACTTGGGTACTATTGGTGGACTTTATTTGTATACCCTCCATTTCAATCCCTCCAGATACGTTTAGTTTTGCATCTGTAGAGGGAGCAGTACCAATCCCTATATTGTTACCATCATTGAAAATATTGCTAGAGTTCGTAACCCAAGCGCTTCCATCCCAATAAGGAGTATTACCAGCAGCGGAACCGTTGGGCAATAAACCTGTAGGGCCTTGTGGCCCAGTAGCACCCGTTGCGCCTGTTGGACCGGGATCACCTTGAGGTCCAGGAATAGCACTACCCGAAGTCTTGGCATATAACGCATAAGGCACACTCATCATTTGACTACTACCACTAATCGTATAATTGGCAGCTCCGGTTGGATCAGTTTCCGTTTTGATAAAATAAGGTCCTGCTGTCCAATCGATGGTCGCAAAATCACCCAAAACGACGATCCCACTACCAATTTCAATACTTACTAAGCCATTGGCATTAGTATTGGGAGTTTGGGTTTCGACATAGACTGGCGTACCGGCAGCGCCTCCTTGTAAGATGCTAATCTGCATACCTACGGGACTGTTTTGCACCAAAGCATCGCTGGCATTACGGACGACTGCTTGGTAACTCATCCCTTCAGGAGATTGAGCAAATACGTTGGCAGTAAGAATAAGAGCTATAAAAAGAGTGAAAATATTTTTCATGACTGTGAGCTTAGTTTTTGACAATTTTAAATGATTTCAGCTGCTGATTTTCTTGCATTACTTTCAAGAAATAAACGGCTGCAGCTAGACTTGAAAATTCGATTTCGGTCGTTTGAGGGAGGATGACATCCTTAGCAAGCAACTTGCCTTGCAAATCATAAAGCTGATATGACAATTGCTTTGCAGGATAATTTTCAATGGATAGGTTGACTTTATTTGAGGTCGGATTTGGGTAAACGGCAACCTTAAAGTCCCATACTTGATCCTCTATACCGACGGCATAGATATCAAAAGCATGTTGGACTCCTTGAGCAACAGAGCCAGTGGTTCCGATAGCTGTGGTATAAACCAATTGGCCCACCGAATAAGAAACCGTTCCTCCGCTGCCAGAAGCCTCCCCTCCGGCTGCATTTTGACTTTCCTGACTTAAGCCTAAGCTCAGGCTAAAGCATAGGCAGGATGTCAATACGATTTTGATTAGTTGGGTTTTCATTCTGTCTTGAGTATTAAGAATTGAATCAGGATAAATAGCTATCTGATTCAACCTCATGAAAAAAATGGACTATCGAAATAACGGGACTGCAAGACACGTATAAACCCCCTATTAATTAGGGGGAACCCCTTATCCAAAAGAGGTCTAGCCCTCATTCAAAATGATATTCATCATTTTTGCCATAGCTGATCTACTCTCTGCTACAATCCGTAACCTCTCACTTTTATTCGAGGCAGGCTCAGCTCCCAATTTCCTTTCGCACATAATTATGAAATCCCCCAATCCAGATAGGTTTATCGTAAGGGAAGCTTATTGTCTAGCACAATAAGTAAGTAGCCAGCATCAAGCACTAAGACAGCTAAAATACTGATCATCAAGATCTCTCTGTACTATTTGCTTAATACTGTCCTACTACTTAGGACTTCCTACACTAGTTTTTCTTTTTTCGCCACCAAACAGCGATCCCGCCTCCCAATACCACTAAGCCCAATAACCACCAGCATGAAAATGTTTTTTGCTGCAAAGGTCTCATATCGCCGATTGGCGTAAATGCTGCCCAGAAAAAAGGGTGGGCGAGCTGATCGACAAAGGCTTCATTGACTTGGGCTAGCTGCGCTGAACGCATCGCCTCGGACTTGGTCTGTCCGTCTTTGAGGGCTTGGTAAAAATTGGGGAGTAAGTCTTGATTCGCTTCTCCATCAGGTATCCGCCAAAGTGTAGCGAGCAGACTGCGCGTTCCAGCGTAGCTGAAACCACGTGCCAGACTGAGCAAACCTTCTCCTCGCGAAAAACGACCAATACCAGTCTCACAGGCGCTAAGTACCACCATCTCAGCAGGAATATCCATCGCATACAACTCTCGCAGCATCAATCGACCGCCTTGACTGGACGTTCCCCGAATAGGGTAAAAAGCTAAAAATGACTGATCAGGATCTTCATCATTTAAGACTCCATGTGTCGCCAAGTGGATCAGACGATATTGGCTAGACAACTGTTGAAAATTTGCGAGACTGGCTTGCTCATTGAGATAATTGTCCGCCTTAAAAACCGCTTTGATATCCGCCAACTCTCGCTCGGTATAAGGCAATGCCGCTAAAGAGAGTGAATCTTTGATCCAAGAACCTCTTAAACCGTTTGATTCACCAGCAAAGATCGGAGCAAAACCAAGTAAGCCAGATTTATCAGGGAGGGGATCATCATTTTGCATCTCAGCCCAGAGGCTAGCGGAGGGCACATAAGATACGCTGTGCGAACGCAAGAGATAATCGTGGGTACGAAATGTGGTGGCGTTCTCCGCAGGAGTCTGCAACAAAGCACCAAAAGGCAAATAGCCCAACATCCCGTCTGGCACAATGACCAAATCAGTAGCTAAACGCAAACTATCGCCTTGGTAGGGCGCAAATAAGGTTTGATACAATTGGTATGCAGCAGAGGTGTATTGCTGACTTAGGCGATCATAATCGGCATCCTCAAAGGCTTCTTCCCCTACAAAGTATTCATAGATCCCTGCTCGAAAATCCTGTATCAGCCCAGCAAGGCCAAAATCATTGGGAAGCTTAAAAAAGTGGACCTCATCCTGACGAACATCGAGCAAGTATAGATTTTCTTCGCCTACGAAGTATTCGATCAGGCTAGATTGCGGCCCAAGCAAACGAGTTTGTAGCTCTGTCATAGCTAAGCTCTCCTGTTCATATTTGAGGCGATAATATTCAGGATATTCGTTTTCAAAGCGTAAGACGAGTGTTTGGTAAGCTTGCTTGAGGCTTTGGAAGCGTTGCAGACGATCTGGATTCTCGGCAGGATCGGTCTGTTGCTGGATACTATCACGTAGGAGGCTGAGTTGGTAACGATAGTTCCGTTCTTCGGCTTGTAAATCAGACGGTATACCAGCAAAATCCTGTGCTCGGGCAGTCTTTAAACTTTCAAATAAGGCTACGGCACGACTTTTCTCCATCAATTGATAAGCAGCTGCGAGATAAGCAGGCTCTTGGGTTTGTTGGTGCAAAGCATTAGCTAACTCAAGCCCCAATTCGATGATGGGGTAACTTTCGTCTACCAAGAGTTGCTTGTCGGCATCATCGGTATAATCCGTTTTGAGAGAGTCAATCAAGCCCACCGCAAGTTGTACGGTCTCATAAGCGATCTCGGTCAGCGGCATCACATGAGCGGGCTCCATGATATGCATGGCGCGTAGTGCTTTGGCTTTGCTCCCCAAAGTGTAGAGCAGTTCTTTGCGAGCATAAAGGCCTTGTAAGGAGGGGTTTTGACTGATTCTATTTTGCTTAAAACCGGGCACTAAGCTTTCCAGACTTTGCTGATAAAAGGTCAAAGCAAGCGTATAATCGTTTTGCTCCGCAAATAGATCGCCTAGGCGACGCAGATTCTCCCCAACGACGAGTGATTGGCGCCCAAACTGTAATTCAGTGGCCGCGAGCGCTAGTTGATAAAACTGCTGGGCTTGACCATAATCCTTTTTCTGCTGATAAGCCTCTCCTAGCAATTGGTAGGTTTCGGCTAAAGCAGGGTCCTCAGCTGGTTGTAGTTGCTGCGCTTCTTGGAGGTAATAAAGCCCACTATCCGGCGCAGCCTGTAAGAGGAAGAGTTCGCCAAAGGCATGTAAAGTAGAAACTAGGCGGTTGCGAGTACGGAGGCTTTGCGGATTGGCTTGGGACAAAACTTTATTGGCGCGATAAGCTTCACGATAGTAAGCCGTCGCACTTTGGTAGTCTTTGCGTTGGACATAGCTATCAGCCAAATACTTGCTATCAAGGCCCCAATCAGATTGATTGGCAAGGGCGAGATTGTGCGCTCGTGCTTGGCGATAAATTTCGATAGCAGCCTGAGTGTTGCCTTGATGACGAAACATGCTACCCAAATATCGATAAGCACTGGTTTTATAATCGATTAATTCATTTTTAGGATTTTGGTCCAGTAGCTTGACCACTGCTTGAAATCGAGCTTCAGCAGCAGCAAAATCGCCAAATCGATAATGGTAGGAACCATAAAAAAAGTTAATCGTAATTTGGCGAGAGATGCGGACCGTATCATCCATTTGTCCTTTATGGGCGCCAAATAAAGAATCCATCTGCACTAAACCAGCGAGCATATAGGGCAATAATTCGCTTTCACTGGCACAGTAAACCTGCCAATCCAAGGCATAAAAGTGAGCAGCCCAGTCGTTTTGAGCTTGAGCCAAGGCAATGTATTGGTCTATATTAGGGCGCTGATCTAAAAACTGGGGGCTACCACAGTCCTCACCGATGATACTATCCAAGATATCTAGTTGCTCGAAGTAAGCGTCCTCACTAAGTTGAGCCGCCAAACCCAATGGCCACACCAGTAATAACAGCCATATCACCCTCATTCCACTCATGCTAATTTGTCTTGTTGCAATGGTCCTTGGCTAAAAAAACGAAAGACCCAAACGGAAGATTTCATTCTCTTCCGTTTGGGTCTCCAATTTATATAATTATAAAGCGCGTAAAAAACGCTACTGAGGAACTTCGAAAGCCAGACTGCTAATCGTTTCTACCCCATCGCGATCTTCATATATCACGAGTGTTCCAGCTTTGAGTGTCTCTGGAGCCTCCAGTTGGTAGCGGACAGCACGCTCCACAAATGAAGAAATACCTTCTACTGCTTTGGCAACTTCTACTCCTTGCTCATCCAACAATAGGATGCGACGACCAGCCGCCCAAGTTTCAGGCAAACGAAAATCGCTTACCGCTTCAATATCTAATGTCAATCGGTCACAAACAATCGCATTGGGCTTGTTGCAAGGGTTTGGCGGAGGACACTTGGGAGGACGACACTTGATGCGTCCAAGCGCTTCGATTCCAATCAATAAGTTATCAGTCAAAATCCTTTGAGACTCGATCAAACTCAGCATATTTTCCTCACCTACATCATTAAAACGCTGGTTTTGATAAGCATCAGTAAGCGCGACTAGCGCCTTTCGAGAGGATTGGAGAGCGGCAACATTGTAAAAGTAAGTGCCATCAAAGGTCGTATCTAACTCTTCAAGCTCTTCGACGACGGGTTCGATCGTATCGCAGCTATTGAGTCCAATCAGACTCAAGCCCATCACCAAAGCGAGGCTTAAAAGAGAAAATGCGTTTTTCATCAATTTCATTGCGTACAGGTTTTTTTAGGGTTACTCCTTTTGCAGACGTTCCGAGAAAGCGGAATACATAAGGCCCTTTCAAAGTACCTAAATTATCCGCCTTTCAGAAAATAGCGCAATTCCCGTGCCTATCCCAATAAGCGATCCTGTACGACCTTTTTATGCACCTCCTCACGATGGGACCGGCTCACCGGAACGCGATGTTCTCCAATGAGCAATTCGTAGCCTTTGAGGGTTTCAATTTTGTCCAAAGCCACGATATATGATCGATGCACTCGCATAAACTGAGCGTTCGGCAAGGCCTCCTCAACGGCTTTCATCGTCAATAGACTGGTGTATTTGCGGCTGGCAGTGTAGAGGCAGACATAGTTTTGTAGCGCCTCCACAAAGAGGATATCGTCATAGCGGATTTTTTCGTACTGACTTTCGACCTTCACAAAGAAGTGATCCTCTCCCGTCTTATCCGTGCCGGGAACGCTTAGTTCCAACTGCCATTGCTTATGCGCTTTGTTGACGGCTTTGAGGAAACGTTGAAAAGTGATCGGCTTTACTAGATAGTCTAGCACATCCAATTGGTAGCCCTCCAATGCATAAGAGGGATAAGCCGTAGTCAAGATGGTGATAGGTGGTTTTTCGAGGCTTTTGAGAAAGTCTAGTCCCGTGATCCCCGGCATCTGTATGTCGAGTAACATCAAATCCACTTCCCCACTCGCCAGCGGCCCAATCGCTTCCATCGGGCTCTCACAGAGACCATATAGCTCCAAATAGGAAACTTGCTTGAGGTAATCCGCTAAGCCTTCGCGGGCCAGAGGTTCGTCGTCGATGATCAATGTTTTCATACGTTGGATAGGGCTTGGGGCAAATCAGGATTAGGGGTTATTAAAGGATTTAAACTTAGATCATGGGTTGGAATCACTAAGCGAATACGAAAACGATCACCCTTTTTGAGGATTTCAAAACGATGCGTATTAGGGTAAAGCAGATCAAGACGACGCTGGACATTAGGTAGGCCGATACCTCCACTTTGCAACTCGTTGGCTGAGGGTTCAGCCTCGGAAAAGGTGTTTTCCAGTTCAAAACGAAGGCCATCGGGGGTTTTCTGCAATTTGAGCAGGATGATATTTTCTTGATCGCTATGATGCGAAACATGCTTGATAGCGTTCTCGACGAGAGGCAAAAACAAAAATGGTGCGATCGCCTCCTCCCCTATCTCTGGATCAATCTCCGTATGAATCTGCACCCGATCTCCCTTGCGTAGTTTGGCTAGTTGCAAATAGCTATTGAGATACTCTACTTCTTTGCTAGTCGAGATAAAAGCCTCATTGCATTCATAAAGCTGATAACGCAAGATTTCCGAAAATTGCGCCAAACTCTCTTCCGCCAAATTAGGGTCCTTGCGGATCAAAAAATAAATACTATTGATCGCATTGAACAGAAAATGAGGGTTGAGCTGCGCTTTGAGTAGTTGGAGTTCGGTCAGTAGTTTTTCGCGTTCTAGCAAGCGATTGCGTTGGATACTCCTCCGACCTTCTCGCACCATCTTGATGATCATGGTCATGATCGTCGTGGTCACCATCGACCAAAACGTAGCCCCATAAAACCAAGCCTCGCCCAATAAATTTTGCCACTGCTCAGGAGAGTTGGTTAGTAGATAGTACCAACCCATCAAAACGCCGGTAAATAGCAAAATATTCATACTCAGGCCCAAGCCATAGATCACATACCGCTTCTGATACAAAAAGCGCGGCATGAGGTAGTAAATATTCGGATAGGTAACGCCGATATAGCAAAATAGATAGACGAGATTACCCGGCAACTGATTCCAAGCGGGTGTATTGTTGCTCATTCCCAGCGAAACGCCATACCAAATCAAACTATAGCCCAGCCAAAAAGGGATGTGGTAGAGTTTATAATTTCGCCAAAACCCTCGTAGATCGTCCATAGATATTTCAGAAAGAAGCTTCATCTCTATCTAAGTTAGAAGGTTTTTGACCTATCACCCAAATCAATTGACCAATAGCTTGGCTTGCTTGACCAATGGTTATTCAAGCCCGAAAAATAATTTTTTGAGGGTTTTTGTAAGAAAGTCTACCATTGGTCGGTCTAATCCCCCAACTCGTCAATCAAGATTGCGTTAAGGCTGGCCAGCCTCTACTTTCTGCTATAAACAGATATCCACATGAAACTTAGATACAGTATTATAATTATCCTCTTGGGCCTATCTTTTAGTTGGCTTTCGGCTCAAGACCTCCTACTGGAGAACGCTTCTGTCCTTAATCCAGAAACCCAAACGACCGAGTCCGTCCACCTTTGGCTCAAAGACGGTAAGATCCATCAGCGCCTGAAGAAGTCCCCCACTACTTTTGAAGGAGAGCGCATTGATCTTTCAGGCCAGTTTATCGTGCCTGCCTTTGTGGACCTTCACACCCACTCTTGGGGCAATGCAGGCGTCGGAGGGCAGATGGAGTTTTTGATGACGAGCGGCGTTGCCGAACGCATGCTCTATTGTGGTGTAACCGCCTTTCTGGACCTCTTTTCGGAGGAAAATAGCATTTTTGCGATCCGCCAACAGCAAAGGAGCGAAGGGCTTTTGGGGGCAGATATCTATTGCGCAGGGCCGATTTTGACCTGTGATGGGGGCCATGGTACTGAGTATGGTATTCCTACCAGAGTGATCAATACGCCAGAGCAAGCGACAAAAGTGGTCAAGGCCCTCGTTGAGGAACGCCAGCCCGATGTCGTCAAGATCGTCTATGACAATGCTCCCAGAAGACTCCCAACCATTGATCTAGCTACTTTACAAGCTGCTATCAAAGCCGCCAATAAGCTCAAAGTCAAAACGGTAATACATATTGGTAGTTGGCAAGATGTGATAGATGCTTTGGAGGCAGGCGCTTCAGCCATCACCCATTTACCAGCAGGCGAAATGCCTGAGGAGGTAACGGCTCTATTTTTAAGCAAAAAGGCAGTCATTATTCCTACACTGACGGTAGAGACTGAGCTAGTCGAATTCGCAGAAAAGCCCCAAATACTCGATAGTGAACTATTGGCCGGAGCGACTAATTCATTGCTGATAGATTCTTATCGGGATACTGCCAATCTCGATCCTCGTACCGCAGCGTTTATGCACTTTCAAGAACATGCAGGAGAGCACCTCGGCAGCTCACTCAAAGCATTATATGACGCTGGCGTAACGATCTACACAGGAACTGACGGTGGCAATCCAGGTATCTTCCAAGGCTACTCTGTGCACCGTGAGATGGTCTTGATGTCACAGATGGGTATGAGTAATTGGGATGTATTAACTGCGGCGAGTACCGGAGCAGCGGACTTTTTAGGGCTATCTTATGGAGTGCAAGAGGGCGACTTGGCTAATTTGGTCGTTCTGCAAGCAGACCCAAGTAAAAACATCGCCAATACACAACAAATCGTCCAAGTGATCCAGCATGGACAATTAATAGATCGAGCGGCATTGGCCTATCAGGAAAGTCGTTCCACGCAGTGGTCCGGAAAAATGATCTCCGACTTCTCTGACAATAGCAAAGTTTGGCAAGCCATGTCTGACCAAATCCAAGGTGGCGCTTCTAAAGTCGAGGTCAATATCGCAGATGGAATATTTCATGCTCAAGGCCAACTGCAAACCACCACCCAAATGCCTTATGGTTGGGTGATGATCAGTGCCGATTTAAATGCAGATAAGCAGCCCGCAGATATTAGCCAGTTTGAGGGGATCAGTATCCGTTACAAACTCAACAAAGGCTCGATGTACATCAGTATGATGGATGAGCGAGTGAGTAACTTTGACTATCACTCTTTTGTCTTAGAGAGCGGAGATGATTGGCAGGAAGTCCAGATCCCATTTAGTGATTTAGGACAAAATTTCACGAGTCCAGCAATGGAGTGGCTAGGTGAAAAAATCATAGGCATCAGCTTTGGCACCAATGGCGCCCAGCCAATGGAGTTTGATATGGAAGTGGACTGGGTAAAGTTTTATTAAAAGATGTGACGGCGGAAAATTGAATAGATGTAGCGGCGTGAAATTGAATAGATGTGGCGGCGGAAAATTGAATAGATGTAGCGGCGTAAAATTGAATAAATGTAGCGGCGTAAAATTTTACGCCGCTACTTTATTCATTTTCAATCTTTATGGCCCGCAGCATTTCACGTTTACCGGGAGGTCCAGGCAGTTTTTCGACGGTAAAACCGGCGCTTTGCAAACCTCGACGAACACTACTTTTGGCAGAGTAAGTAACAAATATGCCACCGGGGCGCATCATTTGAAACATACGCCTCATAATATCTTCGGTCCACAGCTCTGGCTGCGAATTAGGGGCGAAGGCATCGAAATAAATTAAATCGAATCCTTCTTCGGATTGAAACTCTTCCAGGCGAGTATGGTGCTTGACCAGTGAAAAGCCTGGAGAAATTACTACATTTTCTTCCCAAGGAGCTTCATGCAGTGCCATAAAAGGCGTTCTGAGTGTAGGCTCCCCAAGTTTGTCCGGATAGTTTAACGCACTCGCCATCTCAGGAGCTACTGGAATTGCTTCTAAGCCGGTATAGTGCACAGTCCGGTCTTTGCGTTGCAAAAGGCTAAGCAAGGCGTTGAGACCAGTTCCAAAACCCATCTCCAAAACACGAATCTCTTTACGCTCCGTAGGAAGTGCGTCCAGGCCCATGCGGATAAATACATGCATAGATTCCTGGATCGCTCCGTGGACGGAGTGATAGTGTTCATCGTACTGTGGTGAGTATAGAGTCGAAGAACCGTCGTTTGTGATAATATGCTT
>JBGCFA010000147.1:0-37990 GCA_045106675.1 Bacteroidia bacterium
TGGGCTGCTCGCTTTTGGAAAGCTCTAGAAAGTGCTAATGGATTTGAGCGAAAAGGCAAAGATCTGTACATCTATTTTGACGACAATCAACAACGAATGGGCTTTCTCTGGAATCCTGATTTGGATTAAGCTGTATTGGTACTAATTTTGGCGCGTATGCGTACGCGCTTTGTCCAATCATATCTACCAGTCCTTGTCCTTTTGGGCTTGGGCATATGGATCCTCGATCTGTTTTTTGGACAGGCCGTTTGGGACCCCAATGAGTATTTACTTGGGGGTAGCTTCGATGGCTTAAAAAATTACTTTACACCCTCTTGGTTTGTCCAGTATGATAGCGGTACTCACTTCACGGGTATGAACTATCCCTTTGGGGAACACGTCTCCTTCACGGACAATCAACCGCTGTTTTCTTGGTTGATCAATCTGGTCGATGATTTCATTTATCCGGTTGCCGATCATACCGTCGCCATCCTTAATAGTCTGGTGCTCTGGTCTTTGATCCTCGCGATGTATATGATGTATCGCATCGGGAGACACTATCGTTTGCCTGCTTGGTATGCGATTCCAGTCGCCATTATCATTGCTTTCTTGAGTCCACAAGTTCATCGTTTTGCGGGACATTATGCTTTGGCCTATGTGGCTTATCTCCCCGTACTTTGGTGGACTTTGATCCGCATGACAGAAGGTCCAAGACCTTGGCTCGCCACTGGAGGAAGTTTATTTTGGCTCTTTTTGGGAGGCTTGATTCATCCCTACTATCTCTTGATGGGGAGTATCTTTGGCTTTGCCTTTTTGGGCTTGCAAGCTATTCCCGCTACTCGCGAACGCTCCTTTCGCAGGATCAAATTGATCCAAGCAGCCTTAGTATTGCTACTTCCATTGATTGTTTTTCAAATATTTATGGCGATCACCGATTTGGTGAACGACCGTCCTCCTGTACCTTCCGGATTTTTTTACTACCGCGCTCAATTAGAGGCTGTTTTTCTACCCGTTCAAGGAGCACTTTGGGAGGGCTGGCATCGCTTTGTGCATGGATGGAAGCGTCCAGAGGTAGAAGCTTTTAGCTATGTGGGCTTTACCGCAACTTGGGTCGCGATCCTCACGCTCTGGCGTATGGGCAAACACGCGATTAAAGGGAGATGGAAGCGGATGTTTATGCCCGCCTTAACGGGAACGCTACGTCCTGCCCTTTGGGCCTCAGTATTGGTCTTGATCTTTGCGATGGCTATTCCTTTCCGCTGGAATATGGAATTCTTATTAGACATCCTGAAGCCATTGCGCCAGTTTAGGTCTCTTGGACGCTTTAGCTGGGTATTTTACTATGTCTTCACCATGTACGCGGCGGTCTATTTGCACAGACTCTATCGCCTTACTGCTCGTAAAGGATTAGCCGGTATAGGCTTAGGCTTTATCATAGTAGCTTTGGTGCTTTGGGGTTTTGAAGCGGCTATCCATTTGGATCTGCACGCAAATATTGTCAAAAAATCGCGTGGAGATAATGTCTTTGCCAATGCAGAGCCGGACTTTGAGCAATGGTTAGAAGAAGCTGGTACTAGCTCAGATGAATTTCAAGCAGTGATACCGATCCCTTACTTTTTGATCGGTTCCGATAAATTTGTGCCGCGTTGGCAAACTGGTCCTACTACAGCAAGAGTCTATAAACTAGCTTTCAATACAGGTTTGCCGATGGCTTGCGGGAGTTTGTCCCGTACTTCCTACAGTCAGACTTTGGAGTTGCTGCAACTGATCTCAGGCCCACATATCGATAAACCCGTTTTGGATCGCCTGCCCAATCAAAAGCCCTTCTTGGTATTGCATGAATTTGATGTGCCAATCGGCCTACGAGAGCAAGCCTTTATGAAAGAGGCTGAACTTGTCATTCGAAAAGGGCGCTTTGGTCTTTTTAGACTACCCATTGATAAATTGCGCTCTGACAAAGAAGTCCTAATTCAGCGTTTTCAGCAGGAAAAAGATAGCTTGCGGATGGTCTCTCCCGGTTTATACTTAAACAAAGCGTTCGGCACGGCCGTCCTCAATACCTTCGATAAAGGCGAAGCGACTGCCTTTGGTGAGGAAATGCAAACTGAGCTGGAGGAAGAGAAATTGATATTGTTTGATGGCGTGATCCCTGATTCATTGCGCTACCACGCTTCGGCATGGATGAAGGTTAGGCAAGAGGTCGCGGGATTTCCGGTGCTTTACTATCAAGAACTAGACGAAACGGGAACTCAGGTCCATTGGGAGGAGATTGCTACTATGTTTGGGCAGACGGTCTTTGAGCAACATACTTTGGTCCAACATTACTTTAAGGTTCAGCAGCCCGGTAATAGGGTTCGTATTTACTTGCAACATCGGGAACCACATGCCGAGTCCTTTTTGCTCCGCCCCGAAGGCAGTGAAGTTTGGTGGGAAAGCCCTGCGCCCCATCGTCTGATGTATAACAACTACTATCTTGAGTGAGCATAAGCTCGATATCGTGCTTCCCTGTTATCGGCCTCCAGAAGGCTGGACCGATCGTATTGTGGAGGCGAGCCAATATTTGAGCAATCGCGAGGAGCCGATCTCACATCGCATGATCGTCGTCAATGACGGTACTCCAGGAGGCGTTCCGCCATGGGCGATCAAGCAATTGGAGGCACAATTGCCTGCTTTTTTGTACTTGGATCAGCAGCAAAACCAAGGTAAAGGGGCCGCCATGAGAGTTGGAGTAGAAGCCGCAGATGCAGAGGTCGTGATCTTTACGGATATAGACTTTCCTTACACTTTTGCCAGCTTAGAAAAGCTGTATTTTGCTCTGGCAAAGGAGGAAACCGAAGTGGCTATTGGCATCAAAGACAGTAGTTATTATGCGCATCTTCCTCAAGGTCGAGTGCGTATTTCTCGTTTTTTGCGCTGGTTGGCGAGGACTTTTTTGCGGATTTCTATTACTGATACTCAGTGCGGATTGAAAGGGTTCCGCGCAGCGGGGCGAGAGATATTTTTGCAAACCACTATCTCTCGCTACTTGGCAGATTTGGAGTTTATTTTCTTGATAGATCGGCGCAAAGAGCTCAGGATGCAAGCTTATGAAGTGAATCTGAGAGAGGGAGTGGTTTTTAGTAAGGTCAATCTCCGTATCCTACTGACAGAAGGGATGAATTTTTTAAAAGTATTTGTGCGCTCCTTTGCTAGTCGGAAATGATCATTTATCGCAATATTGTTATTTGTTATTGGTTTTTTATTTTGGTAAGATGTTGTTAGTCAGTTGCTTATATGCCCATTTGTAATTAACAACCTCAACCAAAACTAAACATGAAATCACATCTGAACACTTTCTGTTCTTACCCATTTAAATCTTGGGTAATGGGACTTTTGTTTTTTCCATTGTTTTTGACCGCGACTACAGATGCACAAGCATGTGTAGACCCTGGACCTGATACTTTGGCTAGAATTGTCGTGCGTTTCGATAGCACCTTTGATCAGCTCGAAGTTCGCTTTACTAATTTGAGATTGATGACGGAAAACCCTGGCAAAATTTGCACATGTGCCCTGGCTAGTTTTTCCAATGCCTTTAACAACATACTTTATGTCGCTTTTGTTGATAGTGGGACCAATACCCCTTATCCAGGTTTCAATCCTTGGGATGGCAGTTCCAATGCTAACACTGCGTGGAACACCCAAGCTACTCCCTATAATTGGGACAGTTTTTTGGGGGTGGTCAACAGCGGCGGTTTGCAAGTAAACTCAGCTGTTGAGTTGGTGATTAGAGCCGGTTTGCCAGCTGGTTATGATGTGGTGCAAGTTGATTCTGCTACCTTTGATTTGGTATTGGGTACCGATGAGTATAGCGCTGATGGCGATTCCCTTGCAGGAGCACACAGAGGGATACGAGAAGTTTGGAATATGAAGCGGACCCTATTGGAAATGCCAGCAGCTTATTTTACAGAGGTCGATAGTACTATTGAAGCCTACTTTCAGGCAAATGCCATCGAGCAGATCAGTCCTATAATTCGTTTGGAGATTTATCCGAATCCGATTCAAGATCAGTTACGATTGAATTTAGAAATGCGAGATGCGGACCAAATTCAATTATCCATAGTCGATTTACAAGGTCGGACTGTGGCGATATTACAGGATCGAAAATTCTTGCAAGGAAAGCTGGAAGCCGAGTTTAGCATCGACCATTTACAATTAGCGTCAGGAATTTATCTACTGCGCATTAGAGGAGAAACTTGGGTACATACCGAGAAAATCCTGATTCAATAAGTACAACCACCTTAATATTTTATAAGCGACTGATGGCCGTAAGGGGAGAAATCCCGTTACGGCTTTTCGTTTTGATCTTGATCCTGCTCCTCAGCATCAACTTTGGCGAGTTCTACGCCGCACTGCCTACAATACTTTTCATCTTTGCTAAAGGGAGATTGGCAGTTCCAACAGTGCTGTTCTTCAGCTAGAAATTTAGCAGATTTATTTTCAAGAATAGCGTCATAATCACCGCGTTGTACCCATTTAAAGAGTTCCGCAGCGCGGATAATCGTAAAAGGTTGTGGATCTTCATAGCCAGCCGCAAAGCGGATCACCTTATCAAAATTACTCTCTTGTAGATCTTCAAAGTCTTTGGCCTGATCGCGTAAATCTTTGACCGTAACGCGTCCATGATATTTTTGGGGTAAGCCCGCAATTTTGATGAAAGCCTCTCCCGCCACATCCGGATCTTGACACGCCAATAATCCCGCACGGTCGGCCGTAAACTCTGACATCCGATACCAATACATCAGGGCTAATTGAATCGGCATGGAGATTAGATTGCCGATCCCAAGCGTTACATCACTGATCAGTTGGGAGACAATCTGAAATGAGTCTGCCATCATACGATAAAACACATGATTGCTTTTGATATGCCCAAGTTCTCGACCCATCAAAAAGAGGAGTTCGGGGCGGCTAAGCAAATCGACGGCACCGCTACTGATAACGATGACTCTTTTCTTCTCACCGCTGGTGAACGATTGGATTTTGTCTTCTAATTGGATATAAAGTTCCGGTACTGGTCTGACATCTAGTAGTTTACAAGCCTCTAGCAAAATGCCATATAGCTCCGGTATATTATTGTTGGTGATGCGGATATTGTCCCCAGTATGTTTGATTCGTAGGTATTTTTCTAGCCCATAGTCTAGCAACCTATTGGTCAATAACTCAAGTCCTCTGGTTCTCTCTAAACGCTTGAGGGCTTCTCTGTCAAAGGGGTGTTCGTATTCGGCTGAATAAAGCGGCCGTAGTATTTTTCGATTCATAGACGTGAGCCGCATGAGTGGCAGAAGGCAGAGTTAGGTTTCGAAACAGTATCGCATTTAGGGCAGAGGAGCAAGGCATCTTCATTCGCGTCTTCAATGAATTCCGGCTCTTCAGATTCTATGAGGCGTCGTTCATCGAAGGTGGGCGGCTTTTTCGCTTCTCGAGACAAAAAAGCGGCTAAACCTGCATAGACAGCAAATCCTAGCAATTTGAATATGCCTCCACTAGTGATAAATATAAATCCGGAAATAGCAGCTACCGCAATCCTGACATTGCGGACCTCGATGCCAAAATATTCTGCGAGGCCAGCACTTACTCCTGTGATGCTTCCTTTGCTGCGGATGAGGCGTAGGCCTTTGCCCTTATTTTTGCCTTGTTTGCGTGGTATGAGACGTTTCATGAGTTGGCATTATAGGAACTATCGTTTGAGGCTGCAAATATTTTCTACGTTTGCCTAACTTGCATCGCCAAAGTACCTGTTTTCTATGACTATTGATCTACGTAGCGATACGCTAACCCTGCCTACTGCCGAAATGAAAGCCGCCATGATGGATGCCCCACTGGGGGATGATGTCTGGGGTGAAGATCCTTCGGTGAATGCTTTACAAGATAAAATGGCCGAGCTTTTTGGTGTCAGTGCCGCTTTATTTTGCCCTTCGGGAACGATGTGTAACCAGATCGCGATTAAGCTCTCTACCCGTCCTCAGGATCAAGTGATCTGTGATGAGACTGCCCATATTTATTTATATGAAGGAGGTGGAATCGCAGCCAATTCATTGGCCTCAGTCAAATTGTTACAGGGAGATCGTGGACGCTTAGATGTCGATATGGTACGTGCTGCCGTCAATCCTCGGGACCAACACTTCCCACGGAGCTCATTAGTCGCACTCGAAAACACCTCCAACAAAGGGGGAGGAAGCTGTTATAAGCTCAGTCAGATTGCCAACATTAGTATGTTTTGTCGTGAGCAGGGCTTGCGTTTGCATCTTGATGGCGCTCGTTTGTTCAATGCATTAGTCGCTACCGGAGATTCCCCTCGGGAGTATGGTAAATATTTTGATTCGATTTCAATCTGCCTTTCCAAAGGTTTAGGAGCGCCGGTCGGTTCTGTTTTGTTGTTGCGGGAAGAGGAGCGTTTTGACGCCATGCGGATCCGCAAATTGATGGGTGGTGGTATGCGACAGGCCGGTATGCTGGCAGCAGCTGGTATGTATGCTTTGGACCACCATGTGGAACGCTTAGCCGAAGATCATGCTCATGCGGCTATCATCGGTAAAATTCTTGCGGATTGTAATTGGGTTTTGGACGTTCTACCAGTAGAAACCAATATCATTTGCTTTCAACCAAATCCTGAACACTTTGACGTAGATCAGGTGCTTTTTCGCTTGCGTGAAAAAAATATATTAGCGGCTCCTTTTGGGGAGGGCTACATCCGATTTGTTACCCACTTAAATGTCTCTGGTGAAATGATAGAGCGCTTAGGCGGTGCTTTATTAGCGTTTTAGCTAGTAAGACCGTGGCCCATTATGAATTGAGTTAAGGCCCCAATAAGGCTAGTATTGTTTAGAACCCTCGTAATTCTATTTTATGCAATACTCTTATACAAAAGGGGCCTTTTGTTTGATTTTAAGCTTCTTTTTATTGGGTAAAACTTATGCCAGTCTCCCCTTAGTTGATAGTCTATGGCAGGAATATCATATTTCTACGGATGATAGTCTGAAAATAGAGACGTTAGTATATATAAGTTTTAATCAATTTCACAATGCTGATAGCGTGAGTTTTTGCTTGGAAAAAGCGGATTCTATCAATCAGCAATTGCAAAATCCCTCCTTATCAGGTAAGATATGTGAATCATACGGGATCATGTTTGGTTGGTATCTCGATGATTTTGGACTTGCCAAAGTTTGCTTTGAAGAAGCTATTACTCACTTTGAAGCCGCTGAGGATGAACAATCCCTAGGCTATGCCTTAGATGGTCTGGGATCGATGCTATCAGAAGAAGGAGCTAGCAATGAAGGCTTCATCACATATTTTAAAGCAGAACAACAATTTCGTTTGGCCAAGGATACTACAGGACTCATCATGAATCTATGTAACCTCGGCTTACTTTCGCTTGAGACTGGCAAAGAATTAGGCGCCTTAGATTACTTTTTTGAGTCCTTGGCTTTGTCAGATTTTAATGATGATCCATATGTAAGGGCCCAAATTTTAGGAGGCATTGGAACGGCTTATTACTCTCAAGAAAAAACCACCAAAGCGCTAGAATTCTACCTTAAAGCGGTCAAGCTATTCAGGGAGAATGATGAACCATACTCTGTTAGTGTAACATTGTCCGAAATAGCCGAATTATATGCAGCTATAGATAGTAGCGAACTATCGGAAGCAAATTATAAAGAAGCTTTGGAAATCGCAGATGAAATGGGTTCGCCTACTCTTTTATCAACCATTTATACGAGCAAGGCCAACGCTGCCATGGAAATGGGCCTTTTGCCCAAAGGCTTTGAAATGATTGAAAAATCAATGGACTATCTCGGAGAGCTGAAGGCGCCCAATTATAGATTTTCGGCTTTGATGCAGTATGGTGAGCTTTATCTCCACGATAAAGATTATAAAATGGCACTGCAAAAGACCCAGGCTGCTATTGCTTCTGTAAATACCAAAAATCACTCTCAGATGGTAGAGGCTAATCGTCAGTTGAGCAAAATATATGAGGGCCTAGGGGAGGAAAGTGTCTCCCTAATGCACTTGAAAACTGCCCAGGAATACCAAGAGATTTTAGATAATGCCGAGCAGACTGAGAGAATCCGCTTCGCGGAACTCAACTATGAGAACTATCGAAAGGATTGGGAAACCCAAAAATTAAAAGACCAAAAGAAGACCCAAGAAGCCTTAATTTTCCAGCAACAAAATGACAACCGTTTTTTGCTATTGTGTATGCTGATGGTGGTCGCATTTCTATGCGTATCACTTTTTGCTTTTTGGAAAACACGTAAAGCAGCGCAATTTGCGGAGCATACAGCCAAAGTGAAGTCATCTTTCTTGGCCAATATGAGCCATGAAATCCGCACCCCAATGAATGGTGTGTTGGGAATGACAGAGTTGATGGAGAGTACTAAACTTAATGCAGAGCAAAAAGATTATGTCTCTACAATTAGACAAAGCTCAGAGAGCTTATTAGGGATAATCAATGATATCCTTGACTTTTCCAAAATCGAAAGTGGGCATATGGATCTTGAACAAGAACCTATCTTTTTGAGAGGACTGATTGAAGATACGCTCACGCTTTTTGCGGCTCAATCTACTTCCAGCGGAGTCGAATTGCTTTATTATATAGATCCCAGTTTACCATTTGGATTCATCGGTGATGAATTGAGAATCAAACAAATTCTCTCCAACCTCATATCCAATGCACTCAAGTTTACCCGTGATGGCTATGTCGCAGTCAAAGTTTTTTCGTATACACCCGCCAATGAAAAGGGGCGTTTCTCTTTAGGGTTTACGATAGAAGATACGGGTATTGGGATTCCTGCTGAAAAGCAAGCGGGACTATTCGATGCTTTTACTCAAGCGGATTCTAGTACGACTCGCAAATATGGAGGAACGGGTCTTGGGCTTACCATTTCAAAACGCTTAACCAGCCTGATGAAAGGAGAGATTTGGGTGGAAAGTGAAATAAATCAAGGCTCAAGCTTTTCGTTTAGCCTAGAGACTGAAGCTTGTTCTCCGCCAGTAGATATGAGTAAGATGATCCAAATACCGGCCGGTAAATCGGTTGTCTTGATTTCTGATCTAAAAGTAAGACAGGATATGTTAAGAGATTGGTTTTCTTTTCGCGAAATCGAGGTGCAAATTTTCTCTAATATAGATCAAGTCATTGGAATTGATTTACCTGATGTTATCATTTTAGATGATCGTGTTCGGAGCCAAAATGCATGGCAAAACTTTGTTGACTGGAAGCAAAATTGTCCTTTGATATTGTTGATCAATACAGGTTTAGAATTGCCTGAAGCTGTGAAGTCAGAGGCACAAAACGTTATTCATAAACCTGTAAAATGCCACATCATGGGACAGGCGATGAAGGAAGGGCTTAATTGGAAAGAGGACTTAGTATCAGTTCCTGCATTAGTGCCTAATGCCAGTTTGACGAAACGTTTTGCGGAGCAATACCCGCTCAACATCTTAGTAGCAGAAGATAATCTAGTCAATCAAAAACTGATCATCCGTGTCCTTGAAAAACTCGGCTATCAGGTGCAAATTGTTTCTAACGGCCAAGATGCTGTCTCTGCAGTTTATAAAACCCATTACGATCTGGTTTTGATGGATATCCATATGCCAATCATGGATGGTCTTGCGGCAACTCAAGAGATTATCAAAAACCTGCCAACTGACAAAGTACCCCGTATTGTAGCCTTAACAGCTAATGCCATGAATGGTGATCGGGAGATGTACTTGGCCAATGGTATGGATGCTTACCTGAGTAAACCCTTCAAACAAGACGAAATTAAAAAAGTCTTAGTCGAAACCGCAACAGCAAAAGTGATGGTTTAATGCTTATTCTTCCGGGTATTTTAAGCCCCATTCTGCTCGAAAACTATCCATCAACTTCATCAATCGAAGGCTCTCTGACCAAGGCATGACTGGAGATTCCTTTTTGCCTTCTGCCAGGCATTGCATGGCATGCACTGCTTGATATTGTAGCCCACTACTTTCGTAGGGAAAAGGATAATACTCCTCTCTACCATCTGCATATTCAATCCGTACTTCAGAGGCTTTCCAAAAGAGTGGAATTACGATTCTGCCCTTGGTACCGACTATGGTCGCTTTTCGACTAGATTCGATCTGGATGCCAGAACTAAGATTGGCAAAGGCGCCATTGGCATATCCCAAAAGATAAGCTGACTGTTCGTCAACCCCGGTAGTGCCAATATGAGCTGTAGTGCTGGCGTGAATCGGATCTTCACCAAAGATATGATACGCTAAGGCCAAAGGATAAATCCCTACATCAAGCATTGCTCCACCTGCAAGCTCAGGGTTTAATACGCGATTTTTTGGGTTCCAAGGTGCTTTGAAACCAAAATCTGCATTTAGCTGCATGATGTCACCTATCTTTCCTTCATCAAGCCATGCTTTGATTTGGACCCAGACCGGCAAAAAACGTGTCCACATCGCTTCCATTAGAAAGACATTCTTTTCTTTGGCCTTTGCGATCATTGCGGCCGTTTGTTTTGCATTGATGGCAATAGGCTTCTCACAAAGTACAGCCTTACCAGCTTCTAGGCACATCAGAGTATTGGCATGATGATAAGGATGAGGCGTAGCGATGTAGATAATATCTACCTCCGGATCATTTGCTAAGGCTTCATAGCTGGTATGCACAGTCTCAATACCATATTGCTTGGCAAAAGCATTTGCGTTTTCGATTGATCGCGAACCAACGGCTTGTAGGCTTGCATTTTCTACTGTCTGCATGCCCGCGGCAAATTTACCCGCGATTTTTCCAGTGGCTAATATGCCCCATCGTATTTTCTCCATAACGGGAAATTAGGAAAAGCTCCAGAGAAAACCCTATCTTCCATCTACTCAAATTTCAAGGACCTATGCATGCTCTCGCGAAATCGCGCTTTCTTCCCTTTTTAGGCGTTAGTTTTTTCTGCTCGCTTATTTTTCTTCTTTCTTGCAATAGCCCAGATGAGGCTACTCTCCAACTTGCCAAAACTGGTAAATGGGAGGCCGCTGAAAGCCAAAACGCAAGTCTTCCCGTCGCTCGACATGAAGCTTCTTATGTCAAATGCGGAGAAGTTTTTGTTTTGTTAGGAGGCAGAGGGATTAGACCTGTTAGCATTTTTGACCCTAGGGTAGGCGAGTGGCGCGAAGGCAATGCGCCGCCCATCGAAATTCATCATTTTCAAGCAGTTGCTTATCAGGGGAAGGTTTGGATTATGGGGGCTTTGACGGGCGGATATCCTGGTGAAACGCCTCTTCCGCATGTATATACCTACGATCCCCAAAAAGACGTATGGGCCAAAGGAGATTCTATCCCCGCAAATCGTTTACGCGGTGCGGCTGGTGTTTCTCTATATGAGGATAAGTTTTATATCAGTTGTGGTATTAAAGACGGCCATCGCGGCGATCACAAAAAGTGGTTAGACGAGTACGATCCTGCCACTAGCCGTTGGCGAACGCTCCCAGATGCACCTAGAACGAGAGATCATTTTCAGACAAGCATATATCATGATTCATTATTTGTAGCTGGGGGGAGGCGTTCTCGGGCACCGGACTCGACTATGCTCTTTCCTGTCGCAGAGATAGATGTATATGATTTTAAGAGTGGCAAGTGGGCGACCTTGCCGAACGCTTTGCCTACTCTGAGAGCCGGAACTTATAATGCCGTTTGGGGTAATGAATTGCTCGTTCTCGGTGGAGAATCTCCTGACCAAGTTCCCGCTCATAGTGAAGTAGAGGCTTTGAATCTAAAAGATTATTCTTGGCGTTCTCTCGGAGAGATGATTGAAGGTCGGCATGGTACTGGGGCTGTGATGCATGAAGGCTATATGTATGTGGCTTCCGGTAGTGGTAACCGAGGTGGAGGCCCAGAGTTAGAGACCCAAGAGCGTTTTCATTTCCCCTCCGTGGAACGCGAGGCTGTATTCCTCAATGACGCAGTCGTATTAGGGATCTTACTGTGTTTGTTGGCCTTTGTTTTTATCACCTCTAGTAGTGAAATCACTGGCTTCAAACGCTTTTATGGTATTATCCCTCCCATTGTACTTTGTTATTTTCTTCCAGCATTGCTCAATTGGCCCCTCAATTTGATTGACCCTGAGGCTACGGGACTTTATAATCCAGTGGCTTCGAGATATTTACTGCCTGCCTGTTTGGTATTGCTTTGTATCAGTATTGATTTCAAAGGCTTAATCGGTTTAGGGTCAAAGTCATTGATTATGTTTTTGACGGCTACGGTAGGTATTGTGATAGGAGGACCGATTGCCCTTTTTATCTTTGGCAAAATCGCTCCAGGAGTAGTACAAGTCGGTGAAGGCGAAGAGCTTTGGCGTGGACTATCTACGATCGCTGGTAGTTGGATTGGTGGAGGGGCTAATCAGGCGGCGATGATGGAGATCAATGATGTGAGCGAACGCTTGTTTTCTGCCATGGTGGTGGTTGATGTAGTGGTCGCTAATATCTGGATGGCCTTTTTGTTGGTAGGTGCTGGTCGTGCAAAAAAGATCGACAAATGGCTTGGAGCTGATTCCAGTGCAATTGATGATCTCAAAGAACGTGTGGAAGCTTATAGTGCTAGTATCGCTCGCAATCCTACCACGCTTGATTATTTCAAACTACTTGCGGTAGCTTTTGGGGCTACTGGAATTGCTCATATAGGGAAGGATTTTATTGCGCCGATTTTTCAAGAAATCAATAAGGCTTCCATGAGTATCCTCAATGCTGATGGGAGCATGATGTATCCCAATGGTAAATTGGTTGAATGGGGATTGAGTTCGCTTATGTCGTCATTTTTCTGGTTGATTGTGATCGCGACTACTATCGGGCTTATTCTATCTTTTACCCGAGCGAGGAGATTAGAAGGAGTTGGCGCTTCTAAGATTGCGACCATTTTTATTTATTTCTTGGTAGCGACGATCGGAATGAAGATGAATATCCTTGAAGTGTATCAAAATTTAGGCGTATTCTTCGTAGGCTTGATTTGGATGCTGATTCATGTAGGTTTACTGCTTACAGTCGCTCGTTTGATTAAGGCGCCTTTCTTCTTTGTTGCGGTCGGTAGTCAGGCCAATGTTGGCGGTGCCGCTTCAGCACCAGTAGTAGCTTCAGCCTTTAGTCCTGCTCTCGCGCCGGTTGGTGCATTGATGGCAGTATTGGGCTATGCGCTTGGTACCTATGGTGCAATCATCTGTTCCTATTTGATGGAGATGGTTTCGAGGCTGCTTTGACCAATGATCTAGCCCTACGGTAAACTCAGCAGAAAAATGTAACAGAATAGGCTCATTTACATAGTTTCCTTGCTGCTAATCTTTTAGATTTGCTTGCATGGAATCACTATATCCTCTTCGCTTTCGTACCATTTTTAAGGATAAAATTTGGGGTGGACAAAAAATCCACACAATTCTCAATAAAGACTTTTTACCACTATCCAATTGTGGGGAAACTTGGGAGATCTCAGGGGTCGATGGCAATGTGTCTATCGTTGCTGATGGACCACTCGCAGGTAAATCTCTCAAAGAATTGATCAATCTTTATCAGGATCAATTATTGGGCAAATCTGTTTACGAACGCTTTGGTGATGACTTTCCCCTTTTGGTGAAATTTATTGACGCGAATGCTGACCTCTCCATTCAGGTACATCCCGACGATGAACTTGCCAAGCAACGGCACGATTCGTTTGGTAAAACCGAGATGTGGTATATCTTCCAAGCTGATGAAGGTTCTAAATTGATTAGCGGCTTCAATCAAAGCCTTGATAAGGAAAAGTACCAATCCTACTTTGAAAGTGGTCGTCTGATGGAAATCTTGAATCAAGAAGAGGTCGCAGAAGATGATGTTTATTTCTTACCTGCTGGTAGAGTCCATACTATCGGTAAAGGCTTATTGTTAGCTGAGATACAGCAGACCTCGGATATAACTTATCGTATTTATGATTTTGACCGCCGTGATGCTGAAGGCAATCTACGCGAATTGCATGTAGAGCAAGCCTTGGACGCAATCGACTATCAGCATTATGATGAGTATAAGAGCTTGTATGAAAAGAAAACAAACGAGGCTGTAGAAGTGGCCGAGTGCGACTATTTCGTTACAAATCGTTTGCATTATACAGAAGCTGTTAACCGGGATTATTCAGAGATTGATTCCTTTATGATCTTAGTCTGTGTGGGTGGAGCCCTTAGTATAAAAACGTCTGATAATGAGGTTTTTAGCATGGTGAAAGGGGAGGCCATATTGGTGCCCGCCAATATTAACTCACTAAGGTTGATACCGGAGGGTGATTTTAAACTCTTAGAATCATTTGTCCCTACTAAATAGAAAGTTGTTGAGTAATGATTGGATAGTTTTTGTATTGGTTTATTCTATTGTTGGTAGTAAATTGTGTCTTACACAACGCATCTCTACAATAGATCCATATGACCAACATTCTATCTACGCTTATAGATATAGGTAATACTGAATCCACTTTGCCCGAAAGACGGAAATGGGTTCGTCTTAGCAATATTAGTGCCCTGCTGTCTTTGCTTGGTTTTCTTATTCATGGGCTAGTCTATTTCGCTATTGGGGCATTTAGCCTTGCGAGCTTATCTACTTTAGTTGCCCTGGCTCAATTGGGTCTATTATTCCTTAATCACCACAAATACTATCAACCAAACTGGCTTTTTTACCAGTTTGTTAATTGTTTCTTCATCTTTTATTTCTCGACCATACTAGGAGGGCAAGCCCACATTTTTTGGTTTTATATTATCGTCTTTATAACCTCCTTTATTTACTCAACTGGGCGCCGATTCCTATGGGTTAAACGTTCATTAATCGTATATGTAATCACGCTCGTTAGCTTAGATTTAGCCTTTAATATTAGGCCATTTGGTAGTTATCTATTGCCTCCAGAATCGCTTAAGTTTTTTAGCATTTTGGAACCTGGCTTATGTATGCTATTGATGCTGCTATTTATCTACTATTTTATTACTCAAACTCATACCACAAGCCAACAACTATCGCTTCAAGCCCAAAGTCTGCAAGAAAACAATATTGAACTCAAGCGATTGAGCGATGAATTAGATAAGCTAGTTTATCACGCATGGCATGATCTCAGGGCTCCTATTGCTTCAGCTATGGGTTTGATCAATTTGGCAAAGGATGAGAAAGACATTGAGGTCATCCACCAATACCTCAATCTGCAAGACAAATGTCTAAAAAAGCTAGATAAACTCATTAGAGACTTATTGGATTATAAACGTAATCGTGAGTTAGCAGTTAAGGCAGAATCAATCGATTTTGAAGAATCAGTACAAGAGGCACTTACCGCTTGTCGATGTGAAGATGGTGGTTGTGGTGTTGATTTTGAGATTCTTATCGATCAAAATGGCGAATTTGTAACTGATCAAACACGATTAGATTTAATCCTCAAAAGTCTCATCTCCAATGCTATCCGATATAGTAAGCCAGGTGATCTGAGGCCTCATGTCAAAGTTGAAATTAAAAGCCTCGGGGATCGAGCCAAAATAATTGTCCAAGACGAAGGGATTGGCATCAGAGAAGACTTGCATGACCGCATTTTTGAAATGTTCTATCGGGCCTCTAATCAAAGCGAAGGCACAGGACTCGGGCTTTATATGGTAAACGAAACTGCTCAAAAACTTGGAGGAAAAGTCGAATTAGACTCTAAAGTAGGTGAAGGCAGTATATTTGAAGTCTCTATTCCCAATTTAGCGCCTACTGATCACTTAGTTGGATATCGACCAAAGAAGAAAGAATCAGTTCCGGCCTTGCCTGAATTTGCCTAATTTTAGGCATGCAGAATGCAGGCGTTGTATTGATCGGAGGTGGATTGGCAGGTTTGATCGCTGCGATTGAATTGGCTCAACATGGCCACCAAGTCAGCCTCATTGAAAAAAACACTTATCCATTCCATAAGGTTTGCGGGGAATATATCTCCAAAGAAACGCTTCCTCTCCTCTTACGATTGGGCTTAGATCCATTTAGCCTAGGTGCCCAAGACATCCAACGACTAAGTCTGAGTTCTCCTAAAGGAAAAATAGCCCATACACCTTTGCCATTAGGCGCTTTTAGTATCAGTCGCTATACCCTTGATCATGCCCTCTCTCAACTAGCCGTTGCGCAAGGCGTAAAGCTCTATCAAGGTCAAAAAGTAACGGGAGTCTCCTTCAATGAGGATAAACATCTAGTCACTCTCGCTGATGGGACTGAGCTAAGTTGCAAAGTAGTGATTGCTGCCTACGGCAAACGCAGCCATCTTGATCGCGTATTTAAACGCCCATTTTTCTCCCAACGATCGCCTTATATTGGTGTCAAGTATCATGCAAATTTAGATTTTCCTGCTGATTTAGTGCGTCTGCACAATTTCCAATCGGGCTATTGTGGGATTTCTCGGGTCGAAGGGGATGATCGAGTCAATATCTGTTTTCTGACGAGTAGAGAACATCTCAGGCAGCATAAAACTATTCCTGCGATGGTGAAAAGCGTTCTGCACCGCAATCCCCTCCTCAAACAAGATTTGGAATCTGCTACTTCTCTATTTGCTAAACCTTTGGTAATCAACGAGATTTCCTTTCTCCCCAAAGAGCTTGTTGTCGATCATATGTTGATGGCAGGTGACTCGGCAGGTATGATTATGCCCCTAGTCGGGAACGGTATGGCGATGGCGATGCAAGGGGCTTGGATGCTTGCGGGTTGGACGCATGCTTATTTGGAAGGGCGTTATAGCCGCGATCAACTAGAAAAAGGATACCTTCGTGACTGGCAAAAGCAGTTCCGAATGCGTTTGTGGGCCGGACGACAATTACAACAAATGTTTGCTCGTACCTTCTGGTCTGAATTAGCAGTAAAAGGACTCGCGAGTTTTCCGACGATCGGAGCAGCCGTGATCAGCAAAACTCATGGCATTCAATTTGGCGAAGAAGCATATGTGGCGAAAGCGTAGCAATGAGGCGGAATGCTTAGATGATCTTGAACAAGCAGGGCCGGGTTTGGAAACGACTCTCGCCCAATTGGGCATGATCAATCGTTGGCTAGGAACTCATCAGAGTATTCTGCGTGCCTTAGCACCCATGCTCAAATCCGTATCCAAAGCCTCGGCTATCCAGATCGTAGATTTAGGATGTGGTGGGGGAGATCTGCTCCGAAAAGTAGCCAATTGGGGACGTAAACATGATTATAGCTTCCGACTCCTAGGGATCGACGGCAATGTCAATACGCTCGAATACGCCGAAAAACAGTCTCTAGACTACCCTGAGATATCTTATCTCCAACAAGACTTACTTGCAGATATGAGTTTGCCGACAAAGACTGATTTAGTAATCAGCAGCCAGTTTTTATATCACTATCCAGATGAGGCATTATCTCGCTTTTTCAAACAACTGCCGGAGCAAAGCAGTTTAGGCCTGATTAGCTCAGATTTGCATAGGCATCCTTTGGCGTACTTTGCTTTTGCTGCGCTAACGTTTGTGCTCCCTGTCCATCCGATGATACGGCATGATGGCTTGCAAGCGATCAAACGTGGCTTCAGACGGCAAGAATTACTTTCAATCCTCCAAAATTCCGGCTTGAGCCAATTTCAACTTCGCTGGGTTTGGGCCTTTCGTTTTCAGCTGCGTATCTTCACTTCTGCCTATGTTTGAATTTGCTCAACGCTCTACTGAAGAAGAATGGATGGACGATCTGGAAATGGTAGGTCCCGTGCTTTCTACAACTTTGGATCAACTCAGCCAGATCAATTATTGGCTGGGAGGGACTGGTCCTAGTATCAATGCCTTGGCTCGATTAGTCCGTAAGGCTCCTCAAAAATCCTATCATATCGTCGATTTGGGTTCTGGCGGCGGAGATACTCTCCGTGCTATGGCCAAGTGGGGACGCAAGCATAATGTCAAACTGCAACTCACAGGACTCGACGCTAATGCTCACTGTATTCAATACGCTCAATCAAAATCTGCAGAATTTCCCGAGATCGGTTTTCGACAACTAGACTGCTTTGGCGAAGACTTCTTTCGGCAAGACTATGATATCATTCATTGCGGTTTGTTTTTACACCATTTTCCTGATGAGCATCTATTATCCTATTTGCCGCGTCTCAGTCAACTTGCCAAAACAGGCGTGATTGTCAATGACCTTCATCGTAGTAAAATTGCCTATCGTCTATTTCAATTAGTTTGTACTGTTTTTCGTAGTTCTGAGATGGTTAGACATGATGGTCTTGTCTCTATACAAAGAGCCTTTAGGCGACAGGATCTCAAACAACTTTTACCTGTTACACCCCTTATCGAGTCAGAAATCCGCTGGCGTTGGGCTTTCCGCTATCAAATGATAATGGACACACGAGCCTACATCTAGCCCTTACAATATGAACGCTCCTAAAATCATCGCCACCGCAACCGCTCAACCGGAGTACACACGTTCTCTGGAAGAGTCATGGGCGCATATCCAAAAATGGGTAGAGCCTTTGCCAGAGCGACAACAAAAAAAAGTCCTTCGCATCTTCCGCTACGCCAATGTAGATCGGCGTTATGCGATCATGAATATCAATGAAGTCTTTCATCAAACTTCTTTTCAAGAAAAAAACGATTTCTACAAAGAAAAGATGATCGACTTAGGCGAAAAAGCCTTGCGCAAAGCTTTAGATCGTGCGGGTTTAGCGCCTACTGATTTAGATTATATCATTACGACTAGTTGTACCGGTTTGATGATCCCCTCTGTGGATGCCTATCTCATCAATCGCCTCAAAATGCGGCAAAATATTGTCAGACTACCCGTCACTGAGATGGGTTGTGCTGCTGGGACTTCTGCTTTGATCTACGCTCATGATTTTCTCAAAGCCAATCCTGGCAAACACGCTGCGATCTTGGCCTTAGAATCTCCGATGAGTACCTTTCAGCATCAGGATTTTTCGATGACCAATGTGGTTAGTGCTGCGATATTTGGCGATGGTGCTGCCTGTGCGATTGTCGGACCAAGTGATGAAGTTCGTCCTGCGATCATTGATACTGAGATGTATCACTTCCCCGATGCGATCGACATGATGGGCTACAATTTCCTCAACTCTGGTTTCCAGATTGTACTAGATAAAACGGTTCCAGATCGTATCCAAGCGCACTTTGATGATATTCTGCATCCTTTTTTAGCGAAAAATGATCTAACAGTCAAAGATGTAGAGCACTTTATTTTTCATCCTGGGGGTAAAAAAATCGTACAAATGGTCGAAAACCTTCTGCATGATCTCGACAAAAATATAGATGAGTCCAAAGGGGTATTACGCGACTTTGGCAATATGTCGAGTGCTACGGTCCTCTACGTTTTGGATCGTTTTCTGCAAAAAGATATTCCAGCCGGAGAGCTTGGTCTGATGTTGGCTTTCGGTCCCGGTTTTTCCGCCCAAAGACTCCTCTTACAATGGCAATAGCAGCGCGTTCTCCATTATTTGTAGGCCAAGATTATTGGGCGCTCATTTTGGGCGGCTCTAAAGGCATTGGCTTAGCTAGCGCTCGTAAACTGCGGCAGGAGGGCATGAACGTCTGTGTGATCCATCGTGACCGTCGCCAAGACCGTGAACAGATTGAAACTGACTTTGCCGAATTACAGGCAATGCCGGGCGAATTTATTAGCCTCAGTGTCAATGCGTTCGCCGAGGCGAGCCATGATAAAATACTCGATCTACTTAATCCCGCCAAAGGCAAGTTACGGCTAGTAGTACATGCCTTATCGCGGGCCAATCTTCGTCCTTTAGCCCTTGGCGAACGCTCTCGTCCGACTTTTCCTGATGACATATCCACGGATTTGCAAGCCGCTTGGGAACAGGTATTAACTCCTGCGGAGAACGTTAGAGAGGATGTCTTACAAATAGAGGACTTTCAGCATACGATTCATCAGATGGGGCTGAGTTTGCTCACTTGGACGCGTCTGCTGTTGGATGGAGGCTATTTTTGTCCCGATGCACGTATCATTGGTTTGACTAGTGAAGGCAATCAAAAAGTTTGGCCTCAGTACGCGGCTGTCTCAGCTGCCAAAATGGTTTTAGAATCGCTGGCTCGCAGCATGGCGGTCAGTTTTGCGCCCCATGGCTTACGTACCAATATTGTCCAGCCCGGCATCACAGATACTCAATCATTGCGGATGATACCCGGACAAGAGCAATTACGGGCTAGTGCGATCGCTCGCAATCCTTTTGGCAAAATGACTCGCCCAGAAGATGTCGCGAATGTGATAGCCTTGCTCGCGACTGATGAATCTGCTTGGATCAATGGTTCTCTCATCCCGGTAGATGGAGGCGAAAGACTACGCTAAATGAATTATCTCACCGATATCCTGCCCCAATTGCCTTATGGTCCCTCCTTTTTGTTTGTGGACACATTGGAGCAGATAGATACTGAACAAATTATAGGCAGCTATACTTTTCCCGAAACAGCCTTTTGGGTTCCTGATCATTTTCCCGAAAACCCAATCGTACCGGGTGTTTTGATCACTGAATGTATGGCCCAAATTGGCTTAGTTTGCATGGGCTTATATCTATTTCATCAAGCCAATGGCGATTGGCCCAAAGGAGGCGGGATTGCCTTTACGGAATCACAGATTAAGTTTTGGCATCCGCTTAGGCCGGGGGAAAGCGTTCGCGTACAAGCGCAAAAAGAATACTACCGCCTTGGCAAGCTCAAAATTACTGCTGAAATGACCCTCGAATCTGGCCAACGCATTGCCAAAGGAACGCTCGCCGGAGTATTGAATCGAAAAGCCTTATGAAGCAAAGAAGAATCGTCATCACGGGGATGGGAGTCGTTGCACCCAATGCCATAGGCTTAGCTGCATTTTCAGAAGCGCTGAAAAATGGCAGCTCCGGTATCCGGCATCAGGCAGAGTTAGAACGGTTGAAATTTGGCTGCCAAGTAGCCGGTTCTCCACCGCTAAAACCGGGTATGCTGGAACCTTATCTACCCGAAGTGATACGTCGCTCCCTCAAAAGTACTGGAGTCATGTATGCAGTCATGGCGGGAGTAGATGCTTGGAAAGACGCGGGTTTGGAAATGCCAAGTCCTGAGCAAAAACAGCCTGATTGGGATAGTGGTTGTGTTTTTGGCTCTGGGATGACAGGTGCTGAACCTTTACGATTTGGGATAGATTTGGTCGATGCAGGCAAGGTTCGTCGCATTGGTGGTCGATTGATAGAACAAGGCATGGCCAGTGGGCCGAGTGCCTTTCTGGGCGGTTTGCTGGCCTTGGGCAACCAGGTAAGTAGTAATGCTGCTGCCTGTGCTACGGGTACAGAAGCCGTTTTACAGGGCTATCACCGTATTAAATTTGGCCTTGCCGAACGCATGCTCGTAGGTAGTTGCGATAGTGGTGGACCCTATGTTTGGGGAGGCTTTGATTCGCTAAGAGTACTCAGTCGAAAATATAATGACGCTCCCGAAAAAGCATCTCGCCCTCTCAGTGAAACGGCAGGAGGATTTGTGCCAGGGGCTGGGGCAGGAGCTTTAGTTTTAGAAACCTTAGAAAGCGCTAGGGCTCGTGGCGCCCGAATTTATGCAGAGGTACTGGGAGGAGCTTCTAATGCTGGTGGACAAAGAGGAATCGGCAGTATGACGGCTCCCAATCCTGAGGGGGTAAAGCATTGTATTAAACTAGCATTGGATCGCTCGGGTATCAGTGTAAGTGAGCTGGACGGGATTAGTGGCCATTTGACAGCTACCATGGGTGATCCATTGGAAGTCTTAAACTGGGTAGAAGCCTTAGGTGTTTCTGGTGATGATTTTCCTTATCTCCAAGCCCCTAAGTCACTGATTGGTCACTGCTTAAGTGCTGCGGGTTCAATCGAAAGTGTAGCCGTTGCCTTGCAGTTGTCGGAAGGCTTTTTTCATGGCTCTGCCAATTGTGAAGACCTACATCCAGAAATTGCTAATAAGGTGGCAAGAGAAAAAATTCCGCAACAAAACATCGCTCAGGCAAGTTTGAATATCATCGCTAAGGCAAGCTTTGGTTTTGGAGACGTCAACGCCATAGCAATATTTAAGAAAATCTAGTGTAGATTTGAAGTTCAAACACCGAAGAATGAAGGAGACCGAAATATTAGAGAAACTGAGAGCAGTTGTTGCTCCCTATGTAGAAGATAAAAGCTTACTCGAAGGAGTAAATGCTGACACAGATTTATTACAGGACCTTCAAATAAACTCGGCTGATCTTGTAGATATTGTGCTTGATACAGAAGAAGTATTTGATATTGAGATTGAAGATGAAGCCGTTGAGCAAATGTTGACCGTCAAAGATGCCGTAAAGATCATCTTCGAACGCATCAAAAAATGATCGGTAACGATCTAGTCGCTTTCGAGGCCTGTCGTGAATATTCACCACAAAGATGGAAAGCCTATTGGCGCAAAATCCTCACTGACATTGAATGGGAAGATTTTCCTAGTAAACCCAACGATCATAGAGCATGGCTTTACTGGGCCGCAAAAGAAGCCGCTTGGAAGGTCTGGTTTAGGCGTTCCGCGCAGCGGCTCCTCAATCCTAAAGCATTTGTTGTAGAGAAAATCCATTGGAAAGGAAGTCGAGCTAGCTTCGAAGTTGTAGGAGCTGATGAGAGATATTTTGGCTTTGCGGATTTGACGGAAGACTATCTTCATACCGTTGTAGAAGTAAACACTGATAGGGTTTTGAGTGGCGGATCAAACACTTTCTCAGCTTTTGAGGTTTGTCCCAAAGACGAACTTTTGACGAGTCTGAATGCTGATCCTAACTTGAATTTTTTTTCCTCCCCCTTCGCCCCCTCCAAAGGGGGACAACCTACGGTATGCAAAGTCATCTCCCCCTTTGGAGGGGGTAGGGGGAGGAAAAAACCTTCTAATTCCCGCCCCAAACCACAAATTTCCCTCTCACGCAACAAATCGGGGATTCCGTCTTTAGAAATCGAGGGAAATGTCCTAGACTTGCCGATCAGTTTGTCGCATCATGGCTCTTGGGCCGCTTACGCTTATGTTTACCCCCAAAGAACGCATTCTTAGCTATCTAGTACTTGGACTTACGCTATTGTTTGCCGCTTGGTCGGGTTGGCAAGCCAGTCAGGTTGAGTTTGACTATGATTTTGAGCGATTTTTCCCAGCCAATGCACCTGAAACTGCCTTTTATGATGATTTTCGAGCTAGATATGGCTCAGAATCTGACTTTTTTCTGTTAAGTATTTTGCGAGATAAAGGTGTCTTTGATGCAGCGTTCCTCGCAGAGATAAATGCCTTGACAGATACGCTCAGCCAGATCGAAGGAGTCGAGCAAGTACTATCTCCGACCAATCTCAAGTCCCTACGAATCGATCCGCTACTAGGCTTACCGCTAGAAGTGCCTTATCTCAATTTAGCAGGAGATTTGGGGCAAGATTCTAGTTTTATTTTTGAACAGCCAGATTTAGTTGGCGCCTTTTTTAGTCAAGATGGGCGGGCCTTAAGTCTTTGGGTCAATCACGCGCCCAATCTGTCAGATTCTACTGCCGGAATCTTAAGCAACACCATAGAAAGTAGACTCGCTGATTTTGATTTTGAGGAGAGTCATATCGCAGGCAGGATTGCGGGACAGACCTATTATATCGGCTTAATGCAGCGTGAGGTCGTCGTCTTTTTGTCGATCTCCTTAGTATTGATCATTACCTTTTTGTGGTTTGCTTTTCGCTCGTTTTGGGGAATCGTAGTGCCGCTTAGTATCGTAGGCTTAGCGGTATTGGGTATCGTGGGATTTTTATCTTTTCTCGTTAAACCACTCAATGTGTTCTCCAATGTGATTCCTTCGGTTTTATTGGTAGTCTGCCTCTCTGCGGTGGTACATATTCTGTCCAAATATCTGGATGAACTTCGCTTAGGCCGTAACAAACGCGATGCCCTGTTGCGTGCCCTCTGGCTAGTGGGACGAGCGAATGTGCTGACGACTATTACCACTGCTATTGGTTTTTTGACATTGCTCAATTCCAGTGTTAAGCCGATGGGAGAGTTTGGCCTTTTTATGTCTATCGGAGTAGCTTTTGGACTTGCTTTGGCCTATACAGTTCTACCAGCGGTTCTGATTATTTTACCACCACCACCGATCCGTAAATCTGATCAAGCAGGTGGATTTTGGTATCAATATTTGCATCGCTCATTGAGATGGATACTGGCCCATCCCAAGCAGATTTTAGTAGGTTCTGGGGTTTTACTATTGGTTTGTGGGATTGGCATCAGCCAACTACAGGTCAATAACTATCTGATAGAGGACCTCAAAGAGGATAATCCTGTCAAACAATCTTTTAACTTTTTTGAAACCCAGTTTTCTGGCGCTCGACCACTCGAATTAGAGTTGAAGCTTGTCGATAGCAGTAGAAGCTTCGCTGAACCATTGCTTTTGCGGCAGGTCAGCGAAATTGAGCATTACTTACAAAATGATTACGAAGTAGGCTTTGTACGTTCTCCCTTGAGCTTTGTCAAAGCTTATCATCGGGCCCAAAAGTCTGGAGAAGGAACTGCTTATAGACTGCCTGAGTCTGACAAAGACTTACGAAAAATTTGGCGTAAAATTGGGAAGATGCGTTCCCGACTAGGGCTAGAAAATTTCTTAAACAGTGATCAAAATCGCTTGCGGATTAGTGCCCAAATGGCCGATATCGGTAGTATCAAGATCAGGCAAAAAGATCAGAAACTAGCGATTTTCATGCAGAATTACCCTGATTTTAGTTATCAGCTGACGGGTGCTGCTGTCTTAGTGGACAAAAACAATGAAGTGGTGGCGAGCAATATTTTGTATGGTCTCATGATTGCTTTTGGGGCGATTGCGATTCTCGCTGGCTTGCTATTTCGTTCATTGCGGATGGTTTTGATTACGCTTATACCGAACGTTTTTCCTCTGGCGATTATCGCTGCGTTTATGGGTTATGTAGGGATTGATTTAAAACTTTCGACTTCCATTGTCTTTACCATCGCCTTTGGGATTGCCGTAGATGATACCATTCACTTTTTGAGCCGTTTTTATTTAGAGAGCAAGCGTCAGCCTTGGTTATTTGCCTTGCGTCGCGCTTTTATTTCTACAGGCAAGGCGATTGTTATCACGACCTTGATATTGAGTGGTGGATTTTTGGCTTTGACTTTTTCCGACTTCCTCGGAACGCTTTTCATTGGCCTCCTGATTAGCATGACATTATTTTCGGCCCTATTGGCTGACTTGATCATATTACCCGTTTTACTGCTTTTGTTTTATCCCAAACATCAAAAAGAATCAAATACACATGAAAGAGGAGAACGTACTGAGTCTAACTTGGATAAAGGAACGTCTTAGCGTCGATCAGAAGACACTTTTGATATATATCGTTTTATACTTTAGCTGGGGCTTAGGCATGCATTATTTTGGTGCTTGGGCAGAGATTGCACGCTTTACCTATTGGTGGCAAGTGATCACAGTTTATATATTGTATATGGTCCCTATTTCCCTCGTTTTGAGAGAGTTTCACTGGTTTCAGCAATATGCTTACGGCTTAGTGGGCATGGGGCTATTAGAGTTTGGCGGTTATGCTTTGGAGACATCCTATGTATATCCCAACAATCTCTTAGATCAATTTTTCAATCCTCAAAACTTCAGTTTGGGGATGGCATTGTTTTTTGCAGCTTATTTCCCCTTGGGGAACGCTGCGGTTAAGAAAATTCGCTCCCTCATATGAGAACTATCAGAACTAGCTTTCCCAATCGTACTGGCCTGATGCTTTCGGCCTCCTTAGATCTTCCATTAGGTATCCATCCCAAGGCATATGCAATCTTTGCCCATTGCTTTACTTGTGGTAAAAACCTACGAGCAGAACGTAATATTAGCCTAGCTTTAACTCAAGCTGGGATCGGGATATTACGCTTTGATTTTGCCGGAGTAGGGGAGAGTGAAGGAGAGTTTTACGATACCAATTTCTCAACCAATGTCTCTGATATACTTTCTGCGGCTGAGTTTCTAGAGCAAAACTATCAGGGACCGAGTTTGCTGGTGGGACATTCGTTAGGCGGAGCTGCGGTTTTGTTGGCAGGTAAATCCATAGATTCAGTCAAAGCAATAGCTACTATTGGCGCACCTTCCCAACCGGCTCATGTCAAGCATTTATTTGAAGCAGTTGAAGCGCGAATTCACAGTGAAGGAGAAGCGCAAGTACTGATTGGCGGTAAGGAGGTCGTGATTCAAAAACACTTTTTAGAAGACCTTGAAGGGGTTGATTTGCAAAAAGAGGTTCATTCGTTGCGCAAGGCGCTGCTTGTGATGCACTCTCCGGAAGATCAGATCGTGGGCATCGACAATGCCAAAGAAATATATATCGCGGCTTATCATCCAAAGAGTTTTCTCACCGTAGACGGAGCCGATCATCTGCTTTCCGGCAAAAAGGATGCTTTATATGCCGGCAATATGATTGCGGCCTGGGCCGAACGCTACGTCGAATTAGCTGATCCTGACCCATTGGAGACTGATAAGCAGGCGGTACTTCGTTTGGGCGCAACGGGCTTCACTACTGAAGTGCGAGCCGGCAATCATAGCTTCCTCGCTGATGAACCCAAAAAGGTTGGAGGTGCTGATCTCGGGCCAACACCTTATGATCTAGTAGTTTCGGGCTTAGGTGCTTGTACTGCTATGACGATGCGTATGTATGCTGATCGCAAAGGCTGGAAACTCAAAGAGGTAAAAGTCCATCTCCAACATTCGCATGAATATGCAGAAGACGCTGAAAATGTCGATAAGCCTCAAAGTAAAATTGATGTGATCTCACGTGAGATTGAAATTTCCGGTGAGCTTGATGACAAACAACGCGCACGTTTGATGGAGATAGCTGATAGATGCCCAGTGCATCGGACCTTGCACGGCGAAATCAGGATCGATACCAAGATGATATAAAAAAAGGCTGTGGTTCAAAACCACAGCCAGTATTATTTGATAAGCTCTTCGATTCTATCTTATTCGATATTAATCGAAATCGCCTTATTACGACCTTTTTTGTCCATGAGGAAGCGTTCTCGGTAGAGCATAAAGGCTGACTCGCCCACATCCTGAAGATAAACATAGTTAAATCCTCCAGAGAAAATCGCTCCTAAACCGGGCACTAGACCAACGGCTTTTTTGACAAGCGTACGTTCGACGATCTCCTTGATGATCATGCGAGAAACAAAGCTAGTTGCTCCACGACTGATTTGCTTGGTCGTGAAATCACCAGCGACTTCGCCATAGACACCTTTGTCAAATCCTGCTTCAAAATCTCGTAGCTCGGCTAATGAAAGTTGTTTTTGAACTTTATCGGCCGCTGAGGCTGTTTTGAATACCCGCATCATATACTCCATTTCGTAGAGTTTTTGATCGGGAGTGAGATCAGGCGAATTTGGATCAAAACCGTAGCAAAGCGCGATTTGGTTGATCGTTCTCAAGGAGAGGACAAACAAAGCGGGTAAATCGGCTATCAAGCCTGGCCAACCTACAATACCTGTCCCGACACCACTGAGCGCACCAACACGGGTATTTTGCTCAATATACTTTTCGGAAACATGATCGAGATCATGGATGTTTGCTTTGCGAAGCTCTTCAATAGAAGCCGCCGCGATTTCAAACTCCTTGGTGGCTTGTAAGACATCAGCCGGACTGACAGTCCATTGAGTAGCGTCTTGTAACTTTTCTATTACAGATTCAGTCAAGCCTGAGACGCTACCACGAACGTCTTCAGGAATCAACTTTTCAGTTAGCCAAGTCAAAGGCTTGCTGACAAAGTCAGTGGCCCGATTTAAAAAGCTCGGGTTGTTGGCTTTCCAGCCAGCTATTTCTTTTAAGATCTTCTGTTCGGAAGAATTCAATTTTGCCATAGGAACTAAAGAGATTTATGGGCCAATATTGATTAGTTTTACTGAGTTTAGGAACAAAAAGTTCCCGATATTTCAAATGCTTGCTATTAAAATATCCGATTTATATTTGATTAACTGAATATAGCGAAAAAAACTGTATGAAATTTAGCACTAAAGCTGTTCACGCTGGCGTTGAACCCGATCCAACTACTGGAGCCATTATGACTCCCATTTACCAAACGAGCACTTACGTTCAAGCGGCTCCCGGAGATCATAAAGGCTTTGCATACGCGCGTTCTCAAAACCCAACTCGCTCTGCCTTGGAAAAAGCGCTTGCTGCGCTCGAAAATGCTAAGTTCGCTAGTTGTTTTGGTTCTGGTATGGCAGCGATGGACGCTATCATCAAAATCTTGCGGCCCGGTGATGAGGTGATTGCTACTAACGACATCTATGGAGGCAGTTATCGGATGTTTACCAAGATATTTGAACCTTATGGGATCAAGTTTCATTTTACGAACCTTTCAGATTTAGCTAATCTGGAACCTTTGATCAATGACAAGACAAAAATGATTTGGTTGGAAACTCCTACCAATCCCATGATGGGAATCATTGATATCAAAGGAGCTACGGCTATTGCAAAAAAGCATGGTTTATTGACAGCAGTTGATAATACTTTTGCTTCTCCCGCTTTGCAAAACCCGCTAGATTTGGGAGCTGACATCATTGTGCACTCGATCACCAAGTATATCGGAGGACATTCAGACGTTGTGATGGGCTGTGTGATTGTCAATGATCCTGATTTAGATGCTCAAATCAAGTTTATTCAAAACTCCTGTGGAGCTGTACCGGGTCCACAAGATTCGTTTTTGGTACTGAGAGGGATCAAAACATTAGCGCTCCGTATGCGCGCCCATTGTGAAAACGGTAAGAAGGTCGCCCATTTTCTTAAAGCCCATCCTAAGGTCTCTCATGTCAACTGGCCCGGCTTTGCCGAACACCCGAACCATGCGATCGCTGCTGATCAAATGCATGACTTTGGTGGTATGATCTCATTTGCTCTTAAAGGAGATTTGATGGATGATGCACTCAAAGTCTTAGGAGGAACGCATCTATTTGCTTTGGCCGAAAGCCTCGGCGGAGTAGAGTCTTTGATTGGACATCCTGCTAGTATGACTCATGCTTCTATCCCCAAGAAGGAACGCGAAAAATCTGGTTTGAGTGATACATTGATTCGTTTGTCTGTCGGCATCGAAGATGCGGAAGACTTGATCGAAGACCTAAGCGGTGCTTTGGATTTGATCTGAAAACAAATATTGTTGAAAACCACAATCTAGGCCTAATGAATTGCGCCTAAGCAACTTATAAAAGGACGGCCACTTGGTCGTCCTTTTTCGTTATCGCCCTAAATCTGCTAAGAAATTTGTGACCTTATGCCGTGTATATTGTCAAAAATCCGTATTATTCCGGAAATCATAACAAAACTCACAAACTTAACCTGGTAATTATGGGAATCTTTGACTCTATAAAGAACATCTTTGGTAGCACCAAAAAAGCGGCTGCTGAAGCAATGGAAGATGCAAAAGAACTCGCTGCTGAAGCTTACGAAAAAGGCGCAGAAGTATTAGAAGACGTTAAAGAAGAAGCTGGAGAAGCTTTCGATAAAGCCAAAGAAGTCGCTGGCGATGCCTACGATAAAGGCAAAGAAATGGCTGGCGAAGCGGTTGATACTGCGAAAGAAACCACTAGTGCCATTGTCGAAAAAGGCAGTGAGATGGTAGATAAAGGCAAAGAAATGGCAGGTGATGCCATTGATAAAGGTAAAGAAATGGCCGTAGATGCTTATGAAAAGGGCAGTGATATGGTCGGTGACGCTGTAGACACTGTTAAAGATAAAGGCGATGAACTCGCTGCTAAGGTAAAAGGTAGTGCTGAAAATGCCGCCGAAACTGCTGGTGAAGCGGTTGCGGATGCTAAAGGTGCTGTTGCTGATGCGGCTGGTTCTGCTAAGGATGCCGTTGCTGATGCTAAAGGCGCCGTCGCTGATGCTGCAGGTTCTGCTAAGGATGCTGTCGTTGATGCTGCGAGTACTGCCAAAGGTGCTGTCGCTGATGCCGCTGGCGCTGTCGACGCTGCTGCTGAAGATGTGGCCGATGCCGCTGACGATGCTGCTAAAGCTTAATTAGACAATACTTGGACAATCGCTCGGCAAAGTTGCTGCAATTGTTCCATTTCGATGATATAAGGAGGCATTACGTACACCAGTTTACCAAATGGTCGTACCCATACCCCCGCCTCAACCAATGCCCGTTGAATGCTTGCCATTTCAACGGGCTCTTTCATTTCTACCACGCCGATTGCGCCCAGGATTCTTAGCTCGGCTACACTCGCTAATTCACGACAAGGAGCTAAACCTTTTTGTAAGCCATCAGCAATTTGACGCACGCGTTCCTGCCAAGGACTCGCCAACAATAGATCAATGCTCGCATTAGCGATAGCGCAAGCGAGCGGATTGGCCATAAAGGTTGGCCCATGCATAAACACCCCGCCATTGGCTTGCCCAAGTGAAATCTGATGACTCACTTTTTCAGTCGTAAGAGTGGCGGATAAGGTCATATACCCTCCGGTCAACGCCTTGCCTACGCACATGATATCCGGCTCAATATCAGCATGTTCACAGCCAAAGAGTTTGCCCGTTCGGCCAAAGCCGGTAGCTATCTCATCTAAGATCAATAAGACTTCAAACTGATCACAAAGCGCGCGAACTCCTCGCAAATACTCCGGATGATAAAAACGCATCCCACCTGCGCCTTGGACAATTGGTTCTAAAATGACCGCTGCTAGCCGTTCATGATGTTGAGCAATCAAACTTTCGAAAGAAGCTAAATCCGAGTCGTCCCACTCATCATGAAATCCTATGTTCGGAGCATCCGCAAAATGATGCTTAGGCAATACGCCTCTGAAAATCTCATGCATGCCCGTAACGGGATCGCAGACTGACATCGCTTGGAATGTATCGCCATGATAGCCAGATCGGACCGTCAATAACTCTTGTTTGCTCGTTTTGCCTTGAGCAAACCAGTATTGAATCGCCATTTTGATGGCTACTTCGACGGCCACTGAGCCCGAATCTGCGAAGAACACTTTATCAATAGATTTAGGACTAATCTCCACTAATCTTTTGCCAAGCTCTACCGCAGGCGCATGAGTTAAGCCCCCAAACATCACATGAGACATTTGATCGAGTTGAGCCTTTGCGGCAGCGTTAAGGACCGGATGATTATAACCATGAATCGCTGTCCACCAGCTTGACATCCCATCTATGAGACGTTCACCGCTCTCCAGTTCCAGATAAACTCCCTCTGCTCTTGCCACCGGATATACGGGCAATGGCGCATGCATGGAGGTGTATGGATGCCAAAGATGCTCTCGGTCAAATGCTAGATCGATCATAGTAAAGCCGCTTTTAGCTGCTTGCTGAGTTTTTGGGCTTGGATCATTACAAAATGAGTGCCCATATATTTTGCCTCCGGAATCTCTGCCAGAAGGGGCAATTGACTGAAATTCAAGATGGCTTCTTTACTTGCCTTTACGGGCTTTCCATTGAGTATCCAGCCCTTGACGGGAACGCCATGTTGTTTTAAAATAGCGGCGGTCAATAGACTGTGATTGATATTGCCGAGATAATAACGTGATACTAGTATCACGGGCAATTGCCACGCCTTGAGAAGATCCAGATTGAGTTGATGCTCATTGATGGGGACCATGATTCCCCCAGCTATTTCTGCGATCAGCGGGTTTTTAGTATTTGGCAGTGCCAAACGCTCTGTTTTGATCTTCACTCCATCCAAAGGCGCAGCAGCATGGGGCGACATCGGCTGAGTCAGTGCATAAGCTTCGGGTATTATTTGGGCTGAATCCAAATTAGCCCATCGTTGCACTTTATGGGAGTCTGTGTTTTCGAGTTCCCCTGCTTGAATGGGCTTCCAATAATCTGCTCCTAAAGCGTGGCAAAGAATGGCTGAGACGACTGTTTTTCCTATTTCTGTGCCAATACCGGCAACGATATATCCTCGCATAATTCCTGATATAATCCTTCTAGTTTAGACATAAGCGCTTCAATTTCACTTTGTGTATTGAAGCTATGGAGACAAATCCTGATGCGTTCTTGGCCCACTGCAACAGTAGGACTGACAATCGCTTTGACCGCGAAATTCGCTTCTTTTAAGCGTTCGGCGACTAGCCGTACTGCTTGATTGCCCGGTATGATGACTGACTGTATCCAGCTATCACTTTTGACCCACGTCCATGACGAACGCTCCCTCAGTTCCACAAAGTGTGAGACGTTCTTGTGTAGTGCTTGCCGTAGATCATCCGCCTTAGCTAAGCGTCGATAAGCTTGGTCTATCGCTTGCAAACTATGGGCGGGTAGGGCAGTAGTAAAGACAAAAGAGCGCGCAAAGTTGAGCAAATATTGTTTCAAGACTTCGCTGCCGAGTATCAGCGCACCATGACTCCCCACGGCCTTGCCGAACGTATGAATCCGCGCAAATACTGCTTGTTCGAAGCCTTGCTCAGAAACGAAGCCGCTACCAGCTGTTCCTAAGATCCCATTGCTATGGGCTTCGTCAATGACGATGGCGGCATCATATTTTTGGGCGAGTGCTATTAGTTCCGCGAGCGGAACCCTATCACCATCCATACTGAAAACAGACTCAGTACCGATGAAGACATTGCCTTGGGCAGATTGCAGCAATTGTTCGAGATGTTCGAGATCATTGTGGCGAAAGATCATCCGCCTGGCTTTGCTGAGACGAACTCCATCAATGATACTTGCGTGTACCAATTCATCAGTGATGATGGTGTCTTTTGGTCCAGTAATACAGCTCCAAAAGCCAAGATTGGCATCATAACCACTATTGAATAAGAGAGCAGCTGCTGCGCCATGATAGTCTGCTAGCCTCGCTTCGAGATTTTCTGCTAGTGTACTATTGCCCGAAATAAGGCGTGAACCAGTGGCACCACCAGCATGATTAGTCGAAGGAGTCAAGCGTTCCGCGCAGCGGGCCAGACCCAAATAGTCGTTGGAACAAAAATCCACCGCTGAGGCTGGAATCTGCTCTAAAGTGCGTAATAATCCTGCTCGCTGCCGTTGCGCAAGGCGCTCTGACAGAGATTGCTCAATTTGAAACATAGGGACCGAATTAGGCCTGCTGAAACTTTTCGGCGGCGGCTCCTTTGAAAGCTTCTCTTGGTTTGAGGTCTAAGGTTTGGAATAAGACTTCATCCGCAATTACACCTGGATTGGGAGTAGTGAGCAGTTTTTCACCGGAGAAGATAGAGTTTGCACCTGCCATAAAGCAAAGGGCTTGTTCTTCTTGATTCATACGGACACGACCCGCGCTCAGTCTCACCATCGCTTTGGGCATCAAAATACGAGCGGTAGCGATCATGCGTACCATATCCCAGACGGGTACTTTGGGCTGTTTTTCGAGGGGAGTACCTTCGACTGGAACGAGTGCATTGACCGGCACTGATTCCGGATGCTCTGGAAGATTTGATAAAGTATGGAGCATACCGATACGATCATCGACTGTCTCCCCCATACCAATAATGCCACCGGAACAAACAGAAATTTTGGCTTTACGCACGTTTTCGAGGGTATCTAAACGATCTTCGTATCCGCGAGTGGAGATTACTTCTTCATAGAACTCTTCGCTCGTATCTAGATTATGATTGTAGGCGTATAGGCCTGCTTCTTTGAGTTTTTGGGCTTGGGACTCGCTCAACATGCCGAGGGTACAGCATACTTCTAGCCCTAGCTTATTGACACCTTTGACCATGTCGATCACGCGATCAAAGTCGCGATTGTCTCTCACTTCACGCCAAGCTGCTCCCATGCAAAAGCGGGTACTGCCTGACTCTTTGGCTTTGCTAGCGGCATCAATTACTTCTGAAGTATCGAGTAGTCGATGAACTTTGACGTCAGTGTGATAACGCGCTGCTTGCGGGCAATAGGCACAATCTTCAGGGCAACCACCAGTTTTGACCGAAAGCAAGGTGCAGACTTGTACTTCTTGAGGATTGTTGTGCTGACGATGTACGGTCGCAGCACGATATACTAATTCAAAAAATGGAAGGTCATAAATTTCACGAATCTCTTCTTTCGTCCAATCGTTTTTCATTAGTGTAGGGATCATTTCATTAGAATTTAACCACTAATTTACCACAGCAAAGCGGGGAGGCCATGAAAAAACCGCTCAATTTTCCGTTTTGTGGAAAATCAAGCGGTCACTTGGACAAAATGTAACGAAAAACTAAAGTAAAAGGATTAGAGTTTCATCATTTTGTAAACACGTTGCTGGGCACCCTCACTGACACGAACCAAGTAAAGTCCTTTACTTAATTCTAAACCAGTTTGGTAGAGATTCTGCATACCATCGTTGAATCTAAAGATGGTCGCAGGAATCCGATGCCCTTGTAAGTCGTAAATTTCGACTTCTAGATCTCTACTTTCAGAGGCAACTGTGAAGTTGTTGTAGAAAGGGTTGGGGAATACTTCCCAATTAGCTGTAATAGCCGCTTGAGATTCTTCCGTCGTTTTTGTTTGAGCAAAACTGGATACAAAAATAAACAGGGTGAAAAAGCTAAAGTAAAGTAAGCCTCGCATGTAAAGAATGAAGTTTGGTGTCTGTTAGGTTTTTTCCAAAAACTGGACCAAAGCTACCTGCCCTACCTTTACAAGGATAATGCCAGTGTAAGATTTTTTTCTCTTTGGGGGATAATTCTTTCCGTTCAAGCGGTAATTTGTACAAATTACACCCTGATATTCGCAATAAGCGATTATGGATTAGTTTGCGGGGTGTAAGATTTTAGGCTGCTTCGTCAATATTTTACACGTAAGAATCGGGGCCAGAAATTATTCTGCTTCCTAAGACACTTCAAAAAACACAATAATGCAGTTCGCTGGAATACTCACAATCGCGGCACAAATCTACTTTGGTGTCCATGCCTATAAAAAGGGCAAGACCCTTTGGATTTTCTTGATCATCTTTTTGCCGATAATCGGAATTGGGATTTACTTTTTTGTTGAGTACTTACCCGAAATGCAAGACTCGGAACTAGCCGATAGTGCTAAATCCAATGTCGAGTCTTTTTTCTTTCCAGAGAAAGAACTGAAAGCAAGACAAGATGATTTTGCTTATGCGCCTAACCATGCCAATCGTATGGCGCTAGCAGAGGCATATCAGAAGTCTGGCAAATTTGAAGAAGCCCTTGAACTATATGTGCCTGTTGCCAAAGGGCTATATGCAGATGATCCTGCGATTTGGGCAGGTATTGGACATGCCAATTTCCATATGGGCAATTATGAAGCGGTGGTTGAGGCTTTACAGAAAAGACGAGTTTTACGCAAGGATATTCGGCCTGATGATTTTGATTTATTACTCCCAAGGGCGCTAGAAGCGCTTGATCGCAAAAGCGAAGCTTTGGATTTGTATGTCTATCTCGCCAAAGCTTATAGCGGTGAAGAAGCTAGGTATCGCTATGGGCAGTTGTTAATAGATACGGGCCAGCCTGAGCTAGCCCGTGATATTTTTGAAGAAATGATAAAACACGCCAATTTATCCCCGACCCATTATCGCAAAGCACAAGCGCAGTGGATCGGGAAGGCAAAGAAATTTGTTGTTCAATAGTCAACAGCGCAATTTATTTTCTTCAGACTCTTGATTTATACCAGCGGTTTGTAAACTGCTGGCTACGAACGATTACATACTCTCTTTTACCTTATTGATTCTCGCTTCGAGGCCAGGTTTCCACTGCTCAGGTGCAGAATCAAACGATTTTTCATAATGCTTGAGAGCTGTCTTTAGCTCACCATTCACGCGATAGGCGGCACCTAGCCCCGCATGGCTAAGCCAAGTATCTGGATAAAGCTCAGCAGACGCTTTAAAGTGCTCCATAGCCTCTTCATGTTTCTCTTGCTGGATGAGGTTGGTCCCATATTGGTAACGCTGAAACTCCGTAGCATTGTCCAAGGCTAAGGCCCAAGCTTCTTTTGCATCATCCGTACGATCCATCTTTTCGAGGATTTGAGCCTTGGTAGATAGATTGGTGTAATTGGCTTCTGCACCCCAACCAGTACTGATAGATTGGTCTATCCAACTCAATGCCTCTTCTAAATGCGTATCGTTTTGTAAGCAATAGTTTGCGATCTGATAAGGTCCCATCCAGCTAAAGGAAGCCGTAGAGCGCAATTCATCAGTAGCACTGGCAAAAACGATCTCATCGGTATTTGTAGTGATCGTAAAGGAGACTTTGAGTTTTTCCCATGCTAAGGCGAGCTCAACTTGTTCGTTTGTCGGATTAGAAAAACTGTATTGCAAGAGCTCGGTATGCTCGGTGCTAGTTGGTGAGACTTTTACTCTCAAGGCATCTTCACTTTCTTTGTAGAAGTAGCTACCCCAAGAGGTAGAGTTATTTGAAAAAATAAGGGTCCACTCGTTCTCCGAAGGAATCATATGTAAACCATATGTGCCGGCGGCTAAATCTGCGCCTTCAATCTGTACAGCTTGGCTAAAACTGATCACTGTATTTTCATTGGCGCCCGCTCGCCAGACTTGATTCATTGGTACAATATTGCCCCAAACAGGTCGATCGTTCACCGAAGGTGCTGAGTAAGTAATGCTGACTTCGGTAAGGCCGACAGTTTGCATCATGCTTGCCTTTTGACTGGCTTGTGGTAGTGTGATGCTCGATTGGGCCACCAATATGCCAATTGATAGTAAGCCCATGAGACTGAGGATAGTTCTTTTCATCATAGTAGAATTAGCTTTATGTTCTAGCTCACAAAATATCATCCTAAGTCGGTTGAAGTTTGCGAAAAAGTCTTATTGAACAAACCTGACTACGCTAATCTTGCCATTTTCGACAGTATAGATCGCAATCGCTTTGATGATGCGTCCCTTAGGAAATCCAGTTACGTTTTCATGATCAATCACAGTATTGCCCAGTACCATACGATTGACCAACTCACAATGTAGTTCGGGAGTGTTTTCAAACATTGGACTATAGTTTGGTCCCATTTTGTCTTTGCCCACATAAAACAAGCGATCGGGATAACCATAAATCGCTACACTATCAGCATAGCAATCCACGAAGGCTTCGATATTACGCTGGTTGTAGGCGTTTAATTGGCGTTGAGCCATGATCTCGGGACTATTTGGGATGAGAGATTGAGCATCATGTGCTTTCCCTTTACTGATCACCGTTTCAAGGCTGCGCAAATTGGTTAAATCTTCAAGCGGATTGCCTGAGAGTAATAATAAATCTGCTTTGAAGCCCTCCTTTAGTTGCCCCATACTGTTCTCTTGTCCAAGCATGGTCGCGCCATTGAGGGTCGAAGCCTGCAATATTTGCGCATTGCTCAAGCCTGCTGCTTGCATGGCACGGAGTTCTGCGAAGTAGGAAGAAGCATGGAGTGTACCAATATTGCCTGCATCTGTACCGGTCACGACATTGACGCCTGCATCCATCAGTAGTTTGAGATTGTGCTGCATGACGGCTTGATCTCTATCGATGGGTGCTTCAGCGGCTTGGAGTTTTGTCATCCATGCTGGAACGTCTGGTTCTGATAGATGCTGTAAATCCATCAGACTACCCAGCGTAAAGGGATTGGCTAGCTCATAATCTTCTGCCGTGATATTGAGGTGCTGCGAAAATACCTCCATATAGTTATGGCCAACCTCTAGGGTAGGGATATAACTCACATTGTTCTTTTTGAGGAGTTTGGCAAAAGCTTGATCTACTTTTTCGTCTTCGACGCTATGTACCAAAATATCGCAACCAGCCTCCACCGCAAGCTTGGCCGTCTCATATTGAGTCGCATGTACAGCAACAGGGATAGCATGGGCATGACTTTCTTCTATGGTTGCTTTGACGATTGCGTAGTGGTCTTGGGCTTTTTGACCGGGCAAAACGATATACCAGATCTTGATAAAATCTGGTTTGAAAGGCAATTGCTTACGTACCAATTCTCTCGCTTCTTCTGCATTATTGACTTTGACGATGGGGGCATCTTCGACGGCCAAAGCCGCTGGTTGATAAGTTGAGATCAACGGACCCGTAACAAATAACTCTGGTGCAACAGTCGCTTTAGCTTCTTCACGAATCATATAGTTAGACATTGGTCCTCC
>JBGCFA010000148.1:0-16545 GCA_045106675.1 Bacteroidia bacterium
CAAACCGTAGGTTATCCCCCTTTGGAGGGGGCAGGGGGAGGAAACAGTACCTACGCCAACACATCCTTCACCACCTTACCATGCACATCGGTGAGGCGGTAGCGGCGGCCTTGATGTTTAAAGGTCAAGCGTTCGTGATCCACGCCTAATAGATGCATCAATGTCGCCTGAAAGTCGTGCACATGGACGGGATTTTCGGCGATATTGTAGCCAAAATCATCGGTCTTGCCATAGGTAAAACCCTTTTTGACGCCGCCTCCCGCCATCCAAACGCTGAAACTGCGTGGATGATGATCTCTGCCATAATGAGTCTTGGTTAGTTTCCCTTGAGAATAATTGGTACGCCCAAATTCTCCGCCCCAAATCACTAATGTATCTTCTAGCAATCCTCTTTGCTTTAAGTCCGTAACTAAGGCCGCTGAAGGCTGGTCGGTACTCTTGGCCATGAGCTTGATGTCATTGGGGAGATTGCCGTGCTGATCCCAACCTTGGTGGTAGAGTTGAATAAACTTAACGCCGCGTTCCGCAAGGCGGCGGGCTAAAAGACAGTTGGCAGCAAAAGTGCCCGGAATCCGCGCCTCCGGCCCATATAGATCATAGACCCAGTCTGGCTCGCTCTGCACATCCATCGTCTCTGGAACTGAAGTCTGCATCCGATAAGCCATCTCATATTGCGCGATGCGACTGCTGATCTCTGGATCACCAAGTTCGCGGTATTGGGCCGCATTGAGTTCGTTGAGACGGTCGAGCATCTGACGACGATTGCCACTCGTCATACCTGCCGGATCATTGAGGTAGAGTACAGGATCTTTGCCAGAACGAAATTGTACGCCCTGATGCAAAGACGGCAAAAAACCGTTGCCCCAAAGGCGGGAATATAAGGGTTGTCCTCCTTGCTTAGCACGCGAAAGTAATACGCTAAAGCTCGGCAGATTTTCATTATCAGAACCCAAACCATAGCTGATCCATGAACCAATACTCGGCCTCCCCGCTTGCTGAGAACCCGTCTGGAAAAAAGTGATCGCCGGATCATGATTGATCGCTTCGGTATGCAGCGAATTTATCATACAGATTTCATCGGCAATCTTAGCCGTATGCGGCATCAGTTCACTCATCCACATACCGCTTTCTCCATGCTGCTTGAAGTCAAAGACAGAGCCTGCCATCGGGAAGGCCTTTTGATTGGCCGTCATGCCCGTCAAACGCTGACCATTGCGTATCGACTCCGGCAATTCTTCGCCATTGCGCTCTCGCAGCATCGGCTTATAGTCAAATAGTTCTAACTGAGAGGGACCTCCACTTTGAAAGAGATAGATCACCCGTTTGATTTTGGGAGAGAAATGAGGCGATCCTAAGATCCCTTTTTTGCCCGGACCCGTTGCGGGATTCCCTTTGAGTAGGTTAGGCGTTAGCAATGAGGCGAGACTAAGGGCGCCGATGCCCATGCTGGTCTTGCTGAGGAAGTCGCGGCGGCTATAGTTGGGATGGTATTGATGGCAGTCCATAGGGAATGTAAAATGATGAATAATCAATCTCCAATATTGAAATAGTCGTCAGCTCCTTCGAAATTGGACATTGAGTTTGGGTATTGGATATTCTCAACGTCTAATGATAGCAGCATCGCTATTCATGATCGTACTAGCAACGACCGTAGTCGCAGCTAGCATCGCGGGTGGCAAAAGGGTGTCTTGGGCCGATGCGCCGATCTGAATCAATGAGTCAGCTAAAAGGGGCTTGGCTTTATAAAAGGCCATCTGCTCATTCCAAAGTTCATGCAGAATATTGAGTTCGTCATTGCGTGTTGCGCGACCCGTCATGAGCTTGAAGCCATAGTCAAGTTGCTCCAAGAGGTCGTCACCGCCCTCTCGCATCATACGAGCTGCCAAATGCCGTGAAGCTTCAACATATTGAGGATCATTGAGGAGGACAAGTGCTTGTAAGGGCGTGCTGGTTCGTTGTCTTTTGACGGTACAGGAGTTCCGCTCAGAGGCGTCAAAACTGATCATCGAAGGCGGTGGAGTAGTACGTTTCCAGATGGTATAAAGCCCACGGCGGTAGAGCGAGTCCCCGCTTTGCGGAACGTATTTGGTCGCATTGCGGGTTGCAAGCTGAGCCCATAGCCCCTTGGGCTGATAAGGATATACACTCGGCCCACCGATCGTATCCGCCAACAAACCACTAGCAGCTAGCGCTTGATCTCGCACCATCTCAGCACTCAGTCGGAAGGAAGGTCCTCGTGCCAACCAGACATTGTCAGGGTCTTGCTCATATAGCTCCGGATAGACAAAAGAAGTCTGTCGATAAGTCTGCGACATCACGATGGTTTTGAGCAAGGCCTTAGTGTTCCAGCCATTGGCGCGATACTCTGTTGCCAGCCAATCCAATAAGGCAGGATGAGAAGGCAGATCGCCTTGGTTGCCAAAATCATCGGTACTAGCCACGATCCCCCGTCCAAATAACATCTGCCAATAACGATTAACGGCGACGCGTGCGGTAAGCGGATTGCTATCATCAAAGAGCCATTGCGTCAAGCCGAGGCGGTTTTGGGGATATTGGTCAGACCAAGGGAGCACATACTCGGGCGTTCCGACGGAGACGGGATCACCTAAAGGTTGGTCATAAGCACCACGATTGAGCACAAAAGTAGCCCTCGGCCTATCGGCAGGACGATCGCGCATGATCATCACCTCTGGCACTTTGGAGATCAACTCATTTTCTTCACCTCTGATTTTTGCGAGCCGGCCTTGCCGAACGCGAAAAGAGTCGTTCGCCGTGGCGAGATAATAAGCGAGGAGATCTGCTGCTTGGATTCCTCCCCCTTGCTCCCCCTCCGAAGGGGGATAAGCCTCTGGAGAGGCGAGACTTGCCACTTCTAAAGGCGTGAGACAAGCGTCATAGACTTTGAGTTCGTCAAGGACTACCCGATCTATACTAGACTCAAAGCGGCGTCCCAACCAAAGGCCCGTATCGCCATACCAATTGCCACGACCGGGCGGATATTTAATGCTTTGTTCGAGATGATTGTTGAGGATCTTCGAAGAAAGGAGTTGAGCGTTCGCGTATAAGCGTAAACCCTCAGCACGACTCGAACCATCGTAAGTAAAGGTCAAATGCACCCACTCATCCAGCGGCAAAGGCTCGGTCGTCTCAATCTCAATGGCATTGTCGGGCCAGACGTGATTAAGGCTAGCCGTCAGAGTCCGATCAGCTTGGAGCATACAGTCATAGCCGCGATTGCCGTCCATCAGCCCACCAGAACGTCCAAAAATGGGTCCCTCAACGGAGTCTTCCAGCACTTTGAACCAAAGACTGACACTAAAAGGCTGATTGCGCTCAAAGAAGACACGCTTATTGCCCAAGTCCACAAAGTTGTCACCCATCATTTGAAAGGCTTTTCCCACTTTGCCAGCGACGATTTTGGGAGGTGTATTGGCAGCGTAGGTTTTAATTTGGCCCTCTTCCTTCGGATAGAGTTTGCTAGGGGTTTTGCTATCGTCAGTGATGCGGTCCAGCGGATAATGCTCGATCAAATTGCGCTCTTTGATCTGAGGGGTATTTTGGGTTTTCCAAGCGGCGAAAGCATTTTGATATTCTTCGCGTTGAGGATCGAGGAGTCGTTCGACGGAGTCGATCTGGCCAAACAAAAATGCCCGTTTTTGATCCACTTCTTTGTCCGTCAAGATGATCGTCGGACTAGCCTCCCCCGAATAAGGGATCTGTCCGTATTCATTGACATTGTTGAAGAAGGCAAACATCTGATAATATTCCTTCTGCGACAGCGGATCATATTTATGGTCATGACAACGCGCACATTCCATGGTCAACCCCATAAAGGCTTTGGTAAAGGTCTGGACTCGGTCAGCTACATATTCGGTACGAAACTCCGCTTCAACAATACCGCCCTCTTGGCTTTGCATATGGTTGCGATTGAAACCCGTGGCGAGCAGCTGTTCTTGGGTAGGATTGGGGAGGAGGTCGCCGGCGATTTGCCAACGTACAAATTGATCGTAGGGCAAATTTTGATTGAAGGCTTTGATTACCCAATCGCGCCACGGCCACATATTGCGCATACCATCGTCCTGAAAACCATGTGAATCGGCATAACGAGCCAAGTCTAGCCAATCTGCGGCCATACGTTCGCCAAAGGCATCCGAGACAAGGAGTCGATCAACGATTTTTTCATAGGCCTCTTCACTACTATCTGCGATGAACGCATCGACATCTGCTACGCTCGGCGGCAATCCGGTCAGATCAAGACTTAATCTGCGAATCATGACTTCTTTACTCGCCATGGGACTTGGCTTGAGGCCGTGAGTTTTCAGTTCTTTGCTGACAAAGGCATCGATGGGATGTTCCCCGCTGCGCGGAACGCTTAACTCAGTCGTTTGGGGTGGGATAAAAGCCCAATGATCTTTCCACTCGGCACCTTGATCAATCCAGCGTGTGATGAGCGCTTTTTCGACTTCGCTCAAGGCTAGATTGGACTCCGGCGGTGGCATCATCAGCTCTGGATCTGTTTGGTAGATACGATGATAGATTTCACTCTTTTTGAGACTGCCACTAACCAGCGCATAATATCCAGGATTTTCGGTCAAGGCCGCAAAGGCGCCTTCCTTAGTATCAAGTCTTAGCCCTGCTTCGCGCGCTTCGGCATCAGGACCATGACAAGTATAACAACGGTCAGATAAAAGCGGTCTAATGTGGAAGTTGAAATCTACTTTTTCGGGCAATTGCTCTGCGATTTTGGGATCAATGGAATCCCCGCAAGCCCATAGTAGAGGTAGAATGAAGAGTAGGTAGTAGCGCATAGTATTAAATATAAGGCCAAAAATCCATACATTCGAGTAAATACGAATCCTATGAAACCGTTTTCCCTAGCCCTTATTCTCACGTTTTTGATAGGCTGCGGCCCTGCCTCTCAGCCCAATGATCCCAATGCAGAAGTTTGGTTAGACCTCTTCAATGGTAAAGACCTCAGCGGTTGGGATATCAAAATCTCGGGACACCCGATCAACGAAAACTATCTCAATACTTTTGTAGTAGAGGACAGTATGCTCCGCATTAGCTATGCTGAGTACGATAGTTTTGGGACTAATTATGGGCATATGTATTACGAAAAGCCATTTAGCTACTATCGTTTGCAATTTGAGTATCGCTTTCTCGGTGAGCAAACACCCGGTGGAGCAGTGTGGAATAATCGGAATAGCGGGATCATGCTTCATTCTCAATCCGCTGCCGATCAAGGGGCAGATCAACATTTCCCGATCTCCATAGAGCTACAGCTTTTGGGTGGCCTTGGTGATGGTGAGCGCAATACCTCCAATCTTTGCACTCCCGGCACCATGGTGATGATGGGCGATACGATCAATCGAGATCATTGCATCAATTCTACTTCCAAGACTTATGAAGGCGATCAATGGATAGCGGTAGAAGCAGTTGTATTGGGCGATGAGGTGGTGTATCACATCATGGAAGAGGATACGGTTTTGACTTATATGAAGCCGATGTTGGACAGTGTATTTGTCAGTAGCTTGGGTAATTGGGATCAGTTTGGTGTCCCCAATGGTGCTGATTGGGCCGCTAGAGTGGGAGAGCCGATCAAAAGCGGCTATATCGCATTGCAAGCGGAGAGTCATAGCATTGACTTTCGCAATATCCGTCTACTGGACTTGGCGGGTTGTATGGATATGGCTTCGCCGAACTATAAGTCCTACTATGTTAAGTCTAAGCCAGAGGCTTGTAAGTAGTAGCGGCGTAAAATATCTACGGCTACGTTCCGCGAAGCGGAGATTAGGAGACGAAATACTGATCTTATCAGCAAAGGATGAAGAAGTTATCGATCAAAAAAGGTGAGATAATCCAACAAAAAGGGGAATTTAACCATAAGGTTTATCGCGTAGAATCGGGATTATTGAGAAGCTATTCGATCGATAAAAATGGGAAGGAAAACATCTTCATGTTTGCGCCTGAAGGATGGACAATAGCAGATAGTCATCATGCTGAGATTGCGGCTGAATTATATATCGATGCGCTAGAAGATTCGGAGGTTTTGGTTTACACCAAAGACTTAAAAGTAGAGGAAAAGAATGTCGGCAAAATCATAAAAAGACTCTCCGTATTGCAGAGCAGAGTGATCATGTTGCTTAGTACAAGTGCCATCGAACGCTACGAGCATTTTGTCGAAACATATCCCGACATCGTTCAAAGAGTGCCACAACGCATGATCGCTTCCTATCTTGGCGTTACCCCTGAAACATTGAGTGCAGCGAAAAAAGAGCAATACAAAAAATCCAAATAGCCGTTTTCTTACGAAATCATAATGCGGCCCAACTTTTCAATTGAGACATTTGCTTTAAGTAATTGACTTAAAGCTATGTCGAAAAAAATACTCGTATTTGGAGCCTCCTCCAGTAAAAATTCTATCAATAAACAGTTTGCATCATTTGTCGCGGGTCAATTGACGAAAGTCGAACTTGTCCCCTTGGATCTCAACGACTTTGAGCTACCGCTTTATTCGATTGATTTAGAACGGAAAATTGGCATACCCAAAAACGCCAAGCAGTTTTCTCAACACATCCAAAATTGTGATGCCATAGTCGCCTCATTTGCCGAGCACAATGGCCTTTTCACCACTGCTTTCAAAAATCTCTGGGATTGGATGTCAAGATTGGATTCAAGCAAAATATGGCATAACAAACCGATCTTTTTGCTATCTGCGAGCGTGAGTAAGCGACCCCAAAATTATGTTACAAAGGTAGCGAAAGAGCTCTTTCCACATTATGGAGGAGAGATTATTGCGAGTTTCTACCTACCCTCCTACCACTACTATTTCAAAGACGGCCAGATCGTAGAAACGTCGCTTGAGGCAGCTTTCCAAGCTCAATTGCACCTATTCCAACAATTCTTAACCAATCAATAAAAGCTGTGAAAATGTATAGCTCATTTTTCAAAATTTCTGCCGTCCTCTGGATCATTTGGGGCTTAGTCCACATCTTCGCGGGCGCTATTACGCAATACTTTGTTTTATCTGGCGATATCAGTGCCTCAGTCAGTGGGATCGCAGATGCGGTCGAACCTTTATCCATAAAAATGGAGTACCATTCGGCCGCCGGTGCAGTAATCGGACAGCATGGATTCAACCTGCTTTGGATAGGTTTGGTAACTTTTATTTGTGCCTTCTTCATCTGGAAAGGCAACAAAAATGCCATCTTTTTGGCCGCGATCTGTGGTGGATTAGCCGATTTAGGTTACTTCCTTTATCTTGATTTAGGTGGCTTTGTCAACTTCTTACCCGGAACGCTCATGACGCTTGTCTCCGCTGCTGCAATCATCCTGAGCTTTGTCGCTTATTTCAAAACCAAAGCCATGGATGCCTAGAGAGGGGTGAGTTTAGCGTTTTTTTCTGCCGCTTCGCGGAACGCCTCATCCAATACCGGAACCGTTCCGCGCAGCGGCCTAATCTGTAATCACAAACTCAGTCCTACGATTTTTGGCTTTTCCGGCCTCGGTATCATTGCTGGTGATGGGTTGACTCTCGCCGTAGCCGATGGCTTTGATGCGGGCGGCAGCAATCCCTTGAGCGGCCAAATAGCTTTTAACAGCGTCGGCCCGTCTTTGGCTAAGACTAAGATTGTCAGTATCTGTGCCGATATCATCGGTATGACCGCTGATCTGGATACGTACCTGAGGATTTTGTTCTAAGAAATAAACCAAAAAGCCAAGCTCTGCCGCTGAGGTTTCTTTGAGTTGGTATTTGCCCGTCTCAAAAAAGATGTTTTTCAAGACTACGGATACACCCTTTTTGACTTTCTGCATTGGGATGGTGATGTCAAAGTAGGTCTCCTCTTCTAAATCTTTGAGATAGAAATTTTGGCTAACAAATAGATAACCCGGCGCACTGACAAAGGCCGCATACTCACGATCTAGGGGCAAACTCATCAAAAATCTACCGTCAGAACGACCCGTTTGCATTTCGCGAAGCGTGTCTCCAGTCTCCACATCGACCAATCTCAAGCGAGCTTGGACTGGTGCGCGAGTCAAACTGTCAATTGTGATCCCTCTTAAAAATGTTGCGATCTGGGGACGGATGCGTTCGTCAAGGACGAACTGATACAAATCACTCTGACCAAGGCCTCCATCGCGATACGAATTAATAAAACCCGTCCGGCCATTGGCACTGACAAAGATGTTGCTCTCGTCGGCTTTGGTGTTGAGCGGATAGCCGAGATTGATCGGATCGGCCCACTTATCACCAGGCTGCGCATAACTCACAAATAAATCCTGCGAACCAAAACCCGGATGATAGTTGGAAGAAAAATATAGACTCTTACCATCGGCATGCACAAAGGGACTGTATTCGCTACCCGCAGTATTGACGGGCGCGCCAAGATTGATCGGCATGGACCAATACTTATCCTCGATACGCTCCACATACCAGATATCACGTCCACCTAAGCCACCCACTCGACTAGAAGCAAAGTAGAGGCGTTTGCCGTCGGGAGAAAGACAAGGCTGAGACTCCCAACCTTCACTATTGACGCGAGGCCCTAGATTTTGGGCTTCACTCCACTTATCACCTTCACGATACGAAACATAAATATCACAGCTTCCCTCTCCATCAGGCCGATTGCAGGCAGTAAAATAAATCGTTCCACCGTCTTGCGTAATGGCCGCCGAACCTTCATTGCCGGCTGTGTTGATGGGCAGGCCAAGATTCTTGGCGGGCGTCCATTCGCCATTTGCGAATTCGCTATAATAAAAGTCCTCAGAGTAATCTTTGAGCGCGCGATTGAAGCCGCCGATGCTTTCAGGCCGCTTGGAGGTAAAGAGCAAAAACTGATTATCTGCGGTCAAATGCGGGAGATATTCGTCGCGATCGGTATTGATCACTTCGCCCATATTAAGAGGTTCGAAGCTCACAGGTTGTTGAATTGCTTGAGCCGCAAAGATCGAATGTTTGAGGCTTTCTTGAGCTTGATTGCGATCTACTTTTCGCGTTCGCGGCTGAGCGAGAAAGGTCTCAAGCTTGGGGACCGCCTCGGCGTAACGCTCATTTCTAAAATAAGCCTCCCCTAGATAGAAACCGATATTGGGAAACTCGTCCGCATTGAGTTGAAAGGCAGCCTCCAAATGCTCCAAGGCTTCTTCATCGCGTTTGCTGACATAAGCATTGACACCTAAGCGAAAATGAGCATGTGCAAAATCAGCTTCTATCTCCAAAGCAGCTTCATAGGCTTTGATGGCTTCGGCTCGGGCCCGCCATTGTTCTTGCTGACGTCCTTCGAAATAGAAGTTGAGCGCTTTTTTGGATTTGATACCAAAATCAGCGGGTTTAGGTTTTTGAGCAAATAGGCTAAGACTGCTCAAGCAAAAGACGAGAAGGGACGATAATCTAAAAAGCTTCATAGAAAAATGATTCAGCCAAATAACGCAGGGAGATAAGCTTTGTTACACAATGGAGGTATATTGACACTAAGCACCACCTTTTTTTACCAAAAAACACAATTGACATGCAAAAAATTCTTGCATGCCTCTCCGCAGGCATTTTACTCTCGGCGCTCTCCTTAAACGCCCAAATCACTCTCGATCCTCCGTCAAAAGCTGCTTCCCAAAGAGAGATCCAGCCCATAGAGCTGGCTCATTCGGGCAACAAATATCTCGACCTATCAGGCCTTACTAGACAGGAAATCAAAATCCTTAATACCGATGGTAGCCTCTTTCGTCTGATCTCGCTGCCTACCGATCCCGAACATACTCTCAGCAAGCAAATCAATGCGATCTCTGAAACTCTTTTTGATCAAGACGCGAGTACGATTGAATTTATCATCACCTATAAACGCCGCTATATATCCGAGGATGGTAGCGAGACGCTAACTCATGATTATTATATCATGAATGAAGATGGCGAAGTGCTATTTTTCGAAGCGGGAGTAGCCTTTATACCTTCGGGACCAAAGGGCTCATATATCTGGTCGAGTGAGGAGGGCAATAAGATTGGTGTGATGAATATCAGTCCAACGAGCGCTGATTATCAGGCTGTGTATTTTTATTCCCTGCCGGGAACGCTTTCACAAATAGCTACGACAAAAGAAGCTAAGACAGCCAAACTCAGTATCGATTGGTCGCATCTACGCGAAGCACCTCAAAGTGTGGCCGAGATCAGATTGTTTATGCTGGATGGTCGATTGGCTCATGTGATTCAAGTAGGCCCTGCCGAACTCAACCTCAAAAATCATCGATCGCAATATCCGAAGGGGAGCTATTTTTATCAGTTATTGAGCCGTGAAGGCAAGGTGCTCCAGCCTAAAAGGATGGTTAAGGTCCAATAGCGACGCAAGATCTTGCGTCGCCACCATTTCAGAAATTCATGATCCCTGTGGCAGCCTAGGACATCATAACTGTGGCGGCGCAAGATTTTGCGCCGCTACGGGATATCAATATACTTATGGGTCTGGATACTCAAACGCCAGCGAGGATTGTCCTTGACATATTGGACTAGCTCGGCATTGAATCGATCACGACGAGACCATTCGGTTTGCAAATATAATTGGACGTGTTCCGCGCAGCGGCTAGCATGTTGCTCAGCCCATTGTAAGTCATGTGAATTGTAGATGACCACTTTGAGTTCGTCCGCACGCTTATAGTATTCGTCTTGGGGAGCCAAAAACTTTTTGGGCGAAAAACAGATCCAATCAAAGTCTCCTGTCAAGGCATGAGGGCCAGCAGTCTCCATATGTACTTTGAGGCCCGCTTCGCGTAACGCTCGGGTCAATAGGCTCAAATCATATACAGTAGGTTCTCCTCCGGTGATCACAACACGCTCAGTACCAGACTCAATAGCCTGCTCCACGATTTGCGAAACCCGTAGATATTGCTCTTCTCGGGGGTCCCAAGACTCCTTTACATCGCACCACACACAACCGACATCACAGCCAGCCAAGCGAATAAAATAGGCCGCCGTACCAGTCCAACTACCTTCTCCTTGGAGAGTGTAAAATTGTTCCATAACCGGTAAGGGGTCTGATTGGCTCCTTTTCAGGATGACTTCGCTTCGTTTTTTGGGCTTCACTTTTTCCACGGGGCAAATTTAAGGCTTTGTTTTGTAAGTTGTTTGGCTATCAGGCGACTAATGTGAGTAAAGCCTATAACATATTGGTAAGTTCCTTTGAATATTGAGGGGAATAAGCGAACTTTGCAGGGCTATTTTTCGAATTGAAAATCTGACTTTCTATGTCTGCACTGAGAATGATACGCCAGAATATGGCGTTGATCGTGATTGTGATTGCAATCGCTCTTTTGGGTTTTATTTTGACTGACCTCTTTACGGGGCTTAGCCGTATCATCGGTGGTCCTCCTTCTGTAGGTACCGTCGCTGGCAAAAGCATTACCTATAATGCTTTCGAAGACCGTGTTCAAGACTGGGTTGGCAATAACCCTGTCAACGGTGAAGTTGAACGGAATCAGTTCCGCGATCGTGCTTGGACTGATATCGTAAGTGAAATCCTATATGAGAAGGAGTTCGATGAAATCGGACTAAGCGTTTCTGACGATGAACTATTTGATATGTTCGCCGGAGAAAACCAAGCTCCCCTCGTCGCACAAAATTTTCCAGGCATGACGCCTGCTCAAATCCAACAGCAGTTGAGCCTTTTGGTCAATGATCCAAATGCGCGACCTCAGCTAAAGGCTTTTGAGACTTACCTAGCCCGTACACGTGGTCAGGAGAAGTTAGCCAATTTGGTCAAAGCATCTTATGTAGGTTCTCAAGAAGGAGCCATGCGTAAGTATCGTGAGCAAAATCGTAAGGTCGGCTTGAGCTACCTCGCAGTTAACTACTCACAAGTTGCTGACTCCACTGTGCCCGTAAGCGATGCTGAAATCAGCTCCTATATCAGCGCACATCCAAAGCAATACAAGCAAGAGGAAGAAACTTATATCCGCTACGCTCGCTTTGTAGTTAATCCAAGCGCAGAAGATACTGCTTCTACTATCAGTCGCTTAATGAAATACTCTTCGAAGTTTCAGAAGACTGAAAGTGATTCAAACTACACAAGTAATAAGTCTAGCTTACCTTATACATCTCCTAACTATCAGGCGATGAACGAGCTGCCAATCTCTGTCCAAGACTTGGTCTTGGGTAAGGCTGACAAATCTCTCATCGGCCCGGTACAAGAAGGCGGTTTTTATAAGCTTTATAAGATTGTCGGTTCTGAAACGGCAGAAACGCCTGCTTTCAAAATCAAATCTATCCAAATCCGCCCGAGTGGTTCTGATGATGCTGCGAAGGCTGAAGCCCGTAGCAAAGCACAGACTATCGCTAGTGCTGCCAAATCTGGTGATTTTGAAACTGTAATGGCTGAAAACGCTGGTACTAGTATCGGATGGTATCGTCCTGGCCAATTTGGTTCAGACTTCGATGATGCGATCAAAGGCGCAAGCAAGGGCCAAGTGATGGGACCAATCGAAAGCAATAATGTCTTTCATATCGTATATATCGAAGATCGCTCTACTAAGGCTTATGATCTCGCCCAAGTCGAACGCGTCATTCGTGCTAGCGATGCTACAAAAAAGCGTGTGTACCAAGAGGCAAATCAATTTGCTGCTTTAGTGCAAAGCAAAGGAGATATCAACGATGCCGGTGCCGAAGCCAATGTGGTAGTGTTAGAATCCAATGGCTTAACTGCAAACTCTAATTCTATCGCAGGCATCAACGGTGGTAGAGATATCATCTTATGGGCGTTAAACTCCGATGTTGGAGCTCAATCTCAAGAAGTATTTTCAGTAGCTAATAACTATGTATATGCACAAGTAAGCTCTCGCAAAGAAGAAGGCTTACAATCAGTCGATGATGCAAGAGAAACAGTTACGACTATCGTACGTGATGAAAAGAAAGCTGACATCATCATCAATAAGCTCCAATCAATTGGCGGACAGGACTTAAACGCAATGAAAGATGCTTATGGTGCTGGGGCTTATGTAAGCTCTGCTGCTGATGTGTCTTTTGAGCCGACTCCTGGTGGTGCTAGCAATCCTTTGGCCAGTGATCCTTATGTACTAGGACGCGCGATGGGCATGGGACAAGGCGAAACAAGTGGCCCAGTTGAAGGCAAGAACGGTGTTTATGTGCTACAAGTAACGAGCATTACTGAGGCAGCTGAAGCAGATCCAGCGGTTCTTGGTTCTCTTCGCCAAAACGAAACAGCGACAGGAAGCTCTCGCTTACAGTTCGGTGTACAGACATTGCTAGAAGAAGCGGGTGGTGTCGAAGATACTCGTGCTGATGCTTATGCTAAATTGAAAGGTTATCGTTAAGTCGATTTAATCAATAGATAAAAAGAAAGCGTTCCGCAATGCGGAACGCTTTCTTTTTATATCTCCTTTTCAGATCGAATATGAGTCAATAGTTTTTGAGTCGATCGATCAAGCATCTGAAAGACATATTCAAAGCCTTGATCTCCTCCCCAATAGGGATCAGGCACATCTGTATCTGGCGCGTCTACATCAAAAAATCGCATTTTAAAAAGCTGAGCGCGGGGATTCGTACTGCTATCTGCAAGCCGCTTAAGGTCATCCAGATTACTTTCGTCCATCGCAAGAATATAATCATACTCTTCAAAGTCATTGGCTTTGGCCTGACGCGCCCGTGAGGGCAAGGGAATATCGTGCCGCTTGGCCGTTTCCAGCATCCTTGCATCAGGCCGCTCACCCACATGCCAACCGCCTGTACCAGCACTATCTACTCGGATTTTATCCTGCAAGCCGGCATCTTTGATATAGTGGAGAAATAGCCCTTCCGCCATTGGCGAACGACAAATATTACCTAGACATACAAATAATACTCTGACCATGCGACAAAATTACAGATTTATCAGATAGCTAGAATGACCATAGTCATCTGAACAACAGAACTAATGCATCAACTTTCATCGAAATTGATTCTATCCAGTCAGTTGAAGACAATACATTTAGGGTATTCTACCACTATTCGGAATCAATTTTTTGCAGAAACGAAAGCACACTTTCACTAGCATGAATGATTGCTCGTTTATCTCCCTCAATCGTCCCGCCGTATTCAAATTCATACACTTTTTCTCCTACTTTCATTGAACCGACTCGTCCTTGGGAGATCATTTCGAGGTTTCGTGAAATCAAATGACCTGCATCATCATATTCGATGCTCTCGAATTCATGAGGGAAATCTTTACTTTTCAGTCTTTGGATAATCATGTCACTCATCAAGGCTGAGGGCCATATTTGATCATCTTTACCTGACAACAATAGAATTGGACCTTGTATTTTTTCAACTTTGATGATTGCCTCCTCGTATTGCGATACTTTTCCTAATCCCTCTTGCCAATATTCAAGCGTACTTAATTTAGCGGAAACGGGGGCTTTAATTTTTTCCATCGGCAGATATGGAATGCTTTCTCCTTGATAGGTCCAACTGGCTTTGAGAGTATCTGAATTAAACGGTAATACGGTATTTGACCAACTGATTGCACTGGGTGCATAAGCGATCACGCCACTTACAAAGTCTGGTAGATTGCTAGCGATGACAAGAGCTAACTCCGCATTGCGGGAAGCACCCATCAAGATTATCTTCTCGGGATCAACCTCTGCTTGATCTCCGATCCTCTTCATTGCTTTCTCAAAGTATTCTAGCGGAATTTCTTCCATCAATTGTGGCAGGCCTTCTTGTCTATAGTAGGCGAGAGAAACGCCTACATAGCCTTTCGCGGCAAATTGAGCCGCCCAATAATCGCCGGATGGTCCTCCCCCAATCAAAATAACACATGGCTTATTTTTTATTCCTTCTTGGGCGTAGTAGTTAGCCTGAATCCCATTATCGGATATCTTTTGTGGCTTTATCCCATCAAATAGCAGACTATCAAGCACAAAGTATCCACCAATAATAAATACTGGCAGTAGCCAAAGAATGTATCTGTGTTTTTTCATGGCGATTTACCTCAATATGTGATGACTTATGAAGTTGATTGAGTTGATCTAAGGAGAAGCGTTCGCATGGCGAAAATACGGATGAATGCCATATAGATATACAAAAGAATGTGTTTAATCCCCTATTGCAGCTTCTTTATTAAAACGATCAAAGTTGAAAATAAGTAGCCCTGCTGCGATCAACATCACCACCGATAGAATCATCATACCGTAAACGATATTTTCGCCATTTGCCTCATCAGAAAAGAAAGGAATAGCCATCAAACCCGCAAAGATTACTCGCATCAAAACATTGATAACGGCAAAGATAGAATTGACGCGGCCCACCACTCGATTGGGCACGATACGGACTATATAGGTGATCCGCAATATGCGAGCGCCTGCATTACAGATGCCTAAAACGATCCCAGCGATCCATGTTATCGTTACCGAACGGGTAATACTCAAGACTGCGAAAAGCAAGCCAGCAGATGCCAATAAAACAATGATTTCACCGATCAAATTTTTACGGCGTACAAATAGAGACAGTCCCAAAAGACCCGCGGAGATCGCTCCAACGGCATAAAACCCTTTAAAGAAAGCTAATACAGTCGCAGATTCGAAAAGGTATTCAGCTACATAAACAGGCGCAACCACCTGTATCAATACCATCAACGAAAAGAAGATCACGTGAGAACTAATCCCAAAAATGAATAGTGGTTTATTTTCTCGTAGATAATTAAAACCTTGATTAAGTCGTTGCATCAAAGTCCCAGTATCAATCAAAATTTTGCGTTGTCGCTCATAAGGGATCTGACTAATCAAAGCAAAGGCGAGCAAGTAAGTAATCCCATCCATCAAAAATATTTGAGGAAGGCTCCATGCTTCAAACTGCATTGATTCAGGCCACCAACTCAAATTGCCCGTACCATCGAGTAATAGCCCGCCAATCATCATGCCCAAGAAGTTGGTAAACTGTCCTTGAATCTCTATCGCGCTATTGACCCTTGCATAATATTGGGGATCAAACAACTCTTGTACAAAGGCATAGAGGTTGGGAAAGTGAACATTATAGGTAAAGATGGTAACCATAAAAGCAAAGCCCAGCAAGGGGAAACCTACTCCAAACTGAAACCCAACGAGGGCTATCAGGCTAAGAATAAGGCAATCGGCCCCATTCATGACCAAAAATACGTGCTTACGATTGTAACGATCTATCAGTGTCCCCGCATACAGTCCCCAAAACAATGATGCTAATGTCACCAAAGACACCATAATAGGATTAATAAAGCGTCCTCCGGGCAATGCGATCATTGACCAAGGGATGGATAGCATCGTAATACCTTGCGCGAAGCCAGATATAATATTAGATGCGAATAAAAAAACGAGCGCTTTTCGGGAACGTGCGTTCATGTGAATGTTCAGAAATTGAAAACTACGCACAATGTTCTATTATAAAAAACGAGAATACACTATATATAGCGTATCCTCATTTTGCGAACCTCCTGACTACTACTCGATTGTCTTGAAATTGAAGGGGATATTCACCCAGAAATAAATGGGTTTTTTGCCTTGTATCGCGGGGGTAAAGCGAAGTCTTTTGATTTGAGA
>JBGCFA010000149.1:0-6210 GCA_045106675.1 Bacteroidia bacterium
ACCGTAAAGGATGTTGCTTTGATGGGAAGATATCCGCATCGAGGCGTTTTTGAAAAAATCGCTCCCATCGACCATCAGAAAGCTAGTGATGCGTTGAAGTCACTCGGTATATACGATCTACGCAATAAGCAGATCGGAGAATTGTCTGGAGGACAGCAGCAAAGAGCCTTTATCGGTCGTGCCCTCTGCCAAGAAGCGGAGATATACCTCTTCGATGAACCCTTTGTCGGGGTGGATATCACCACCGAAACCCGCATCATTGAAATTGTAAAAGAATTAGCGGCTAGTGGCAAGACCGTAGTGATCATTCATCACGACCTCGCCAAAGTCAAAGATTACTTTGATCGCCTCATCATGATCAATCAACGTTTGGTTGCCTACGGCGATACTGAAGCAGTCTTTACCGATGAAAACATCAAAAAGACCTATAGTGGTCGTCTTACCATCTTGCAAAAATCTGATCAACACAAATAGCTATGTGGGATTTACTGATTGAAACTTTTCAATACGACTATGCCCAACGAGCATTGATTACCTCGGCCATGGTTGGGGTGATGTGTGGCATATTGGGCTGCTTTATCGTTTTGCGTAATATGTCGCTCATCGGCGATGCGCTCTCTCATGCTATCTTGCCGGGAGTAGTGGTTGGCTTTTTAGTAGCTGGCTATAGTGTACTTGGTTTTTTTACGGGTTCTGTCATCGCTGGATTACTTTCAGCTGTCCTGATGACTTGGATACAACGCAATGTGCGTACCCAAGAAGATGCAGCCATCGGGATCGTCTTTACTTCTATGTTTGCCATAGGAGTGATGGGGATATCTTGGGTTACGCGGCAAGAAGGGGTACACTTAGACCTCAAAGATTTTCTCTTTGGCAATATCCTTGGGATTGCTGATCAAGATGTGATCTTGACAATGATGGTGATGATCTTCACAATTGTCTGTGTAGTGGCTTATTATCGCTATTTCTTCATTACGACCTTTGAGTCCGTGGTGGCCGAAACGATGGGTATTTCTGTTAGTACAATGCATTACTTCTTGATGCTGCTATTATCATTTGCAGTAGTAGCATCTTTGCAGTCTGTAGGAGTGATCTTGGTGGTGGCGATGTTGATTACACCTGCTTCAACGGCCTATCTATTGACTCATAACCTTAAGACAATGATTGTGATTGCGGCTGGAGTCGGTCTGCTTTCCACTACTTTGGGTTTGATATTGGCGATCCTTTTTGAAACTACGCCTGGTCCTGCGATGACCGTTACTGCGACCTCACTTTATTTATTGGCGGTCTTTTTCTCTCCTCAGAGAGGATTAGTCAGTCGTTCCGTGAAACGGAGACAAAAACGCAAAAACATCTTCCGAGAAGATATCCTCAAACAATCTGTCCGTCTGCACGAAAAAGGCGAATTGACCTTTGCCAATCTACAGAATAGGCTAGGCGAAGAACATGGTAATATCAAACCTCAACTGAATCGTCTAGCGAAAAAGGGATTACTCAAGCAGATTAATCAAAGCATCGTTTTGACCGATGAAGGCATTCGTTATGGTTATAATTTGATCCGTGCGCACCGTCTTTGGGAGACCTTTTTGGTGCAGGAGTTTGGCTTGAGTGAAGATCAAATCCATGATGATGCCGAGAAGTATGAACACATTTTGCCTGAAGCCTTGGTGGATGAAGTCGCATTGCATCTAGGTAATCCTAAACATGATCCGCATGGCTCGCCGATACCGGGTAAGTATAGCCATAATAGACCCAAACTCTCATCGGCCTCTGTCGGTGAAAAGGTCCACATTAGTGCTCGTCAACTCAATCATTTGGTGCGCTCGGAATTGTGGGAGCTAGGGATTCAGCCGGGAGTAGAGATCGAGATCCACAAGTGGCAGGGTGAGGTATTAGTGATTCGCTTCGCGGAACGCTTAATTAACTTATCTAAATCCTTGACTGATAAGATATTGATCGAAGACTAAATCTCTTCTCGTTTGCCATCTGCATACACTCGATAATACTGATCGCCTTCGATGAGGAGGCCTTGCGATTTTTTGTTTGGCCAGTTTTTGTGGTAGTCTTTGGGATGCTGGACATCGATGGCGATTACTTTTCCTTCGAATAAACGCTTGACTTCCCATTGTACGGTATGGCCGACCACTACAGCACTGGCGTTAAATGCAGCTAATCCTTTTTCGACTTCTACTTGGCTGAGATCATCTTTGAAGTAACCTCGATACCAACATGGACCCGTCTTATTGGAAAGGATAAATTGCTGCGGTGAATGTTCTGGCTTGGGGTAATATGACAGATAGTAATGATCTCTGATGATTTGATTGACTTCATCAATGCTAAAGAGTAAATCTGCCATATCTGGATGAATGCCGCCATGAACGAACAAAATTCCATTGATCAGTTCTAAGGCATTTTTATTGGATAACCATCTGCCCATCAATGAATTGAGATCGTATAGTTCCGTTTGCTGTTTACCTAATACTGAAGCCACATGAAAATACTTAGGCGAAGCCGCTTGGTAATCGCCCTGCATATTTTTGAGCTCATGATTGCCAATGATAAAGTGCACTTGACCACCTTGCTTTAGGGCCTCTTGCTCTAATTTATAAATAAACCAGAGTACCTGAGTCGTCGAAAAACCTCGATCGACAAAATCACCGACTAGTACCAAATGTCCTTTCCCAAATGTCCAATTTAAAGCTTCGTCTATCACTTGATTGGTCATCAAAAAATCTCGAAAAGTCCGGTACCCACTTTCTATATCTGAGATCGCTAAGATTTTATCGACACCTTCATAAGTACTCTTGGGTGGTACAAAATCACTCAGCACCTCAAACTCAAAACTAGACTCATCTAAGGGGAAATAGCATTCCGCAAATATCGGTGTAGCAATCCCATATTGTCTTTGATTGGCATATAAACCATCATCTTGATTGCCATGTATGTAATTGACTGATAGCGTACTATCATTTTGATAGAATATGTAAGGCCCGTCCTTTTCCCAATTCAAAGCTGTACGATCATCACCATAATGTACCGCTGCGCCATTCCATAGGCCAATACAGATGAGCAAACTAGCGATGATAAATATCGTGAGCAGGGCGTTTTTGAAGAAGGTAGAGAGGTGCTTTTTCATGATTCTCATATTTAAGAGCCTCAACATAAGAAGGAGCATAGCAATTCCTTAATCTTAGTGACAAAAGTAGGCGTGAATGGGATGAATAGCCCTTCTGATTGAAATCTAGTTGTTATAAACAGCCGTTTATTGTTGCGGCTTCGCCGAACGCTTTTGTATCTTATTAGCAGGTAACAAAGAGATTATATTCCCCACTTAATTCATTTCTAATGGGCTTATTTAGTAAACGCTCTCGCTCAGCTGCTAATTCCAAGAATGCACTGTTTCAAAAATTGACGGATACTTTTTACATGAGGTCCCAGGAGTTAGGCTTAGCTTTTGAGAAAAAGGATATACAAAAAGCACTGAAGGAAGCCCAAAAAGAGGCCGCTGAGGAAGATAAGGTATACAAACTACCAGAACATTACGGTGATTTATTGATAGATGGAGTAGAACGACAAGATCCTGATTGTTATGCTTTTGTTTTGCGGGCGGTCCAAGGTGGTGCCTCGATAGAAGAAGTACGTGAATGGTGGAACCTTCCCGACCTTGAAAGACGGATGTATGGCTGGGAGGCAGATGTCTTACACAATACACTCTTTGTCCACTTATTGCAGACTGGCTATGGAGAGGATGAAGCCTTTGCCGTCATGAAAAAGCATACGGTATTTTTTGGTGATCCTAGTGATCAGTCTTTGTTGACGGGCGAAGATCGCCCTTTGCCCCCTGAAACGAGACTCTGGATTTCTGCCTTTATTGAAAATGCTACGGGCTCCATCCATCCAGCGACTTTGCATGAACTAGCCGTAGACTATAGCTCTATCAATGCTTTTATTCGACAACAACGAACTTTGGGTCTCTGGCATGAGCCCTTAGCTAGCATCAATGATCATTACGATAACCATCGAATTGCTGATGCTCTGGCTGAAGCAGAGGCTTTGCTGCCTGTCTTAGAGGAGCAATTGGATGAAAACGATCCTAGTCGGATACAAATCATGCTACAATTAACGCATGTATTTTTGGCCGGAGGACGCTATGACATCACTCTTGAATGGCTCGAAAAGGCAGTAGCGGCATCCGATCAATTAAGAAAAGATTATCCAACTCTACTCAACAATCTTGGTTTACAATACATTGAGATGAGCCGTTTTCAGGATGCGGTCAATTGTTTTGTGATCGCTACCGAATGGCTAAAGGAACATCCTGAATACATTCAAGGAGATGAAGATTTTCTTTGGGCTAGAATACTACAAAATATGGCCTTGGCCTACGCCCGGGCTGGACAATACGCTGATGCTGTACCTATCTATGAAGAGGTATTAGAGTTTTTCAAAACGCAAGAAAGTCCTCTCGCTGCTGATATGCTGACCCTTTGCCAAGCCAATCTGTCGCTTAGCCTTTTAGGCCTTGGCCGCATAGATGAGGCTTTGGTTTTGCAAAAAGCAGTGATCGCAAAACGCGAAAAAAATCTAGGCACTAATCACCCACATCTCGCGACGGCTTATGATAGTTTGGGGAATACTTTAAGAGAAAAAAAGGCATATGAAGAAGCGCTTATTTATTTAGAAAAAGCTGCTAATATTCGTTTGGCCAGTCTTAGTGATCGACATCCTGATTATACATTGAGTCTGAGCAATATGGCTTTGCTACATGCAAGACTTGAAAACTGGCAAGAGGCTGTCCAGCTTATTAGCCAAGCCGTACGCAATCGCTTAGGGCAAATTCGACATGAATATCTCTACTTATCCGAAAACGAACAAAAGGCATTTTATACTCAGTTAGAAGATGAGCTTGTGTTTTTCCGAGAACTAGCCGTCAAACTACACCTAGATTACCCAGAAGTGGTACCATTACTGGGGGAAATGCAATTAGTCAGTAGAGGCTTACAAGTAAGAAGCTTAACTCAACTAAAGCAGCAAATACAGCGTTCTGAGAATCAGGAGCTAGGACTCAAGTTTGCTGAATGGATACAGTTTAAAACCTTATTGGCTGAGGCCTATACCCAAAGTGAACCGCCAGAAGACTTAGCGCAATGGACTCGAGAGGCCCAATCCTTAGAAAAATATTTGCGTACTCATTCACCCGACTTCGGAGATAAGTTAAACCAGCAGCCTTCATGGCTAGAGATACAGAAGACTTTAGGAGAAGGTGAGCTAGTCCTCGATTGCTTTGTTGTTCAAGATGTTTTGACTGAAGGTAAAGGGCCCCGATTTGCTGCGCTAATATTACAAGCCAATGATGCGCCAATCCAATTACTGACGTTCCCCGCAGGGGTGAAACTAGATGATACCGTATTGCAAGCCTATCATCAATCATTGAAGCTGACAAAGCCCGAAATAAGTAGAAATCTATTTTTCGAAGAGGAAAATGGCCCGTCTATGACACCAATAGAGCTTTATCACGCTTTATGGCAGCCTTTAGAAGAGGCAATCGGAGACGCAAAAAAGGTCTATTTGTTACCAGATGGAATCTTTTATCAAATCAATCTACAAACTGTCTGGCATCCTGATCGTCAGTCTCACATTGGGGATCTCGTGGATATCCAAGTCCTCAATCACGCTGTTGACCTGATTGGCCTACCTTCTCGCTCCAATCTCAATCCAGTGGTCCTAATCGGAGATCCAGACTTTGGTCCCTCTGAAACAATATTGGCTCTACCGGGGACTCGAGTGGAGGTTGAACAACTGGATCGTCTCTTTGAAACCCAAGGAAAACCCAGTGTCATTTACCTAGGGGCTGAGGCAAACAAAAGCAATCTATTGGCGGTTGAAAATCCTCGCATTTTACACATCGCCACTCATGGATATTTTGAAACTGAACTCGAAGCAGGGCAGAGTATAGGAGGTTTTCAAAAGACGGCTCGCCAAAAACATCCGTATTTGCGAGCAGGTATACTGCTACAAGGGGCTGCATATGATCATCCAGACCAAATAGGTATTCATCCAGGCATCTTGACTGCTTATGAGGCGGCTAATCTAAAGTTGCAAAATACGGACTTAGTGGTGCTTTCTGCCTGTAATAGTGGGGTCGGTCAGGTGCAAAATGGTGAAGGAGTTTACGGATTGGCTCGAGCGTTCCGCGAAGCGGGGGCCCAG
>JBGCFA010000015.1:0-4444 GCA_045106675.1 Bacteroidia bacterium
TGAGATATTGAGTCAAACGGGGGCGGGTTATATGGATTCGCTGGCGGGTTTGGTGTTTTTTCTGTTGATCGGGAAGTGGTTTCAAGAGAAGACTTACGATCAACTGGCTTTTGATAGAGATTATACGGCATATTTTCCGATTGCGGCGACTAGACTACGGCCGGGCCGAACGGAATCAATCCCCGTCACCGACTTAGAGATTGGGGACAAAATATTGATCCGTAACCAAGAATTGATTCCTGCAGATGCCGTTCTACGCAGTACGAACGCTCAAATTGATTATAGTTTTGTGACGGGCGAATCAGAGCCAGTCCCCAAAGTTATCGGCGAGCAATTGTATGGGGGAGGACGACAAGTAGGCGCTCCGATTGAGGTAGAGCTAACCAAAGAGGTTTCACGTTCCTACCTCACTCAACTATGGAATCAATCCGCCTTTCGCAAGGAAGCGCAGGCTAGCTTACAGACTTTGACCGATAAAATCAGCAAGCGATTTACCATTGGTACCTTGGCAGTGGCGACTCTGGCAGGACTTTATTGGTGGTGGACTGTTGGGCCAGGCATGGCGACCAATGTATTTACCGCAGTCTTGATCGTAGCCTGCCCTTGCGGGATCGCCTTGACCTTGCCGATCACATTGGGCAATGTATTGCGTTTGCTGGGCAAACAAAGCCTTTATCTCAAAAATACTCATGTCATCGAGCAGATGGCGGGATTGACAGATATTGTCTTTGACAAAACGGGTACGCTTACTCATCAAGATCGTTTGCCTGCTACCCTTATTCAGGGAACGCCTTCAGACGAAAGCATGGACCGCTTGATGACTTTGGTACGTAGCTCTACTCATCCAGTCAGTCAGGCGATCGCACGTATGCGAACGTTTGAGTCCAGTTTGCCGATCACTGATCTCAATGAAATTCCGGGCCAAGGGCTAGAGGCGATAGTAGATGGCTACCATTTGCAGTTGGGGAACTGGCAATTTGTCAGTGAATTCCTCCCCCTGCCCCCTCCAAAGGGGGATATCCCCCTTTGGAGGGGGCAGGGGGAGGAAGAAGATTTAAAAGCCACTTGGCTCAAAGAAGACGGTAAACTGATTGCTGCATTTGCTTGGCAACCAGCATTTCGTGAAGGTTTAGCTACGACTTTAAGCGTTCTGCGACAGCAGTACCAACTACAAGTCCTCTCTGGAGACACTGATAGAGATCGTGCGGCCTTAGAAAAGGTGTTCGCTACCAGTACGCCTCTTCACTTCCAGCAAAGCCCACAAGCCAAATTAGATTTTGTTGCCAATCTACAAGCTGAGAATCGTAAAGTAATGATGGTCGGTGATGGCCTAAACGATGCTGGTGCCCTCCGCCAAAGCGAAGTGGGAATTGCTTTAACGGAAGATACGGGCAGTTTTGCGCCTGCTTGTGATGCGATACTTGATGCTAAATCCTTTGCTCAATTGCCCAGCATGTTGGCATACAGCAGGCAAGCGGTCAAATTGGTGCGTTATGGTTTTATTTTGTCATTGCTATACAATCTTGTGGGCCTAGCGATAGCGGTACAAGGCTGGCTGACTCCCGTGATCGCCGCGATATTGATGCCGCTTAGCTCTTTGACCATTGTCGCCTATGGCATGAGTATGAGCTGGTTGAACTATCGGAGATTGTTCAATGCTAAGCCCGAAATAACTGGCGTAGCGTTGCAAAATGCGAAAACATCACCACCGGTACCACAAATGCAGGCAACCAACTAAAAGGAAAATTGAGAACGGCCCAATTGGGTTGATCCAGTGCGATTTGTTGAAAGTTTGAAGGCAGCGCCAAAATCGCTGTGGCGACTATATTGATCAACAGGGCAAGCATCGCGATGTTCCAGCCAATCAACAAACCTTTGCCGCCCACTTTTTGGCTGAAAGCTAGATAGATGATCACCGGAGCTGTAATACCCGCAATAATGTCAAAGTTGCGTCCCGCAAAAGTCATTACTTCCGGTACGGCATGATTGAGAAATAAGCAGTATAAAACGATCTCTACCGGAATCCGCACGATATGTATCCAATGAAGATGGGGTAGAGGCAAGGCATCAATAAATGCTCTCCCTTTCTTGGTCAAGAACAATACCGCCATCAGAATGAAGGTCGGTACTACTGCTAGGGGAAAAGGCGGAGGCACGGGCTGTGGATCAGCATTATAAAAACCTATGATACTCAAGCCTCCCTGCAAGATGAGCCAGCCAATGAGGCCAATCAAAATCCAGTTAGCGGTGCTAGCGTTCCGCGCAGCGACTCTAAAAGCACGATAAAATAGAAAAAGGGTCAATAAGGTGGTTAGGCCAAAGACGATGCTGATGTAGGTGGGTAGGTTGGATAGCATGTGGATATGATTATATGATTAGGATTGTATATACAACTATAATTGTAAAAAATATCATTCAGGAGTTAAGGGTAAATTTGCGCGAATGGCTTCGGTGATGAGATCAATCTGTTGCAACTGAAACTGTCCTAAAATAGCCTCTACTTGGTGATGTAGGCTTTCCCAGAGAGGGGAGACTTCCTCCAAGAGATCGAATCCGGCTTGAGTAAGAGATAGATCAGAATGCCGAGGATCTTCCCCTTTTTGGACCAACACCCAGCCTTTGTTGACAAGCTTTTTGAGATCTCTACTCATCGTAGAAGGGTCTAGCGTGAGCATATCGGCGAGTCGTTTTTGATTGATGGGAGCTCGTTTGCCGATAATAAATAGAATCGAAACCATACTCCCTCGCAGACCAAAGGGCTTGTATGCCTGCATATACGCCTGATTGAGCATACGGTGGAGGCGTCGTAAACGTGCGTTGGCACAAGTTGCGGGATTGATCCGCGCAAAATTAGGCCCGGAAGATGGCTGATCTGAAAGCATGTTTTAAAGTTAAATAAACAGACTTGCACATACAAGTATGATCGGGAATGACTTATGTCAATCCCCGAACTTGACATAAGTCAGTAGTACCTCATACAAGGGTCATCCGATAGGCGATAGTGGTAGCCTAAGTTTGAATCAATCAAACAATCATTCCTATGACGGTGATTTTCCTACTAATCGGTATTAGTCTCCTAGTCGCCCTCGGCTTTCTAGGAGCCTTTCTCTGGGCTGTTCGCTCAGGTCAGTACGCTGATGACTATACCCCATCGGTGCGCATCCTTTTCGAGGAGGCCCAAAAAGAAAACACTGCTAATCACACTAAATCTTAATCGTGTTCTGCTATGCTACAGAATTCGCAATCAACATCTACTGGGCCTGGAACTACTAGCCAGCGACAGGTAGAAACTTTTTATTATGACAATGCTATCGTGCGAAATTTTGCCGTAGCCTCTGTCATTTGGGGCCTAGCTGGGATGCTGGTAGGGCTCATTGTCTCGTTTCAGTTGGTGTTGCCCAACTTTTTTCTCTGGGACGAGATCAGTTTCATGTCCTTTGGACGTTTGAGACCGCTGCATACCAATGCGGTGATTTTTGCTTTTGTGGGTAATGGGATTTTCATGGGTGTCTACTACTCCTTGCAACGTCTCACCAAGGCTCGTATGTATAGTGATCTGCTGAGTAAGCTCCACTTCTGGGGTTGGCAGGCGATCATCTTATCAGCTTTGATCACTTTACCACTGGGGATCACGACGGGTAAAGAGTATGCCGAATTAGAATGGCCGATCGACATCGCGATTGCGCTCGTTTGGATCATTTTTGGTCTGAATATGTTGTTGACCATCAACAAGCGTCGTGAACGTCATATCTACGTTGCGATCTGGTTTTATATCGCCACATGGGTAACCGTTACGGTATTACACGTGGTCAATAGCCTCGAATTGCCCGCTAGTATGTGGCAGAGTTACTCTGTATTTGCAGGGGTTCAAGATGCACTCGTACAGTGGTGGTATGGACACAATGCAGTAGCATTTTTCCTCACGACACCTTATCTGGGCTTGATGTACTATTTCATCCCTAAAGCAGCTAATCGTCCGGTATATTCATATCGTCTTTCGATTATTCACTTCTGGGCCTTGATCTTTATCTATATCTGGGCTGGTCCTCACCACTTGCTTTATACGGCATTGCCAGACTGGGCCCAATCTTTAGGTGTAGTCTTCTCGATCATGCTGATTTTTCCTTCATGGGGTGGTATGCTCAATGGTTTGATGACCTTACGTGGAGCCTGGGACCGAGTACGCACTGACCCTGTACTTAAGTTTATGGTAGTAGCTGTTACCGCTTATGGTATGGCCACCTTTGAAGGACCAATGCTCGCGATCAAGAGTTTCAACGCATTGACTCACTATACTGACTGGACCATTGGGCACGTACACATTGGTACGCTGGGATGGAATGGATTTTTGACCTTTGGTATACTCTATTGGCTGATCCCTCGCATGTGGAATACGAAGTTACACTCTCTGAAGCTAGCCAATTTCCATTTTTGGATCGGTACC
>JBGCFA010000150.1:0-8881 GCA_045106675.1 Bacteroidia bacterium
TAATAAGTATCTAGGCTTTTTTGCCAGTGTGATCATCTTCTTTTTCTTTGGTCAGATTTTGTCCTTGCTAGGTGTCGAAGAAAAATTGTTTCGCTTCATGTCTGGCTACCAACTGACCTATTCTGATATGAATGGCTTTGGACCTTTTGTCAAGCCCTTTTTGTCTTATAAACTGTATTGGATTGGCTTTTCTATTTTACTACTTGTGCTGGCCAATGCGCTCTACCCGCGTGGTACAGAGCAAAGTCTCCAACGGCGCTTCAAGCAACTCAAAGATAATTTTCGCTGGCCTGCATGGACAGCCACAGCGGTAGGTTTAGCCTTGTTTATCGGCATGGGCAGCTATATCTACTACAATACACACGTCCTCAATCAGTACACCAAGTCTGAAGAAAACAATCGTCAGCAAGCACTTTATGAGACGCGTTATAAGCAATATGAAAATGTCCCCAAAGCTCGTATTACTGCAATAGATATTGAGGTTGATCTCTATCCAGAAGATCGAGACTATGCGATACGAGGTACTTATCTACTTCAAAACCAGACAAATGTTCCTTTAGATTCGATTCACATTCAAGCAGGCTTGGATACTGACCTCAAGTTTAGTGAGTTGAGCTTAGATCGTCCGTATGAGATTGTATGGCAGGACGATACGCTACTCTATCGGATTTACCGCCTTGCGGAACCCCTTGCTCCGGGTGATAGCTTGAGTTTGAAGTTTGACGCCAAGTACACTACTTCAGGCTTTCCCGCTAGAGGGATGAATACCCAGATCGTTGAAAATGGGACTTTCTTTACTTCCTTTTTGTTTCCTTTTGTCGGTTATCAATCTCTAATGGAGCTCAACTCTAAGGAGATCCGCAAGAAGTATGATCTCCGAGAGAAGGCCGGCTTCGCCGAACGCACGGATACCTCCGCTTTGATGAATACCCTTTTTGCCAATGATGCGGATTGGATTGATTTTGAAGCTACGGTCAGTACCAGTCCTGATCAGATCGCCTTGGCACCCGGTTACCTTCAAAAAGAATGGGAAGAAAACGGGAGACGATATTTCCATTACAAAATGGATGCGCCCATCGTCAAGTTTTTTAATATCAGCTCCGGTCGATATACCGTCATGCGCGATAGTTTCCAAACGCCTGCCCCCGATCAAAAATGGGTAAGCCTCGAAATTTATCACCATCCAGCTCATACCTATAATCTAGAAGGTATGATGAATGGAATGAAGCGTTCACTGGAAGTGTTTACCCGCGAATTTGGTCCCTATCAGCATCGTCAGGTGCGGATCATCGAGTTTCCTCGTTATGCTGGCTACGCTCAATCTTTTCCCAATACGATCCCTTACTCTGAGTCCTCTGGCTTTATTGTCGATGTGGATGAGGGAGACGTCGATCTGCCTTTATATGGCGCGGCTCATGAGATTGCCCACCAGTGGTGGGGCCATCAAGTGGTGAGTGGCAATGCGGTTGGTTTTCAGTTTTTGATCGAAAGTATGGCTCAGTACAGTGCCATCTTGGTGATGGAAGAAGCCTTAGGGACGGAAAAGTTGCGCGAATTCCTCAAGCAAGAGCGCAATAATTATCTGAGGTTACGGAGTTCCGAAAGGCGGAAAGAAAAATCTCTCATGACCGTGGAGCAGCAGTTTTATATCCAATATCAAAAGGGTAGTCTGGCGATGTATGCTTTGATGGATTATGTGGGTAAGGACAGCCTCAATCTTGCAATTAGGCGTTACCTTGAAAAGGTGAAATTTCAAAATCCGCCCTATACAACTACCCTCGATTGGATGGAAGAAGTGCGTAGAGTTACTCCGGATTCATTGCAGTATGTCTTGACGGATTTGTTTGAAACTATTACCTTTCATGAAAACGAGGTGCTAGAAGCGAGCTATAAAATGAATGCTGATAGCACTTATACCGTCGATATGAAGATACTGACTAAGAAAATCCGTGATGATGGTGAGGGGAATGAAAGCCCCGCAGACCCACATGCTCTGATTGAAGTTGGGATCTTCTCTTCCCAAAGAGTTAATCGTAAACGTGAGGAAAAAACCCTCTATCTGGAAAAGCATTGGTTTGATCAAGATACCACCAGTTTGACCTTCGTCGTGGACGAAAAACCTACGGAGGTCGCGATTGATCCCTATATCAAATTGATCGACCGCAAGAGTCGAAACAATACAATAAAACCCGAAGAACGAAAATAAATACACGAATCATCCACACCTTTAAAAACTAAAATTAGATATGGACATTAAAAAAATGCAACCCTTAATGATCAAATGGGGATTGATCAAAGGAGTGATTACCATTTTGGTTGGTCTTCTCTCACTACAGTTTATTGGCAACCCCGCTATGAGTTTGCTGCCTTCTCTATTGTTGTTGGCGGCTCCTATTTTAATCCTCCTTTTTGCTTTTAAGGAGTACAAAAATATCAATGAGGGCTTTATGCGCCTCAAAGAGGCTATCGTCCTTGGCCTAGGAATTTATCTAGTAGAGTATCTAATCTCTACTGCTTGGACTCTCCTATACAACAATGTCATCAATCCAGGTGGGCAAGATGAAGCCTTAGATAAGGCGATGGATCAAATGGAAGCCAGCCCAGGTATGAGCGACGGAATGCTAGATATGTTTTCTGGCATTATGGAGACAGCTCAATCACCGATGGCTATCATCTTCGGCGGCTTGGTGAGCGCTTTCTTCTTTGGTGCAATATGGTCTTTGATCATGGGGGCTATCTTGAAAAAAGATCCTAACCAGGGATAAAAAATATCCAATAAATTAATAGCCAATGTAGCAGTAGGATTGACCTGCTTTTACATTGGCTATTTTATTTTGTCTCTGAGCTAGGGACGCTAGACTTTTACTCTAACTTCTTCGAAGTATGAGCGCCATAAATCCAGCCTTCCTGACCATCGATACGCACTAGATACCAATAGTCATTCATGCCATTGACGGCTTTTTGATCGCCTCGCTCTACAATTTCTACGATATCACCGCTTTTGACCTGAAAGCTCACATTGTCTTGCTCAGTATCGGGCTCAGAGCGAACATTAAGTACATCTGCTAAGATATAAGCTTGGTTAGCCGGTAGCTCAGGTCTTGGCGGCTCGGCTACTGCAGACAAAGCCTCATCGACCACATCCATCATACCAGAAGCGGCAAACACACTATTAGAAGCAATATTGTTGAGCAATTTCTCTTTATCTGCTTTTTTGCCTTCTGTGATAGCACGATTGAATAGTACTCCGACGGTAACGTCAAGTTCGGCATCGCTGAGATCGTCCAAACTTCTGATCCAACCCTTGGTTTTCTTTTCTAGACCAAAAACTTCGACCCATTCGTCTTGCTCATTACTGCTTACTGCGACGATATCACCACGCTTGAACTTTTGGCCTTTATAGGTCATCAAATCAGGACGTGGATAGACGTCAATTTCAGAAGTAGAGACATAGACCATCGCGTTTTCTGCAAAAAGACTTTCTTTTACCCAGCCTTCCTTGCCATCACTCAATCGTACTTGAAGGAAGTTTGCGTTACCGACTTCCTCGGTTTCTCCGGTAGGGCTTACGGCTTCGCCGAACGATACCGTCGCTAGATATTTGATGCCATTGCCTGTGCCAGCGGCATCACGTAAACCTACTTTAGGCCAGAGGCAAATGGCGTCTCCTGCGGCGGCGCTTTCTGGTATTTCTGTGAGTTGCTCCGCTGCATCGGCTGCCATGTCAGCAGCTGCATTGGAATCCGTATCTGCGTTTTCTCCACCACATGCAGTGAATAAAACTAGCATAGCTAATAATGTGAAAATCTGAAAGAGATGTTTTTTCATTGTTGAAATGGTTCTTATGAGGAGTGAATTCATGAATTCGAAAGTACCAAAAAAACTCAGCTATCGGAAAAGATGCCTTGTTGGACAAGCAATCGGTCCATTTTTGAGAGAATCCATGCACTTTGAGCGATTTTTCGATGTTTGCTCAGACGTTTATCTAAGCGCAAGAGTTGTGCCTTTTTGAGCATACTACTCCCGATTTGATGCTGAATATACAGCTTCGCCAATCGCTTACTAAAACGAATTAGGTTTAAATATAACTCCTTTTGGTAGGCGGGGATTTTTCGATTGCGTTGCAAAAAGGACTCAAATGCCGCCGCAGCATAATAAAAAGCTTCAAAATCGCCCGTCTCAAAGTGAACTTTCAATACCATCGTTTTGGCTCCTAACTGATAATATGAATCTTCAAACTCTTGCGTTCGCAGCAGGCGTAAACAACTAGAGTAATCCGCTAGGTGAAAGTGCAAATTTGCCTTTTGATAGCGATAGGCTACTTCTTGTCTGTCTGGCGGGAGTTTGTTTTTGTAATCTTCGATGAACGCTCCCACCCAATCAAATGCCTCGTTCCGCAAAGCGAGAGAAACAATATTTTTATAATCCGCGGGACTGATTTGACCTTCGTCTAGTAGTATCCCTTGGGCCAACTGATCCTGATAAAGCGCAAAAAGCCGTGCCTGATAGTCTTGATTTCCCTCATTGAGTTTTTTGATGCAAAAATTCATCAAGTGGGCGTAAAGTTCTCGCAGAGAAGCCGGAGAAATCAGGCTGAGATGAGCCTCCAAATGCTCCTCTATGGCTCGAAATTCATCTTCTCCTTCATGGTCAAGCAAATGAAATAGCTGATGATAAGCGACAATCAGAGGATGAGTCTGCCATTGAGTGCGATTTTCGTTGATATGGTGATACAATTGCCTCGCCCAGCTAAGTTCTGCCTCATCTGCCAATACTATCCGACGATTGAGTAATGCACAGGCATAGCGGAGTCGATTGAGGAGATAGTAATGATCAAATGCTTGAATAGCTTTTTGTAGATGAGGCGCAGTTTTACGCTTACGTTCAAGGACTTGGGTGTGCATGCCTTCCTCCTCAATGTGGTAGTAGTCTAGATACTCAGATACGCTTTGAGGCTTGGGTAGGAGTTTTTGCCACTTGATATAGGCGCGCAGATGTTCCTTGGACATTTTACGTTCTCGCAGAGAGAATACCAATTGCCCTTGCCGCTGTAGAGGCTGGCTCTCCCAACGCTCTTGCGCGAGAAAACGCTCTAGCAAACGAGTCAAATAGGAGGTGATATCTTGTAGTTGTTGCAGGCTGATAACGTGGGATAGTAAGCATTGACACAAGCGTTCTCGATCGAGAGAAGAAGAGCTAAAGTCTGGATAAGCAGCCTCCAAGACCGCAAAAAGTGCCAAAACTCCTTCATGTTTGTTGAAATAGGGAGAACGCACAAATTCTCCTAAGCGTCGCATCTCCGTCGCCGAAAAGGTTTGCAGTAAGCCAATGATACGACTATTATTCATTCCAGTATGTGTGAAATAGGCATGATGAAATATGCTCTATAAGAGATATATCAACGTTTGTGTCAATATTGACTTTATTTAAGATTCCCAGCATCCTCAATTTATGTCCTTTTTTGAGAAGCAAAAAGGCAGAAACTTAGTAGCATACCAAAGTCTAAGTCGGCAGTAATATGATACAGCTCAAAAACACCATGATTCTCCTTCCCTTGCTCTTGGGGATGCTACTTAGTTGGGGCCAAGCCCCGCAAGGTTTTTATGGCAATGAATGGTACCAGAGCGATCCTAGTAGGACTTTTATTCCGCTCAAAGTTTGGGAGGATGGCGTCTATCGACTGGGTCAAGCGGATTTATTGGCCGCAGGCTATGATCTGAGTAGCGTCAATCCTGACTATTTGCAATTGTATTATCGCGGTGCGGAACAGCGGGTTTACGTCCAAAAGAGCAATAATCAGTTAGACTATCTCGAATTTGTGGGCTTCCGCAATGATGGCCAAGTTGATGCGCTGATGTATCGTCATCCTGTCACGGGAATTCCTGACCCCAGCATACAGCCACAGCCTCGAATTTCTCTCTACTCAGATACTGCAGTCTATTTTCTCACTTGGTCCAACCAATTAGGGCTACGGACGGTCGATTTTTTTGAAACCAACTATAGCGCTTATAACCCTGAGCCGAGTTTTCCTTTTGAACAGATTGTCGAATATCATCCTGATAGTGCCGAGAGCCAATATGTGGTTGGCGGCGGCGGTCAGTTTGATAGTTTTTATACGCTCAACTCAGATTATGTGACGGGTGAGGGTTATGTGGGGCGAGGTTTTGGTTTTGGCGATCCATTGCAATTGCAAATTCCGCTGATCGCGGCTGATACCCACTTACAGACAATCGAGTATCGTACTCGGATTTTTGGGCGTAGTAATAGTCCGCATCATTATCGCATTAGCGATGCCGACACCATTCTTTGGGATACCGTGATGAGTTGGTCGCAGGTAGTGATGCGGGAATTTTGCTACGGGCGCACCCAAGTTTTGCCATCTGTACTCGATTTGACTTTTGAAGCTTGGCGCTCTCCGGTGGAAAATAACAATCTTTGCGGCCTGAGCCTCGTTTATGATCGTCTTCCAAGCCTAATCGGCGAAAGCTCCGTTCTGATCTCACGCTGGGACCAAAATGCTACCGTTCGATTTGACCTTGAGCAAGTAGATGGCAATGATACTCTTTATGCTTGGGACCAGACGTTAGGCATCCGCAGCAAAGGCTTGATCAACAATGGGCAGGCGCAAATCTTAGTTCCCCTGAGAGATAGTAGCCAAAATGTGCGCCTAGTGAGTGATTTGGGCGTTCGGGTACCGCAGATCGAAAGTCATACCAGTCTCAGTAATCTTTGTGATCCAGACTCCGGAGCACAGTTTGTGATTATTAGTCATCGATCTTTGGCTACTTCGGCGAACGCTTATGCCTTGTATCGAGATACCTCTACGGTGGAGCCGCTGAGTGCCAAAGTGGTCTATGTTGACGAAATCTATGAGGAGTTTGGCTATGGCTCAATGACGCCTTTGGCGATCAAACGCTTTGTCAATTGTGCTTTGGCGACTTGGAATGTGGTGCCTGAATATATTTTGCTTTGGGGGAAGGCGGGCTATGATCTGAGGGGCCAGCCTTGGGCATTGGTGCCTACTTATGGCTATCCTGAAACAGACCATGAGTTTGTGAGGCCCTTAGCTGAAACCACTACTTTTACCTTACCTCTAGCAATTGGTCGTCTGGGCATACGGTCCAATTTCGACGGCATGGCATATTTGATGAAAGTAGATACTTTTGAACACACACCATGGGCAGAGTGGCAGCAAAGAGCTGTGATGCATGGTGGGACCAGTTTAGGAATAAGGGCTAATGATCTTGGCGCTTATTTTGCGCAATTACATATGCGTTCCCCTTTTCATGGATTTCCATTGGGATATCATCTGGAAATACCTTCAAATTCACTACCTCCTCAATATTGGATTGCTAATCAGTGGTTCAATGAAGGGGTTGGTTTGATCTGCGGTCTAGGTTCTTATACAACTAATACATCTCCTTTGGGTTGGTACGAAAAAGAATCTCTAGAATTTGATAATTGGGGAAGACCACTCACTTTTTTTGGGTACTTGGTTCCTGATGGTGCTGGAATTTCTAGCCCATTTACAAGCAGAGGTCAACGTTTTTTGTACTTACCGAGTCGGGGAGGGATCGCCTTTCTGAACATCCATCCAGCATCCTATCTCAATCCCGCTCGTGATTTTGCCAAAATTCATTTTGCCACTCTATTCGGCCAAAATCCCAATGCAAGGATTGGAGATGTCAATCGGCAAGCAATTATGACTATCGTCGATTCTTTGCCTGGAATCCAATATCGCAATCACGCCCGCCAATTTCTCCTCCAAGGCGATCCCGCCCTCCGTCTTTTCTCTGCCTCCAATACGCCCATTGATCCTGTCTATCCCGGTGATACGGACAACGATGGCATCGCAGATATGGGAGACTTACTCCAATTGGGATTAGCATATGGCGATAGTGGCTATAGTCGGCTAGGCGCTACCAATTTATGGACACCCCAAGCATCTCTGCCATGGGACAGCGCGTTCTCCGCAGGAGTAAACCACAAATACGCCGATAGCGATGGTAATGGTAAGCTCAATGCCTTGGACACACTCGCCATCTCCCTCAATTTTGGTTCGATCCATCAAAAAAAGGAAGACGATAATTTTGTGGAGTCAGGTGTCCCGTTGACGCTTTTGATCCCGCAAGTGATCAATCCGGGCGATACGGCTGTGATTCAAGTTTTTGTGGGAGATAGTATCAATCCTACCTCCATCTATGGCCTTCGGTTTAATGTTGGCTATGATACCTCAATCGTCGCTCCTGGGCAATTATGGGTCGATTTTTCGGACTCTTGGTTGGGGAATGAAGGCGCAGAGATGCTCGGGATGTACAAAGACCAAAGAGCAGATGGTGAAATAGCAGTGGGTTTGACTCGCCTCAATCAGCAAGCCCTAATCGGTGGAGGCAAAGCGGCTGATATCAACATCGTGATCACTGATGATATCGCCAAGCAAGAATGGAGTCTGCGTAGCTTGAGCTTTACCCAAGGTTTTGCCCAAGATGAGACCGGCGATGAAATTCCCCTCAATGCGCTTGCCGCTTGGAACAATGAGCTCCCAGCTTTCGAAGCGCTTTATGTACGAATTTTCCCCAATCCAGTAGTGGATCAAATCTGTATTGAACGCAGTACCCACGACTTAAAGGACTTTGTGCTTTGGGATTTGCAAGCTAGACAAGTCGTGAGGTGGTCAGATGAAGAAGTCGCCCTTGGCTGCTTGCCGATCGCTGATTTGCGGTCCGGTTTTTATTTGCTCACTTATGAGGAGGACGGCCTGAGCCGAACGCAAAAAATCATGGTCATTGACTGAAAAATAGACATTTGATTGTACTTAGGTTAAACGCATCAAAACTACGAGGAGCATTTGCGATGCCTTTTGCCGATAGAACATCTCCGC
>JBGCFA010000151.1:0-12469 GCA_045106675.1 Bacteroidia bacterium
TACGAACAGATGCTCGGTCGCCGTTTTGATGGCGGCGTGGATCTCTCCGGCGGACAATGGCAAAAGGTCGCTCTCGGTCGTGCTTATATGCGAAACGCCCAACTATTGATCCTCGATGAGCCTACCGCAGCCTTAGATGCGCGGGCTGAGTATGAAGTCTTCGAACGCTTTGCCGACCTCACCAAAGGCAAGACTGCGGTTTTGATTTCGCATAGGTTCTCTACCGTTCGCATGGCGGACCGTATCCTAGTGCTTACCAAAGGAGAGAAAGTCGAACTCGGTTCACATGAGGAGCTATTGGCTAAGGATGGCTTATACGCCGAACTCTTCCATCTACAAGCCCAGGGTTATCAGTAAAATAGATAGCTAGATAGACCACTTTCTAAGGCATTTTTCGCAAACTAAGCCTCTCGTTTGAAGCTAAATTGAGCCGTAAATCGTTTCAAACTGTTTCTTATGCGGAAATACCTCTTCTTAGTATTAATACTGGGCGCTTGTCATCAATCGACACTCAATCAGTGGGCTCAAAAACCTATCAATGAGTGGCCTAGCATTGTCCTCGTCAACGAAGTCCAATATCAAAATGGGGATCAATACATTAGCCCATCCTTTACTTATGCCGGGAGTGGATTTTTGATCGATACTGGTAAGGATACTTTAGCTGTTACGGCCAAGCATGTATTGTGGATAGCTGCCAACAAAGAACAAACAGGGGTCTCAGTCAATGAGGATCTCGCGAGTTGGATAATGCGCTCCAAAGGATCTCGAACAGACTCAGTTGTGATCGACAAACTGATCAACGAGGACAAATCCGAAATTCTCAACGGCCCCGAATCCACCATCACCGAGAGGGATTGGTTGGTATTTAGCGTCTCTAGTATCAGTTCTGGATTGCAGACTTTGAAACTGCGAAAAGATATTCCCCTCAAAGGCGAAAAGGTATATCTCTTGGGTTGTCCCTATAGTGAGGATGATTGCCAGGTCTATGAAAGCACCTTTGTGCGTAGCGAAGACAATAAGCTTTTGGTGGGCCAGCCTGCAGGAGTAAATCTTGCTGGAGCGAGTGGAGGGGCCTTGATTGATGCAAATGGCCATCTTTTAGGCGTGATTTCATCAACTACCCAAGATAGTGTGAGCGGACAAGATTGTATTGTCGCGATTTCTACGGACTATTTGCAGAGCGTTTTATCGACCAATGGTTATTAGGTGTTGTGTGGCTACGGCTGATTCGCCGAACGCTTATATCGCTAGGGATGTATTGCAGACATCTATGAAAGCAAGCGTTCTGCGAAGCAGCAAAAAAGAGTCTCAGACAATTTGAACCCATCTACTTTTGTGGTTTATATTCAACCACAATGCTACTTAACTAGACCATTATGCCAACTTTGAAAATTAGCTTTTGCCTGATCTTGATCATAAGGCTATTGCTTCCTGCTTGTGCCCAGTCCGAACAAAAAAAAGTAATCCGTCCACTTTCCTTGGATCAGGCTGTACTTTCTGGAGTAGGGCTCAAAGCAATCAAAAATAAGCAAGAGCCAGAGCGGAAATTTTTTCAAAAAAATCTCTACCGTGGACCAGAAATCAGTGTGTACATTGTTTCGAGTGAGACTTGGGCAAGTAAGATGAACAACTTTGGGATCGATGAGTTTTTGTATGTCCTCAACGGCCGTGCTCATATCAGTCCTCCCGGCCTTGCCGAACGCTTTTTTGAAACGGGCGATTATTTTTTTGCACATCGTGGCTATACGGGTACATGGGAAACGCAGGGAGATTATTATTATGAGTTATCCGTAATCACCACTCGCCGCGCTGACTCCAGCGAGCAATTAACGGGCTTACTCCCTTCACCACTAGATCAAGCAAAACTATCGGGCTTTGACCTCACCCTGATTGATTCTACCGACGGGGTCGAACGCTATCGTGATGTCTTAGCTACTGGCATCGAATTGAGTGTGAGCATCGAAGCCGAAACACCTCATGAACGAAAAATTGCCAAGCCATTGCCGGAACAATTAATTGGTGTTTTAGCAGGTCTGATTACGATCACGGCCTCGGATGGTGAGAGTACGACCTACTTTGCGGGTGATTGGTTTGTCTTACCACAAGGCTTTAGTGGTATTTGGGAGAGCAAGGGACACCGGCTTTGCCGAACGCTCAGGGTGTATGCAACTCCTTAATCTGCTATCGAAGAATAAACTGTAGTATTGAGATTTTCCCCAAACGCCTCATGATAAAAGGGCAGCATCTGGATTTGAGCGTTCGGCAGAGCCGCAGACAAAAAAGAAGCAGAAACTGATGAAAATAATAAGGCCTACTTCTTTGTTTTACACTCATAAATTAGCTTCAACATATTGTTTTAAATCCTGTTGGAGCTGGGTCATCGCTTTGGTCATCTTCTTTTTAAAAACCGACTTAAATATTATTGGGAGGCCTTTTAACTGTAGTTCAATATCAAAAGTTACTCGAGATTGATTGGCTGCAAGGGTGCTTACCTGGGTATAGTTTATGGCATAAACCAGAAATGAAGGGGTTTCGGCGTTAACAAAAGTCAAGGCTTTTTTTGCATCTGAGTATTCGACGATAATTTCTGTTGCGTCAATTGTTTTACTTTTGGTTTTTCGACCAGCTACTAGTGAGTTTGACATAGCAACAATGTGTGAAGGTACTTGACTATAAGGAACTTCTTCAGAACTAGTGATTGCGCTTGACCATTTTTCAATTTCAGCAAACTGCGTACCTAAGATATTCCAAACTTCTGCAGCGGAGGCATTTATGTCAATTGACACATTTACTGCCAATTTCCCTTTTTCCTGCGCTTGAGCAAATATTTGAAAGCTGAAAATAAGGCATAGGATCCCCATTGAGCGTATTAATAAAGGCTTCATGATTTGTATTTTATGAATGGTTAATCTCGTGGAGAAAAACCTCTTAGCATGAGGTAAAGCGCTCTGCTTTCTCCATGATTGGGCATGAATAGAAAATGGACTTAAATAAACCTTATTGCGTGGTTTTACTTTGGTGGCATTTTCCTCATGTTTTCTAATCCTTCTTTTAAAAATTTAAATACCATTGGTTCAACCAACCATAGCGGCATTTTTTGAGGATCAAACTGGACGCTATTTATTGCTTTGCTGTTTTTATTAGAAATGGGTAAAAAATACCATGATCCTCTAAAAGTTTGAACTCGGCTCAATTTTTTAGAGGGCTGAATTGGACAGTCATCCCATGCTTCATGCCATCTTACTCCTTTACTTCCATCTTCATCATTGAAAAATACGTAGTTGACACTCATTTCTGTGTCTTTCAGCGGAAAAGGTTCTTTGTGAATTACATATGTTAAAAAACCCTCTTTAGACTCATCTACGATTTCATATGTAGGGTACTTTTTATTTGTTGAGTCATCCGCCTGATTATGAATATCCTCCCTAAATAAAGCAACACAAGCTTTGGGAGATGATGCTACATCACCTTCAATTTTATACTCCAAGAAATTTGTGCCAGCTATTTTACGCGTATAAATTACCCAAGTAGGTTCGTCGTTTTTGTCTGTTTTGACTACTTCCCACTCCTGATTTTTTTCTTCTTGGGGAATGATGTTTTGTTGGGCACTTATTGAGATTGGGAGAACTCCTAATATGATTATGAATAGGGAGGTAATGAAGATTCTCATAGGTTTTAGTCTTAATTCTGATCATTATTCTTCAAAATTAAGGCTTATGAGCTTTTGATTCATTCACTAAAGTTAATGAGCGAGGATTCTTTCAAAAACACTCAATAAATGTGCGAATCAATGACGAAGCATATTAACCTATAGGATTCGAAGGTCTTATGATGTTGTTGGCTTCAACGAACTTGCTTGCAAAAGACAATTGGGTATTATTCTGAACTTTTTATTTTCAGATGATTGCTGGGATTGAGTCGAGTCAAATCATTCCGTCAATTACTTTTTCTTATCTGAAATCCTTTTACGAATTCTACTTAATGACTGTGGTTTCATGCCAAGATAACTGGCTATCTGGTGATGGGGAACGATGTTTAGAAGCTGGGGCTTTGTTTCAAGCAAATTAAGATATCGTTCTTCAGGTGAAGAAGAGATAAATTGACTCCATTCCTCTTTTGCACGGTTTATCTTTTCTATCGCGATTTCTGTAAAGACCGCGTCAAGTCTAGGGAGCGCTGCCCGTATCTCTTCTTCAAAACTTTTGTTACTGATGGTTAAAATGCAATCTTCTACACATTCCCAATAATGATTTGAGGGTTTGTTGTCTCTTGAATGGGGGGTAAATGTATCGCCTAGCATAAAGAAATCCGTTGATTTTTCTTCTCCATCTCTGATAATATATTCTCTTACACAGCCTTCTACTACCATATAGCACTTTGTCGGGATTTGTCCCTCTTTCAACAAGATTGTATTCTTTTTAAATACATCGACAATGGTTTTTTCAACAATTAATTCAATTTCTACCTCATTCAGTATTTCGAACTTACTGATCATGGCTCTAATCTTTTGTTTCAATTTCATTGAATTATTCTTCACTACTGGACTTATACGTAAAAGTTATTAGGAAGTTCGAATATGAGGTTTCCAAAACGATGAAAAATGCGAATTAAACTCCGGTCTTAATTTAGGGACGATTGTAAGGAATACTTTCTCGGTCAAACGAAATAAACATCAGTAAGCCCTAATCATCTATCGAAGAATAAATGATGGTATTGAGTTTTTCCCAAAACTCTTGATGGTAGAAGGGCAGCATTTGCGCCATTGTAACCATAAACATTTCTTCCTGAGGATCGATCCAGTATTTGGTGTTGAAGATACCACCCCACGAAAAAGCGCCTTCTGAGCCGTGTACGCTTGCTAGACTACTTTTTGTACTGAGCGCATAACCCAAACAAAAGGAAGAGCCATCTCCTCCAAAAAGACCTCCTGTATCGATGCCCATCAGTGCCAATTGATCTGTTGTCATCAGTTCTATGGTTTTGCGACTGAGGATGCGCTTACCGTTGTATTCGCCCATATTGAGCATCATTTGGCAAAATATCGCATAGTCCATCGCAGTAGACGAGAGGCCGCCTCCGCCTGCAAAATAATCATCCCGACCGTAAGTCGGATAGTTGTAGAGCATGTCAGGCATTTTGCGCAATCCTACTTTGTCTAACTCCCCATATACCGGAATAAGGCGGTCCTGCTTATCTTCAGGTAAATAAAAATAAGTGTCTTTCATGCCAAGCGGTTGGAATACATGCTCTGCCAAATACTCCCCCAAAGTCTGACCCGAAACGACTTCGACCAGATAGCCAAGTACATCTACGCTATGTCCATAGGTCCATTTTTCACCTGGCTGGTGCATCAGGGGTAGTGCCGCAATCTTATTTGCCATTTCTTCGGTGCTAGCGTCTTTGTGACTCAGACCAAACTTATCGGCATCTACTTGCTTATAAATGGTTTTGGCAGGATCGCCAAAAGGGTAGGGAATCCCCGAAGTATGGGTCAATAAGTGTCGAATGCTGATAGGACTTTCTAGTGGCTCCGTTTCATAAGTACCCTCTTTTTCATCAAAAGAAGTCATCACCTCTGTATTGGCGAAGGCAGGGATATAAGTCGCGATTGGATCGTCTAGGAGAAATTTACCTTGCTCATAGAGTTTGAGGACCGCTGTCGTAGTGAGCGCCTTAGTCATAGAGGCGATTCTGAAAATATCATCCTTCTTATAGGGAATTTCCTTTTTGATATTGCTATTGCCGAAACTTTTGTAGTAGGCGATTTTGCCTTTTCTCCCGACCATAACGACACCTCCTGGGATAAAGCCCTTGTCGATGTATTCCTCGAAGAGGGCATCAATATTTGCTAGTTGAGTAGTGGAGAGGCCTACGGATCTGGGCGCTGCCGCCTCTAGGGTAGTGGATTGATGGGATTGAGGGGATTGCGCCTGTAGGCTAACGCTCAAACAGAGGGCCATGAAAGCCCCCAAGAAAATTTTGCGAAAAGTAGTCATGAATTTTATAGTTCTGTAGTTATTGTACTTTGAAGACACGTCCGTAGTAGGAGTTGAGTTCGTTTTCGAAAGCTTCGCGATCTTCGGCTGGGGCAATGCCTGCGAGGACTTTGGCGAGTTGTTTTTTGTATTCGATTTGCATGGATCGACCGATCTGGATGCGTTGCGCTTGGGGTGAGCCTGCACCGTGCATACTCTCTGTAAGATAACCAACAGCATTGCGGCCTAGCGTCATGTTTTCTATCAGGCGTAGGATACGCATGCGATCTTCAGCTGAGATGGAGGCTTTGCCTTTGAGGTATTTTCTCATCAATGGCCCAATCTCAGGGTGCCGTAATTCTTGCTCTGAAGGTAGCGTTACCACTAATCCTCCCGCTAAATCTTGAGCGAGACGACCAATTTCGTAAGGCATCTTGGTCACATGATGTTTGCAAACATTGGCGAGCATTTCATCACAGATATAAGCGCCTGACTTGGTCGGATAGCCTTGCAAGGAGGAGGCGATTCCCGTCCCATAGATCGTCTCATTGAGATGCGTCATCTCCACCAATTTGTCTTTGATGTGAGAGGCGCGTTCAACACCGTTGAAATCCGCAATCGTCGCTGCCGCTCCGATCAATACATCTCCTAGACCGCTTTTGCAGACATAAGAGCGACGATGATAAGCCGTAAATCGCTCTACCAACATGGATGCAAAATCATACTCGCCATCCATGAAGACATATTCCCAAGGGATAAACACATTGTCGAGTAGTACCATCGCTTCCTGGCCACCAAACTTCGCGTTGCCAACGTCTAGATCGCCTACTTCCATGCTGCGAGTATCACATGATTGACGGCCATAAATGTATGTGATGCCCTCCGCTTCTACGGGAACAGCGCCGATCACTGCATAAGCTTTGTCGCCTTCGCCTAGCCGCATAGTAGGCATCAGTACCATCCAATGTGAGTTCAAACAACCCGTTTGATGTGCTTTGGCGCCGCTAACAAAGATGCCCTCTTCTGTACGTTTGACGATATGAACAAACATATCCGGGTCTTCTTGCTCATGAGGCGCTAAACTGCGATCTCCCTTCACATCGGTCATGGCTCCACCCACTACATAATTATAGGTGTGCGTCATTTTGAGAAAGGATTTGAAGCGTTCGTGGTATACGCTCCCATGACGCTCGTCCATCTCAAAAGTAGTTGAGTAAAGCGCATTGAAAGCATCCATGCCTACACAACGTTGAAAACAAGTGCCGGTATTTTGGCCAAGTTTGCGCTGCATTTTGTTTTGATTGGCAAGATCTGCCACGCTTGTACACACATGCAAAAATCGGCTAATACGTTCCCCGGTGAAGGGAGAAATCACAGAAGCGAGTTCTGGTTCCCGAACGGCCAGATCATAGGTCTCTGCCACAGCATTGATTGAGGGGCGAATCATTGCGTGGTCTACAATCTCAGGAACCTTCTCCCCAAAGAGGTAAACGTTCAGCTTGCGGCCTCTGAGACTTTGGATATAATCATCGCCTGAGACAATTTTGGCTTGGGCGCTAGTAGTTTCTGTTGACATGTATAAAGCGTAGTTTCTAGGATTAAAATACAGATAAAAAAGCAGGATTCATGAACCTTGTCTAGCTTTTAATGGGGATGAAATTCTATTTTGAGCTTGGCTAATATTTGCTAAGTTGTAGAGATATGCACCTAGATCTAGCACAAGCCTCAGAGTGGGGCGATTTTAGTTTGGTCCCTAGTCGGGAACGTAAAATTGCCAATGCCTTCATTGATCATCAGTCCGGTTTATTGGTGGTCAACGAACAGCCAGCCGATCAATCTAAATTGAAGCCCAATGAATACGGGACCATCCATATTCCTAATCAGCGATATATTGTAGATGTCGAGCAAAAGCGAATTCTGCCAGCTATTGAATGGACTCAACGTTTTGATTATCAGCCCCAACATACGATCAGTGCTGATGGTCTATTTGAACTGATCCAGCAACGCGTCCACAATACAGATACTGAGCTGGATTTTATCGAAGAAAAGCTAATCGAACAAAAAAGTGGGAAGGTGATTTCTTCTGGAAATAGAGTCGCATTTTATAGACAGGCTTCTCCCAATCTATATGAGCGGCATCTCGAAAATCAGGCAAAGGAACGCAAGGCGAAGGCCGCTGAAGCTCAAAAGCTGACTTTAGAAGAGCATTACTTTTACAGCTTGCGCCAACTAAAGGAGAAAGACGTTCTGCTCCGCTACCAAAATCCCGAGGGACAAATCTATAGATTGGTATATGTTGAGCAGCACTTCAAATTTCAGCGAGAGGAGAAAAAAGTCTTTGCTGGCACTGAGCAAATTAATTGCTACTCATTTAATCAATTTGCCACCAGCGAAGCAGCTTGGCGATTTATGACGCAAAAGCCTGAATGGTTTTTGCGCTATAAGCCGCTTTGGTTAGGGAAAGGGGTGAGGCTGACAAATAATCTGTTTGCGAGCAAGATCATCCATGTTTCCAATGAAATCTGCAATACTACTCAACTCAATTGGGAGCAGTACAAGGCAATTGGGAAATGGACCAACTTGATCTATGCCCCCGAAATCAGCGAAAAAGAATACCTCCAAATTTGCCCCAATTGCAGCAGTCGAGTCTCTAAATATTCGCGTTATCCGACCTATATCTGCGTAGATTGCAAGGCATTGGTCACTGACGCTCAAGGTCGCAAAGTAAGCTTTGGAAATACTTCCTTTAGTGGAGGCTGCCAAGGCTATTATGAGGGGACTGATCAGAAGTACGACAGCAACGATTGTTATATCGGGAGCAAACGTTTTAGGGCTAATGAGGCTCGTTTTGGAGGGATTGTGATTGAGTTGTATGATGAGTCTCGTCGTGGGTTTTGAGTTGAAGAATTTGATATTTGCTTAAGCTTGTTCCTCTCCCTGTCCCCAATAAAGATGGATAAAAGCGTTCTCCGAAGGAGTGAAAAACACCATGACATATCCTGAACAAAAAAATCCCGAAAACACCATAAATGATATTTCCGGGAAGGATTATAAGGCAAGTTTTCGTCTTTAGCTTAAATCAGTATTCTTAAAAGGTAATTGTCGCACTCGTTTACCTGTGGCGGCAAATATTGCATTCGCTACTGCAGGGGCAATCGGAGGCGTACCGGGCTCACCCGCTCCACCGATCGGACCATGACTATTGATAATATGCGTCTCAAACTTAGGTGATTCATCCATTCGTAGCATCTGATAGTTGTGGAAATTGCTTTCTACCACAGCGCCTTTCTCGATGTTGATCTCACCATACATTGCTGCAGTCAAACCATATATGATACCGCCTTCAATTTGGGCGATAAAGTTGTCAGGGTGGACAGCATAACCGGGATCGACGGCACAAACTACTCGATGTACTTTGAGCTTACCCTCAATGACGGAAACCTCTGCTACTTGAGCCGTAACCGTCCCAAAAGCAACATGGACCGCGATGCCAAGGCCATGATTTGCGGGTAGCATTTGACCCCAATTGGCTTTTTCGGCAGCCATTTCGAGGACTTTGAGCACTTTGGGATTTTCCTTTAGCAAGGAACGTCTGTACTCATAGGGATCAGCTTCTTGCTGATGCGCCAATTCGTCTATAAATGACTCTGTGAAAAATGCATGATTGGAGTGGGCCACACTACGCCAGTTACCCCACGGAATCGGCAACTTTACGTCTGCATACTGGAGATGCTGATGCTCGATGGAATAAGGGATATATGAGGCTTCTGGGGGATGCATCTTATAGACAAACTGATTGAGCCAAACCTTGGGCTTGCCCTCTGCGTCTATGGCCGCCTTGAAGCGACTGACCGTAGCTTCTCGATAATAATCCTGACGAGTATCTTCCTCGCGTGACCAGATCAGTTTGACGGGATAATCTACTTCTTTGGCGATGAGGGCTGCTTGTACGGCAACATCTGTTTCGGAGCGACGCCCAAAACCACCTCCCATCAACATATTGTGGAAGATGACATTGTCCATATCTATATCTAGTGCTTCAGCTACGGCAGCTCTAAAGCCTAGGGGGTTTTGACAACCTACCCAGATTTCACATTTGCCATTTTGATACCATGCCGTTGCATTCATGGGTTCCATGGTGGCATGAGCGAGATAAGGCACTTGATATTCGGCTTCGTATAGGCTTTTGATCTCGCCACTTTCGAGGGCTTTGAGGGCATTGCCTTTTTCAAGATCTGTTTCTAACTCAGCAGCATTATCCAGCGCTTGACCAAATTGTGCGTAGATACCTTCTTGACTCAGTCCATCATTACTTTGATTGTCGTAGCTGATATTGAGGCTACTCAATGCATTTTTGGCAATCCAATAGCCATCAGCAACGACTGCAACTGTATCCTCTAGTTCGATTACTTTTTGGACACCGGCCATCTCTTTGACGAGACTTTGGTCTACGGATTTGAGTTTGCCGCCAAATACAGGTGGTGATTGTACTGTGGCGTACTTCATGCCCGGTAGCTTCACGTCCAGGGCAAATTGGGCCGTACCGTCTACTTTGGCGGGTATGTCGACTCTCCCAGGAGAAGTACCAATGATTGTGAAATCTGCGGGAGCTTTTAGTACTGGCTTCGCCGGAACGCTTAGTTCAGCTGCTTCCTTAGCAAAGTCTGCATAGGGGGCAGATTTATTAGTCTTACTATGATGGATATAACTCTTTTCGGCTTTGAGTTCCGCGAGCGGGACTCCCCACTTATCGGCGGCGGCTTGCAAGAGAACTGCTTTGGCAGATGCTCCCGCTACCCGCATGCCTTCGGCTCCGGTAAAACGGATAGAGGCACTGCCACCAGTAATTTGCAATCCCATAGACTTAGTTGCCATGAGCAATGCGCCATCTACAGTCTTGTCTAAAAAGCCCGGTATCTTGAACATACTGCCCAGAAATCCTTTGGCGAGAATGTAATTAGCATATTCCTTATCGGCCGGAGCCTCCATAAAACGCATCTTGTCCCAATCCGCTTCTAGTTCCTCTGCAAGCATCATCATCAAGGCAGTGTGTACCCCTTGGCCCATCTCTGCATGAGGCAGGATAGCCGTGATGATATTGTCTGGGCTGATTTTGAGCCAAATATTGACGACGGTTTCGTCATCTTCGGCGATCAAGCCCATGACTTTGCCGATACGCTTACCTGGGCGGATAGCCACACCCATGATCAATACACCTCCGGTCAGTATGCCAGCGCCGATAAAAGCGCGTCTTGTCCATTTACCCATTGTCAGCGATGATTTGAGCGTTATCAGCAGAGAGAGAAGCCGCTACTTTTTGGATGCCACGCTTGATACGAGGATAAGTGCCACAGCGACAGATATTGCCTTTCATAGCTTGGTCGATTTCCTCTTCACTTGGATTAGGCTTATCGTTCAGCAAAGCTACGGCAGACATGAGCTGGCCAGACTGGCAGTAACCGCATTGTGGAACTTGTTCTTCGATCCAGGCTTGTTGTAAGGCATGGAGTTGACCTTCTTCGGTTTTGATTCCTTCGATGGTGGTTACAGACTTGCCTTTGGCGGATGCTAGGGGCGTTACGCAGGAGCGGACAGGCACACCATCAAGATGGACGGTACAGGCACCACATTGAGCCATACCACAGCCAAACTTAGTGCCGGTCAGTCCGGCTTGCTCTCGAATCACCCAGAGCAATGGGGTGCCCGGAGCCACGTCTAGTTCGTGGGTTTCTCCGTTTATTTGCAGGCTGATCATATATTTTTCTTTTGAAGTGGGCGTCTTATCGAAAAAGTAGAGGACTACATTTTTAAATTAATTAAAAAATGTGGCAACTTATCTATATATGAAAAAGCTATTACTCGTCTTTTGTTTATTATTAGGACACTTTTTTTCGCAAGCTCAGGAGAATACTACTTATCTCCAGCGCGACGATTTGCCTTACTATAGCGACTCCCTGCGGGGAACGGATGATTATCTCGCTGAGCGTTGCGTCCTAGATGTGTATTATCCCGAAAATGTAAAAGCTTATCCTACCGTAGTCTGGTTTCATGGCGGTGGCCTCAAGGCGGGTAATAAATCCATCCCAGAGGCGCTCAAAAACCAAGGTATGGCCGTGATTGCGGTTAATTATCGGCTATACCCCAAGATCAAAGCGCCCGTCTATATCGAAGATGCAGCGGCGGCAGTAGCTTGGGCATTTAAGCATATTGCCGACTATGGTGGTGATCCTGATTTGATATTTATCTCAGGACATTCAGCGGGTGGCTATCTCGCTAGTATGGTCGGACTGGATAAGAGCTGGTTGGCCAAGTACGATATTGATGCCAATGAGATTGCGGGTCTGATTCCTTTTAGTGGGCATACGATTACGCATTTTACCGTTCGCGAGGAGCGAGGCATCAAAGGGACTCAACCCATACTTGACGAACTAGCACCTCTCTATCATGTGAGAGCTGATGCACCGCCTTTGTTGCTCATCACCGGAGATCGAGAA